>JAYUSJ010000231.1:0-4848 GCA_043755735.1 Verrucomicrobiaceae bacterium | reverse complement strand
CCCGAGCCCCAGCTCCGGCTCGCTATTACTTACCCATCGTTGTCCGTGTGTCATAAAAAGGGCGCGGAACGTAACCGCCCACCGTTCGCCGACAAGGTGAATTGGCACGCATGGCGTCGCGATTCGAATCTCGACTTGTCGAAGTTGGTAAATAACGTCGAATCACATGAAATCTGAAGTCAAAACTCGCACGCTGCAAAGCCTCGCCGATGCACGTTTGGCGAATGAATTGCGCGTCAATGAAGAGTATCAGCGAGGGACAAAATGGAGCTTGTCGCAAAAACAGGGACTCATTGATTCGCTTCTGCGAGGGTATCAAATCCCCCTTTTCTATGTCCATTTGGAGGCGAAAACGAACAACTTTACTGGTGAGATTCAGACAACCGCATGGATAGTGGACGGTCAGCAGCGACTCGCCGCAATCATCGGCTATCGTCAGAATGAATTTGCCCTACCCGATCCCAAGAAGGCCAAACCGGGAACAGTTTTACCCATTGGGGCAACTGAAATGCCTTCGTGGACGGGAAAGAAATTTGAGGAACTTTCCCGGGCTGATAAAGAGCGACTGCTTGGCTTTGAGTTGTTGGTTGTCCAAATGACTGCGGAGCATCCAAACGAGGTTCGTGACCTCTTCATTCGGTTGCAAGCGGGGACACCGTTGACTGCGCAGGAAAAGCGGGACGCATGGCCCGGTGACTTTACCAACTTCGTTATTCAGCACGCTGGCAAACCGGGGCATCGGCTCTCCAATCCGAAGCGTTTCTTTAATCTCTTTCCACGCTCCCGCGGCCTCTCGGTGGATGATGGGGTTCATTACGTGGATGGGCTTGCTGATGCTCGCAAGTTCTTCGCTGGATTAGCCATGACAATCATGGTTCGCGAGCGGGCGGAAGTGGACTTTGTCGATCTGAAGGGTGCGACAATCAACGAGTTCTATATTGATAACCTCGTCCTAAAGGAAGGTGATGATGGTGCCACGCGTGTTTTACAAGTGCTTGACCGCGTCGCTAAATTACCGGGATTCGATAGTTTGCGGGAGGGCAAGCCGCTGCCCTTCGCTTGGGCATTTCATCTAGCATTGCTCGTGGACTCACTTGAAGAAGGGCGCTACGCATCAGTCTGGCGCGAGGATGTGGTTGGCGCGTTTATTAAATTCAAGCAAGACGTGGCAGCAGCCCAGCTCCACTATCGACAGACTCACGAGTCACTTCCGCATTACGAACGGTTCGGGCGATTATTGTCTGGTTCAGGCTCCGACACTGCTGAGGTAATACGAAGGAGGCATTCGTTTTTACTGGAACAAGTTTATACAAAAATAAACCTCATCCAACTTGATCCCAATCGTCTTTTTGACCCTCTTGAGAAAGAAGTAATTTGGAACCGTGATCGTGGACTGTGCCAGAACCCTCGCTGTGAGCGTCCGGATCGGCGAGTGCCATTCCGCGATGCAACGATCCACCACATCATCGAACACACTGTCGGCGGAACCACGACCCTTCAAAATGGCGTCCTAATTTGCCCCGAGTGTCATCGAAACAGGGATGAAATGCAGCGCCTCGCTTCGCATTTCCAAGGATACAGTCAAAAGATATACGCGAATCCCGCACAACAGTATGCGGGCGGAGTTGTGGCCGATTCACGAAGCACTGTAGTTGGTGGACAAGCGGACTCAGAGCGGGATGCTGATGAAAATGGACATCCGGCGGCGGGAGGACTAAAGATCGTGATTGATTGGGGTGCCTTGGATGAGGATCGCGAGACGCAGACAATTTCCGGCGGACCGGCTTCGGATGTGGTCGTGACGCTGCTCGTAGAACTCATCAACGCATTCGGGGAACCTATGAAACAGCAATTGACCGAACTCCCAGTGGTTCGCTTTCCGCTGTCGCGTGACCCTGCCACTACTTTCCTTAATAAAAATACCGGAGTTCCATTCAGTTCTATCCAACTTCCGGGAAGCGATCTTCGCTTCTGTCCGCAATCAAGCACTCCTGAAAAAGTGCTACGACTTAAGGAATTGTTCTCTCGCTTAACGCTGCCAGACGGCAGGGATTTTCCACCCGGCAGCGTGGAAATCTCACTTGAGGCAGTGTAACCGAAGAAGTTCTTTATATCCGATTTATGATCTTAAAGACTCTCAAACTGGAGCACTTCCGCTGCTTTCGGCGCTTGGAACTGACTTTGGACCCACGGCTAAACGTTTTCATCGGAGGAAATGGCTCAGGCAAGAGTGCCCTCTTAGACGCCATTGCGCTCAGTCTTGGACCAGTTCTTTCTCATTTGCCCGACCTCTCAGGGCCGGGGCTTAAACGGGCATTCGATATCCAGTTGTTATTTGAAGATGTGCAATCTTCCTTCGTCCACATCGCCGCGACTGCGGAACACGGGAACGGAGTAATGCGCGAACTTTCGTGGGATAGAATTATCAAGCGGGACAACTCAAAGGATACTCGCAAGGCGCTGCCAAAACAAACCCAAGGGCTCAAAAGCCTCCACGACTGGCTCGATGAAATCGTCGGCAAGCACACCCGCCAAGAGGACTTTGTCCTGCCCGTCTTCGCCCACTACGGCACCAATCGCGCGGTGGACGTGCCTCATAACAAACCGAGCATGAAGCGAAGGAAAAGCTTTGAGCGACTTGACGCTCTAAAGGATGCACTCAGCCCCAATGCTGATTTCTTGCGCGCCGTGGCTTGGTTCAAAATGCTGGAGGATCAAGAGCTTCGACGGTCCAATAGCAATGAGGCTTCCGTTCTCGCGCCCGTGAAGACGGCTATCGAAAGGATGCTCCCTGGGATTCGCAACCCACGCATGGATGCCTCGGATACCGAGCGATTTGTCGTGGATGGCGTCTCTGGCAATCCCGCATTCGAAACGGTGAAGCTCTTTCTCGATCAGCTCTCCGATGGCTACCAAGTGATGCTCGGGATGGTCATGGACTTCGCGCTGCGATTGGTCCGCGCAAATCCCGTCACGGCTGCGCACCCGGACCCTTTGGCTGCACAGGCCATCATGATTGTCGATGAGGTCGATCTTCATTTGCACCCAGAATGGCAGCAGCGGGTCATTCCCGACTTGATGAGGACATTCCGAGGGACGCAGTTCATCTTTACGACGCACAGCCCGCAGGTTGTCAGCACGGTGCAGAAAAAGTATGTCCGTCGGCTAAAAGACTTTGCTGTCTGTGAGTTGCCCACGGAGACGATTGGAGCAGAGAGCAGCCGCGTGCTGGAGGAGGCTTTTGACGTTCCGATCCGCGCGGAAAACCTCGAAGAGGTGAAACTCCTCGAGGCATACGTGCACCTTGCAGAGACCTTGGATGCAGATCCCGGCGAACTTGCGAAGAAGCGGGAAGAAGTCCGCCAGATATTCACCGACGATGAGCCCGCTATCGAGCTTGCCGATATGGCCGCGACCCAGCAGATAATCCTCAAGGGAATGAACCTCACGCTGCCTGTCATTCCAGCCCCTAAAGACGAAGAAGAATAGTCCATGCGCCATCTTGCTCCGCACCCTGCGCCGACCGAGCTTACCAATGCAAACCCACCACTCCCGCTGAATTGGAAGAATTCATCTGTACAAGTGCGCCAAGCGAAACGGGCCATCCGGGACAAGCTCTACCGACATCAATTCGGGTTGTGTGGCTTTTGCGAAGGCTCGCTGGGAGAACTTGGACGCCATATCGAACACGTTGAACCCAAAGGCGGTATCGGAGGAAATCCAGCACGCACATTCGATTACTCAAATCTCATCGCTTCTTGTCAGGGAGAACAGCAGACGGGGCAAAGTGCTGATTCTTGCGGGCATTTCAAAAACGAATACATCGGAAAACATGGCGTTTTTATCCTCGCTGACTTCGTTTCTCCACGGGAGGCCGATTGCGATGCGATGTTCAAGTATCTAAGCAATGGTAAAGTCGTGCCCTCAGCAGAGCAAGGAAGCGACGAATATCGAAGGGCCGACTATACAATCAACGTAGCGGGATTGGACTGCAACAGACTTCAAAATCGCCGCCGAAAGATTGCCGAGAGGCTACTTCGGCAGATCGACCGTTTTCAAAACAAGCCGCACGTATTGCAGCAACTTTTGAATCACTATCTCGGCGCGCATTCGGACAGCAATGGAGAGCAAGTGCTGCTTTCTTTTTATTCGACGCGGAAGCAACGTCTTGCCCCGTAATCACAAATACCCGATCCGGATGCCCGGTGGGCGCAGCCCAAGCACAAATAACCACGATGATTGATCTCCGCCACGCCGTCGCCTACACCCACTGCGATGAAGAAACTCCTTTTACTCGCCTGCCTTACCGCCACTGCATTTGCCGATGATGTTGCGGTGCTGGAGTTCAAATTTGCTGGTGAGAAGGCGCTGCGGACTGTCGCCATCGAGTTCTACGAAAAGGACGCGCCGCGCACCGTGGCGAACTTCAAGAAGCTGGCGCAAGACGGCTTTTACAAGGGCTGCGCTATCCATCGTTCCATCCCCAGCACGCTCGTGCAAATGGGCGACCCGCTCAGCAAAAAGAGCGACCGCACCAAAGTCGGCACGGGCGGCCCCGGCTACACGCTGCCCGCCGAAATCCACCGCAAGCACGCGAAGGGCACCGTCGCCGCCGCCCGCCTCCCGGATAAACTGAACCCGCAGCGCCAGAGCAACGGCAGCCAATTTTACATCACTCTCACGCCACAGCCCGCGCTGGACGGCAAGCACACCGTCTTTGGCAACGTCATCAAAGGCATGGAAGTCCTAGAGCGCGTCGCCGAACTCCCCGCCGACCCGAACGATTACCCGAACGACCGCATCGAGCTGCGCCGCGTCCGCATCGTCCCGCGCGAGAGTATTTGAAGG
>JAYUSJ010000230.1:0-4852 GCA_043755735.1 Verrucomicrobiaceae bacterium | reverse complement strand
AAGGCTGGGGCGGCGGGGCGCCGCTGGCACCTCCAAAGCGACGGGGCGTCGCTTCTACGACGCCAGCCTACGGCTTCGGCTTCACACTTTGCTTGTTCCACTTGTAATCACACCCCCTTTTGACGGTGGATGGGAATAGGATTGGCACTGCCGCGCTTCACGGATTACTTCTCAGCGCAACCAATGACCGAAATTCCAAAACTCATTTCCGCCGAAGGCTGGCACGTCCTGCATCTTTTCTACAAAGTCGATCACAGCGCTTGGGCGTTTCTTTCCGACGAAGAAAAGTTCTGCGCCCGCACGAATCTAAGCGAAATCGTGCAGGAGATTCGCGAGACTGAAGGATGCCAGTTGCTCACGTTTGCAATGGTGACGCCGAAGTCCGACGTGGGCTTCATGCTCCTGTGCGCTGACCTGCAGGCCGCGAACGCATTTGAAAAGCGACTGACGATTTCGCTCGGGCCCGACGTTTTGGTGCCCGCTTATTCTTTCTACTCCATGACGGAGAAGAGCGAATACACGACGCCTGAATCGGAGTTTATCGCCGAGCTCAAACAGACGTCTCCCGAGGGCACGCCGGAGTTTGAAAAATCGCTCACCGAGTGGCGCGACCGGATGGCCCACTACCAAAAGCATCGCCTCTATCCAGTCCTCCCGCAGTGGGAAGTGATGTGTTTTTACCCGATGTCGAAGCGCCGCGGTCTGCCTGGGCAAAACTGGTATGCGACAAACTTTGAGACACGCAAGCAGCTCATGTCCGGCCATGCAAAAGTGGGCCGTCAGTGGAGCGGGAAAATCCTCCAGCTCATCACGGGCTGCACAGGTCTCGATGATTGGGAATGGGGCGTCACGCTCCTCGCCCACGACGCGATGGATGTGAAGGGCATCGTTTATCAAATGCGCTTCGACGAAGTGACTGCGCAATATGGCGAATTCGGCGAGTTCTACATCGGGCTCCAGCTTCCCATCGAGGAAGTGTTCCGCCGCAATCTGCTGTGAGCGAGCTCGCCGCGAAACGTGTCCGCCTTTCCGGGTTGCTGCGGGAAAACGCACCGCTCGTCATCGCATACAGCGGGGGAGTGGACAGCGCGTTTTTGCTCGCGGAAGCGTATCGCGCGCTCGGCGACAAAGTGCTCGGCGTCATCGCCGACAGCCCGAGCCTTCCACGCGCTGCACTCGCCGAAGCGCTTGCCGTGGCGCGCACATTTGGCGCGCCCGTGGAGGTAGTGAAGACGCTGGAGCTGGATAATCCCGACTATTCCGCGAACCCGCCGAATCGCTGCTATTTCTGCAAAGCCGAGCTTTTTAAGCGCCTCGATAACCTCGCAGCAGAGCGTGGCTATCGTGCCATCGCGTATGGCGAGAACTCCGACGACATGGGCCACGATCGCCCGGGACGCGTCGCGGCGACCGAGTTTAAGATCATCGCACCCTTGCGCGATGCCGGTCTCACCAAGGCCGAAATCCGCGCGCTTTCCCGCGAACTCGGATTGGCGACCGCCGATGCGCCCGCTCAACCGTGCCTCAGCTCCCGCATCCCGTGGGGCACACCGGTGACTCCCGATGCGCTCGCGATGGTCGAGCGTGGCGAAGAGCTAGTGAAGTCGTTTGGTTTCCGGGTGTTCAGGGTCCGCCACATCGTAGCGCCGGACAGCGCACCGCGCGCGAGGTTGCTCATCGCGCCGGACGAGCTTCCGCGTGCCGCGGAACTGGCAGCCGAGTTGGAGCGCGGAATCCTCGCAGCGGGATACGCGAGCGTGGAAATCGACCCGGTCGGATATCGCGGCCCGTCGTTGTAGCTGCTCCGGCATTCCCAGCGGCGGCGCGCTGCTGCTCGTGCTGTAGAAATTGCCGATGTTTGGAAGGATGAGCGGGAGCTCCGGTTTGCTCACGCCAAGCCATAGCGCGAGTTCGGCGAAGAAGACGTCGCAGCTTGTCGTTCAGCCCGTCGCCGTCTGCATCAATCGCGAAGGACGGCGTCGCCATCGCAACCAACGCGATAGCCGTCATCGTTACAACGCGGCTACGCGGACAGCGAATGCTCTGGATGTGTTTCATAGGTCCGAGCGTAAGTTAAAAAGTGAAGGACGGAGATACCCCTTTCGTAGCACTTGAGCGCGCAGTGCGATGTCGGGAAAAGTAATAGCGCCAACCGGGTCCGTGGGCCCAACGTCGTATTGCAGTTTCCGACACGCGGCCCAATACTTGAAGGATGAAATCCATCCTGCTCCGCACACTCTTCATCCTCGCAGTCGTCTCATCCGATGCAGTCGCGCAAGTCGCGAAACAAATCCGCTCACTTCCGGCAGTCATTTCCAAACCGGGGCGATACATCCTCAGCAAGGATCTCGTCCTCGCCAAGGCGGCCAGTGCAGCGATTACGGTCAACGCGGATGATGTTAAGCTCGATCTCGGCGGGCGCGTCATCACACACACGCTCGCGGGCGGAGCAGATGTCACCGGCATCGTCGCCAATAGCCGCGGGGGGATCAGCGTTTTTAATGGAACCGTTCGAGGATTCACCACCGGCATCCGGCTCAATGGATTCCAGGCAGCAGCATTGGGCGTCTATGTCGAAAACGTCCGCGTCGAGTCGTGCAAATTACAAGGCATTCAACTGCTCGGTCCATTTGGCTCCGTAAAACATTGTGTCGTTGCCAGCACCGGAACCGACGGGACGGGCAGCGCCATAGGTATTTCGCTCGATCTTGGATTCGCGACCATCATTGATAACGACGTCATCGGAACCGGCTCCTCAATGGGAAATTCAAACTACGGCATCTTTGGAAACGCGCAGGCCGCTGTCGTTGACAACAACCGCGTCCTCAATGACCCAAACGAACATGGAGATTCCGGGATGCGTCTCGCATTTACGACAAGTTACATTGTCGAAAACAACCGCGTCGCCGGCTTCACGAAAGGGATCGAATTCACCGGCACCGGACGTCCGAAGTATCGGAACAACATCACCACCGATTGTGCCACTCCCTACGTCCTGGGAACGGATGCGGGGAACAATGATTAGTTCGCTTGAGTGCCCCCCTCCGAATCAATCGCTGTGCCGTAGAGGAGACGGCGCCTAATCCGCCCCTCCATGCCGCAAGGCAGCCACGTCATGTAGCAAGACAGCCACGTCGTGCAGCAAGATAGCCGCGTCGTGCAGTAAGAAAGCCGCGTCGTGCAGCAAGATAGCCGTGTTGTGCAGTAAGAAAGCCGCGTCGTGCAGCAAGATAGCCTTGTTGTGCAGCAAGATAGCCGTGTCGTGCAGCAAGATAGCCGGGTTTTGCAGCAAGATAGCCGGGTTGTGCAGCAAGATAGCCGCGTTGTGTAGGAAGATATTCGGGCTGTGCAAAAATACACAATCCTCACACGCGACGCTATATTCCTGCTAGAGCTTGATTTCCCCGCCCTTTCTGGTTCAATTCACACCCACACTATGAATCCCGCATCCGCAACCGCACCGCAAATCCCATTCGATAGCCTCCTCACCGCCATCTCCGACAAAACCCGCTGGCGCATCCTCGACGAACTCTTCAAAGGCGAAGCCCTGCCCGCCATCGAGATTGGCAAACGCCTCAAAGTCCCCGCCACGAACATCTCCAAGCACTGCGTCGTCCTCCACCGCTGCGGCATCCTCAAGCGCGACTACGGCCTCTACAAAATCAACCCCGCCCACCTCATCCCCGGCGAACGCGCCCTCGACCTCGGCGCCGTAGTCATCCGCCTCGACCGCGCCGACCTCGTCAAAAGCTAAAGGTTCTCAAGCCTGCCAAGAGCCCGCTTCCTGAATACTCGATTCTGTGCGCCGACTTCAAGGAGTGGAAGGGAAGCGATCTGGATTTGACAGTGGATTACCTCACCTGGCTGTTGGCCAAAGAGATCAGACCGTTACTTGGCGGTAGCACCTTTGGATTTCAATATCCGTCGGGGCGCTTGGCCGTCTCCACGACCGGTTCCTTCTTCACCAGAGTCATCTCGGGAGTCACCTCGATCCCCATACGGCGGTAAAAATCGAGCCATTTGAGTGTCGCAGCTTGGCCTGCCTCGAGCCCGAGTCGCACACACGCCGGCGGCTCCACGGGCGCGTCTTCTTTGAGGTTGGCTGCATCGTAAGCGTCACGCCCAGTGACATAGAGCAAAGGTCGCGTTCCATCGGAACTGAGGTATAAATTCCGTAGGGAGTTCGTATATGGAACTTACGAACTTTTATGCGGCGCGAGCGTGGGATGACCGGATGCTGCGGGCTTTGGACCAGGCGGCGGGGGTGATGGTTTTGATTTCGCTCACGTTCATCGAAGGGAGCCGCGTGAGTACGTCGCGTAGGTAGGCGAGTGGGTCTATGCCTCGACGACGGCAGCTTTCGACGATGGTGTAGAGGATGGCTCCGCGTTGTCCGGCTCCGGCACTGCCGAAGAACATGAAGTTTTTCTTGCCGATGGCGGTGGGGCGGATGGCGTTTTCTACGAGGTTGTTGTCGATCTGGATTCGCCCGTCGGCGAGGTAGCGCTCCAGCTCGGGGCGTTGGTTGAGGGCGTACGTCATCGCTTTGCCAAATGCGCTTTGCGGGAGGTGCTTGGGTCGCATGATGACGATGGCTTTGTAGAGCCTCTCAAAAATCGGACGGCTTTGTGCGGCGCGCACAGCTTGGATGAGTGCGGGTCCGGCGCGGGCGGAGCGGAGTTTTCGCTCGATGTCGTAGAGGAGTCCGATTTGGTAAATGAGCCAGCCAGCGTGGCGTGGGGTGCTTTCTTTCGCGTCGAAAAATCCACGCCGGACGTGGGCGAGGCACGCGCCGAGTTTGATGGCTTCTTGCTGCGCGGCTTGGTTGTGGGCGCGTGCGAAGGCGGGGTAT
>JAYUSJ010000229.1:0-16084 GCA_043755735.1 Verrucomicrobiaceae bacterium | reverse complement strand
CCCGTGCCGTTCAGCCGCAGCTTCAGCTTCAGCTCGAAATTCGAAAACGACTTCTTCGTCGCGATGAAGTCATTGTGCTTCACCGTCTCCGTGAGCGAACCGCCATGGATCTCGCCATCCACGACTTTCCAAAGCGCGCTCCCCTCCCATTGTTCGAGGGTCTTGCCATCGAAGAGCGAGACGGGCGCGGCGTAAAGCGACGCGGTGAAACAGGCGAGGAGTGTGAGTGGTCTGAGCATGTGTGTAAGTGGGACGTTCAACCCACACACTGCCCAATCACTTTGAAAATGTCACCCGATGAAAATGCACCTGCTACCGACGAAACCGGCGGCGGCCTGCGAGCATCGCAAGCCCGCCGAGTAGCAATGCAGCGCTTCCAGGCTCCGGCACAACGGCGAGGGACCCGTCGGAGGTGAAATTCGTCGTGTCCCACGTGTAGTCGAGCGCGAGGCCGGGCAGCACGAGGTCGCTGGCCATGTTGAAGCCGGTGGCGTCGAGCGTGCCGCTCCAGTCGAGAACGTCGAATGAGTTTCCGGGCACGGGATTGAATCCGCCGAAGAGACTCACGGTGAACGTTCCGTCGAGCGTCAGGTTGGTGACGCCCGAGACTTTGTCGAATTCGCCGGGGTTTGTGCCGCCGAGTTCGAGCGTGAGTGCGGAGGCACTGCCGAATGTGAGAGCGCTGTTAAATGTGAGCGTGCCGGGTGATGCGCCGGGCGAGAGTGTGCCGTTGACCGTGGTCGCGCCGAGCACGTTGCCGGTGCCTTTCAGCGTCTGCGTCGCGCCGACGATAAATCCGCCGCCCGCCGCAGCGACGTCGAGGTTTGCGCCGGATTGCACGTCAATGGTCGCGCTGCCGGAGATGGAACCGGTGACCGCTAGAGTGCCGCCAGCGACGATCGTCGCGCCGGTGTAGGTATTCGCGCCACCGAGCGTTTGCGTGCCGCTGCCCGTCTTTGTGAGCGAGAGGGCGCTGGCTCCGTTCAAGAGCGTGCCGGAAAAACTGCCGCTTCCGTTTGCGGAGCCCACGGTGAGATTTGAGCCAAATCCGCCGGTCGGGAAAGTGCGCACAGTTCCCGCGCCGTTCAGCGCATTGATCGTCTCGGCTCCGGTGAGCGAAGCGAGTTGCAACACAGCTCCGGAATCCACCGTGACGCTCGCGGTGTTGGGAATTACCTCAGCCGCAGTGGCGACGCTCGCCTGGAGAACGGTTCCGGCTCCGGTGACGACGAGGTCTCCAATGAAGTCGTTCGCCGTGGAAGCGAATGTCGTGCGCGAACCACCGCTGACGGTGAGGGTGCCGACGGTGCCGGTGATTACGCCGTCAATCGCGAGCCGGTCCGCCGCGACCTCTCCGCTCACCGTCGTCGGACGATTCAGTGTCAGCGTTCCGGCAAACGTTGCCGCATTTGCGCCGCTGCCGGAATTGTCTGCGCCGATGACGACGGTGCCGCTGCCAAGCGCACTGACGGTGATTGGGTTCGTGATATCCGCACGCTGGCCGAGGTAAATCGACGCGTTTGCCGCAGTGTCGCCGATGGTGATCGCGCCGGAGCCAAACGCCGTGTTCGTATTACCCTGGAGGCGCCCTGCGCTAACGGTCGTTCCGCCGGAGTAGGTGTTTGCAGCGGTGAGCAATGCAGTGCCGTCCCCGGTTTTCACGAGCGCGCCGCCGCTGATCAGGCCGCTGAATGTCGCCGTCGTAGCGGAGTCGCTCACGCCGATGCCTCCGCCCGCCGCCCCGATTGCGATTGCGCGCGAAGTGGAAGCCGCGGTGACGCCGGTGTAGCGAAGGGTCCCGGGCGTCGGGTCGCTTCCGAGCACGATTGCGGTGGTTCCGGCTCCGATTGCGTCGGCCAGATTCGCCGCGGCGACGGTTCCGTTTTGAATGCTCACGGTGCCGGTGAAGTCATTGCCGCCGGTGGTTCCGAAAGTGAGCGTGCCGGTTCCCTGCTTGGTCAGCCCGGTCGCGCCGCTGATTTTCCCGGTGCCGCTGAAAGAGTAGTTCAGCGCGGAGTTGTTCACCGTGAAGCTGACCGGTGTGACCGTGGTCGTAAGGCTTACATTGGTCGTTCCCGTTGCGGTGTCATCGAAGGTCACGACGTCGGTATTCACAGCGCCCTGCGCGTAGCGGGTGCTGGTGGAGAGCAGCGAGGTCTTCCAGTTGAACGTGCCCGCCGTGTTGCCGCCATCGGGGTCGATATCCCAATCACCGTTCACGTTCCCCTGCCATTTCGCGGTTTCCGCGCCGGAAATGGTCACGTCCACCCGCGTGTCGCCGGAATTGTCCACCAATGAGCCACCAACGCGGAAAGGCAGCGCGAGCGAGAGCCCGGCAAAGCCAGTGCCGCCGATGCTTCCCGTGTAATCGAGCAGCGGGAAAGTGCCCGCGCTCAGATTCGAACCGAGCACGCGCAGGGTGGTCGCCGCAGTCGGCGTAAAAGTCGCCACGTTCAGCATTGGCGCGGTCGGATTTGCGAGCGCACCCTTGTCAAAGCGCAGCGTCGCACCGGTGGCTGTTCCTGTCGTCACAGTGCCAACAGTCAGCGTGGTGCCGAGCGTATTCAGCTTCACGCCGAAAGCCGCGCCGTCGGCCACAGTCACCGTTGTCGCGCCAGTCTGCGCGGGCGTGGTGAAAAGCGTGCCCGTGCTCACCGTCGTCGCGCCGGTGTAAGTATTTGCGCCGGTGAGCGTGGTTGTCCCGTTGCCCGTGTGCGTGAGCGAGCCGGTTCCCGAAATTGCGTTCGCGATGCTCGGGGCCCCGCTGCGATTAATGACGATTGCAGCGTTGTTGGTGACCGCTCCGGCTCCGAATGTTCCGCCTGCGCCGCCGTTGCCGAGTTGCAGGACTCCCGCAGTTACGGTGGTCGGCCCTGAGTATGTATTCGTTGCAGTCACGATCATTTTTCCCGCGCCCTGCTTGTTGAGCGTGGATCCGACGAATGAACCGATATCGATGATCGGTCCGCTGACCGTGAGGTCTGCATCCGCCGCGCCGTCATTGACAGTGAGATTCACCGTTTGAGCGGCGCCGTTTTTCACCATGCCAAATCCCGTGGAAATCGTACTCCCGAGATTGCCCGAGAACGTGTGAGTCGCAGTTGTGTTATTGCCGATTCGGTACGTCGAGGGACCGTTCACCGTCGCATCCGTTAAATTCAAATTGTTGACGTAATTGATCGTCCGGTCGCCCAGGACGGCGATGCCGGGAGAGCTAAACGTCAGCGTCCCGCCCGCATTGATGTTGTATGTGCTTGTGCTCTTGGTGTTCCAGTCACCGCCGATTTCGAGCGTGCCGCCGTTATTGACTGCGTACGTCTGCGCGGCGCTGAATGTGCCGCCGTCGAACCCGGCGAGGCCCGTGAATTTCAGCACGCCGCCATTCACAGTGATGCCCGCGCTCGCCGTGTTGCCCGCCACCGAAGTGATCGTCTGCGTGCCCGCGCCTTCCTTCCGAATCGCGAGCGTCCCGCTGCCATTCAGCAAAGTGCCGCCAAACGAACCGCTGCCGCCCGCCGAGCCGAGCACGAGCGTCTGCAACCCACCAACGCCCTCGTGCCGGCGAATCACGCCTGTGCCGTTGAGCGCGTTGATCGTCTCGACGGAGCCCGCCACACCCGCGAGCTTCACGATGGCGCCCGCGCCGATGTTGATGCTGCTGCCGTTCGGGATGTGCTCGGTGCCGGTGCCGACGCCCGTTTGCAAAATTGTATTCGTCCCCGTCACCACCACATCGCCCACGAAATCATTCGTCAAATTATCCACCACCGTGCGCTGTCCACCGGCGATGGTGAGCGTGCCCACGTTGCCCGTGATCTTGCCCGTCCAAGTCGTGCGATCCGTCGTGCCCGCAGTGAGCGTCGTCGCACGGTTCAGCGTGAGTTGGCCGCTGAACGTAGGATTCACCGTCGCACCTGCACTCACCGTGCCGATAGTCACTGTGCCACTACCACTCGCGCTCACCGTGATGGGCCGCCCGACGCTCGCACCGTTCGAGGTCAGCGCGATATTGTTCGCCCCGGTATTCGCGTCGCCAAGCGTGATGGCCGCCGTCCCGAGGGCGCTCGCGTTTGTGCCCACATTCACCGTGCCGTTGCTGATTGTGAAATTGCCCGACAGCGTATTCACGCCGGTGAGCGAAAGCGTGCCCGCGCCCGCTTTTACGAAGTTGCCCGCACCGGCGAGCACGTTGGCCACCGTGATCGCGTCGCTGCGATTATATGTCAGCTTTCCGCCCGCAAGCACCGTCACCGCGCCGGTTCCCGTCGTGCCGTTCGTGCCGCCACTGCCGACGGTGAGCGTGCCGGCGAGCACATTCGTCGTGCCCGTGTAAGTATTCGCGCCGAGGAAAACCGCATTGCTCGCTTGCTCCACATTGAAGTGGCCCGCTTGCGAAATCACCGTCGTCGCACCGAACGTCACGGTCTTGTTGTTCGTGCCGTAAACCCGGACCGTGTTCCCGTTCGTGAAGACATTGTTGCTCGCGATATTCAAGTCGCCATTCACGGGATTAAATTCGCCCGTGCCCGGCTGCCCCGCATTGATCGCGAGGTCGAGCGAAACCGTCTGCGGGTTCGTGCTGTAGTTTTCGATCTTCCCGAAGATATCGATGGCGTTTCCAAAAAGATTAAAGCTCGCCGCGGAGGCGTCGAAGAGGATCGAGTGAAAATCGTCGAACGCCGTGTAATTATTAAACGGAGTGAGCCGAGTCGCGCCCGCAAAACTCAAATCAACCAACACCCCGACCGGCGGCGTGAGATCATCATTCCAGTTCGCCCCAGTTCCCCAATTGTCATCCGCGCCACCGCCGTCCCAAATAGTCCCGGCCGACGCCGACTGCGGCAAAAAAAGAAGGGAAGGAGCGATTGCGATGAGTGCTGCGATTGAGCGGGTGAGCGGTTTCATAATTCGATTGAGTGATTTTGATTTCGTGATTCCAGAGGAGTCGCCAACGGCGGCAAAGGATGGTTCATATTTCCGAAATCGGCAACTCAAGAATCCGTTTTACCGGAACGCTCTCCGCCATCCCTCAATGCACGCAAATATGACCGGGCGCTAAATGATGCGCACAAAGCGCTTGGCTCCTTTGCTTTGAAATCGGAACAGCACCGAACAAAACTCCTGTTTACAGGAACGATAGCCGTTATGCCGCACATTTTGGTTGCTTACCGTCATTTCCTGCCTTTCGTATTGTCTTCCGTTTCACCACCAGCACCGAGGTTTTTCTTATGCGCATTATTTGTCTTTCGATTGCCCTTTTGTCGTCCGTCGCCATGGCCGATCCGGTCATCTCGGAATTTATGGCGTCCAATTTGACGACCCTCAAAGATGGGCATGACAAGTATGAGGACTGGATCGAGATTTGGAATCCCGATGCGACGCCGTTGGACCTGGCGGGGTGGCGGTTGACGGATACTTCGGCGAATCTCGGGAAGTTTGTTTTTCCCACGCTGACGATTCCGGCGGGCGGGCGTGTGGTGGTGTTTGCTTCGAATCGCGCGGGCTCTACCGGCGCGGCGACTCATGTGGATCCGCTGGGGTATCGGCATACGAATTTCTCGCTGGCGAAAGGCGGGGAGTATTTGGCGATGGTGAAGCCGGACGGTGCGACGAAGACGACGGAGTTTGCGCCGAACTTTCCGTTGCAGGTGGATGACATCAGCTACGGTCCGCCGGCGACGGTGGAAGCGTTCACGGGGAGCGCGTCGGCGATTCGGTATAAAGTGCCGACGACGACTGCGGATGACACAGCGTCGCCGAATTGGACTCAGTCGAATTTTACCGACACGTCGTGGACGAGCGCGACGGGGAGCGGTGTGGGGTTTGAGGTCGGTTCGCCGACGGCTTCCTGGTTGCTGGATGAATCGGCGGGGGCGACGAGCGCGGCGGATTTTACGGGCGGCGGTCGGGTGGCGGGGCTGAATGGGACGGGGCAGACGTTTGGCGTGAGCGGAGCCAATGCGGGGACTGCGACTGCGGTGCAGTTCAACGGATCGGACGGCTTGACGGTGCCGTTTTCGTCGGCGCTGAATCCGGCGGCGACGTTCACTTTTGCTGCGTGGGTTTTTCCAACTTCGAACAATGGAGCCCATCAGGCGGTGGTGTCGTCGCGAGTGGGTCCGGCGGGGCAGCAGCGAGGATTCATCCTCTACATGGAGCCAAACGCCGGAACGCATCGGTGGTCATTTTGGACCGGGACGCTGGGAGCGTGGCATACGGTGACGGGTCCAAATGTTTCGTACAATACGTGGACGCATGTGGCCATCTCGCGCGACGCGGCGGGCAATAAACGGCTGTATATCAATGGCGCGCAGTTTGCGACTTCGGTGGGCGCATACGTGGCGAACAATAATACGGCAAACGGTTTTCATCTCGGTTGCGGCGATGATTTGGGCACGGGGTTTCGGTTGATCGGGAAGATGGATGATGCGGGATTTTGGAGTTCGGATATCGGGGCGTCGCTCATCGGTCAGCACATGACGGGAGGGCTGGATACGTTCCCGACTCCGCTGTATCCGGCGCACTTCCAAAGCAACGTGCAGACGGCTATGTTCGGGGTGAATCCCGGCATTTATACGCGGCACAATTTCACGGTTTCCGACAAGGCGCGCTTTGCGGCGCTGCGGCTGCGGGCGAAATATGACGACGGTTACGTGGCGTATTTGAACGGCACGGAAATCGCGCGGAAGAACTTCGCGGGCACGCGTGCTTTCAACTCGGTGGCGACAGGCGACCGCGCGGAAAATGACGCGGTCGTTTTTGAAGACGTGGATGTCACGGCTGCGGCGCTGCCGGCGATGGTGAATGGCGCAAACTCGCTCGCGATTCACGGGATGACGTTTGTGAATTCGGCGACGGATTTCCTGCTCACGCCGGTGCTCGATGCGACGCTCACTCCCGCTGCGCAAGCGCCGGGGTATTTCGCAGTGGCGACTCCCGGAGCGGCGAATGGCGGCGGCAATGTGAACCCCGGTCCGGCCATCGCGAATGTCTCGCACACGCCGGTGCAGCCATCCACTGGCGGTGCGGTGACGATCACGGCGCACGTCACGCCACGGCTCGCGGCAATCGGCACGGTGTCGCTGAAATATCGCGTGCAATACGGCGCGGAGTCGGCCGCAATCACGATGACGGACATGGGCCCGGTGCCGCTCGCGACGGATGGTTCGCGCATTTTTTCCGGCACGATTCCCGGCACGCACGGCGCGGCTGCGCGGCAGATGCTGCGTTACTATATCACTGCGACGGACGCGTCGGCACGGACGTGGCGCGCGCCGTATCCGGTGGACCTCACGAACGACGACGGAGTCTCGCAATCGCCGGAGTATTTCGGCACGGTGGTCGCGGATACGACGCTCTCGGCGACGATGCCGATCATGCAGTGGTTCACCGCAGATGTGGCGAACAGCGACACGCGCGTCGGCAGTCGCGCAAGCGTGTTTTACAGCGGGCTTTTTTACGACAACATCTACGTGCGCCAGCGCGGCGGATACACGTCGTCGGGCTCGCAAAAGTTTAACTTCAACGCGAAGGAAGGCATCTACGTCAACGCGACGCTCGGAACCGTCGGCGAGCTGAATATGAACAGCAGCGGACTGGACGCGAATCACTTCCGCGTGAGCACGGCGTATTCGATTTACCGCGCAGCCGGGCATCCTGCGCTGGAGGCGTTTCCCGTGGCGATGGTGCGAAACGGAACGCCGCATCGAATGGCGCAACTCATCGAGCAACTCGACGACGACTTTCTAAAGCGCAAGGGCTTCGACAACGACGGCGCGCTCTATAAATTCGTGCAGCGGCTCGGCGAAGAAGGCACGCCGGGCAACGTGGTGGGCGGCGATTACTCGGGCAGTCCGGGCTTCAAAAACGAGAACCCGATTTACGGCGTGGAGAAGAAAACGCGGACGTACGAGAGCTTTGCGGATTTCTCGACGTTCACCGCTGGAATCGGCACGGGCACAGCCGCTGATAAGAAGACGTTCCTGTTCAAAAACATGAATCTGCCGAACTTCGTGAACTTCATGGCGGTGCGCGCTTTGATTTCCGAAGAGGACGTGAATCGCAAAAACTTCTACGCATTCCGCGACACGATTGATTCGCAAGAGTGGTTCCTTTTTCCGTGGGATAAAGACATGTCGCTCGGCGTTGGCTACAACACCACCGTCTCCACGAACCGCAACAATCCTTGGCAGAGCACGAGCACGTTTTACCACGACCCCGCCGGGACCAAGCAATGGTGTGTCCTTTGGCAGCTCGGCTACGACATCCCGGAAGTCCGCGCGATGGTGGGCCGCCGCTTGCGAACGCTCATGGATACGATGATGGGGCCAATCGGTGCGACGATTCCCGGCACCACGATCATGGAGCAAAAGCTGGAGGAAATCCGCGCGCTCTTGCTCACGCCGCCGACCGGACTCGCGACTGACGGCAACTACCGCAACCGCGCAAGTTTCGACACATGGCTCGGACAGCATCGCACCGCGCTCTACACGACCTACGGACCATCGAGCGGCTATAATATGATCCCGACTGCCGCCACCGCACTGCCCGTCGTGACGATCACAAACGCAGCCGCTAACCCCGCCACCGCGACCGCCGGATACTCGCAGCAAGACCACGAGTTTATCGAGATCACCAACGCAAACGCCGAGGAAGTGGACATGAGCGGATGGACGCTGTGGAACCCCGGCGCGAACTCGCCGTTCTTCACATTTCCAAGCGGAACTGTCGCGCCAAAGGCAGCGAGCGCGCCGCTCAACGTCATGAAAGTCGTGCGCAATAAGCCGGGCTTTCGCAATCGCCCCGGCGCACCGACCACGCCGGAGTTTGTCGTGGGCGCATACGACGGCCAGCTCTCCGCGCGTGGCGAGACCGTGCAACTCCGCGACGGCGCACTCGTGAATTCACGGCTCGTGAGCACGTACAGCACGACCGCCGCACCAACCCCCGCGCAACAATCGCTGCGCATCACAGAGCTCATGTTCGCGCCAATCGCGCCGACGCCTGCCGAACTGCTCGCAGCGCCGGGCACAGCGGCAAGCGACTACGAATACATCGAACTGCAAAACACCGGCGTAACGAGCCTCGACATCACCGGCGCGAAGTTCACCGACGGCATCGAGTTCGTTTTCCCAGCGACCGTGCTCACGCCCGGACAACGCGTTTTGATCGTCGCAAACACCGCCGCATTCGCTGCGCGATACGGCACCGGCTTTAACATCGCAGGCACATTCGGTGGAACGCTGGATAACTCCGGCGACCATCTGCGCATCGAAGATTCCGTGGGCGAAATGATCCTCGATTTCAGCTACAACGAGCGCTGGTTCCCGCCCGCCGATGAGGGCGGACGCAGCCTCGTCGTGCGCAACGCATCGCCCGACTACGCGACCTACGACCTGCCGACAAACTGGGCGCTCAGCGGCACCGCAGGCGGCACACCAGGCGGCGCAGACAACGGCGATTTTGCAAATCACTTCGACGGCTGGCGCTGGGATCATTTCAATGCAGGCGAAATTTATTTACCGACGCCCGCAAACCCCGCCTACACCGTGAACACCGCACTAGTCGGCCCCGCCGGAGATGCTGAAGGCGACGGACTCACGAACCTCGCCGAATATGCATTCGGCCGCCAGCCGCGAGCCCACGACAACAGCGCACTTTCGAGCGCAAGCATCGTGAACGACGCCGGAGACAACTACCTCGCCGTGACCTTCCTCCGCCGCCACAAAGCGCTCGACCTCACCTACACCATCGAGACAACCGACAACCTCGCCGGCCCGTGGACGCCGACAACGCAGCAATTCGGCACGACCGTGGAGCTCGGCAACGGCATCGAGCAAGTCACCTACCGTGACACCATCCCGCGAGCCGCAACACCGCGCTTCGTTCGTATTCGGGCCTTGAAGCCGTAAATGCGATTGCGGCTGTTGGGCGCCTTCGCATTCAACGACGATAGCGTCATCGAAGCTGGTAGAGGTTCGAGTATGACTAAGTCGGCGGCTGAACCGGCAGTCCGACCGTTAGCAAGCGGTGAAAATTCGTATGCCGCACATTTTTCGAGTCCAGCGCGGCGCTGCCCAAATTGAACAATCCGACAAAATGCCCGACTCTGTTCCTAAGAACACGCCCGTCTTCCGATAATGGACTCGCCATGAGCACCACTGAAACCACACCGATTTCCCAACTGGACGACAAAGCCGCCGCCGAACTACTCAAGTCTTCTTACGCGAAGATTGCTGCGGAGATGGGCAAATTTATCGTGGGTCAGGCGGCGGTCATCGAGGAGTTGTTGATTGCAGTGCTCGCGGGCGGACACTGCCTGCTGGAAGGTGTGCCGGGGCTCGCGAAGACAGCGATGGTCAGCACGCTCGCGAAGACGCTAAACATGGGCTTTCGCCGCATCCAGTTTACGCCCGACCTGATGCCGAGCGACATCACGGGCACGGACATCATTCAGGAAGACCCCGCGACGGGACGCCGCAATTTCGTTTTCCAAAAAGGCCCGCTCTTTACCCAAATGCTCCTCGCGGATGAAATCAACCGCACTCCGCCCAAGACCCAGGCTGCGTTGCTGGAAGCGATGCAGGAGCGCCACGTTACCGTAGGTGGCAATACGCTGAAGCTCGACCAGCCGTTCTTCGTCCTCGCCACTCAAAACCCCATCGAGCAAGAGGGCACCTACCCGCTACCCGAGGCGCAGCGCGACCGCTTTGTATTCCTCGTGAAGGTGGACTACCCGACCCGCGAAGAAGAGCGCCAGATTATCGCCCGCACTACGGGCAGTTTCACCGCCGACATCCAGCCCGTCCTTTCCGGCGCGCAGATTCTAGAGCTGCAAAAGGTCGTGCGCAAAGTGCCCGTGCCCGACCACGTCACCGACTTCGTCCTCGACCTCGTGCGCTTCACGCGGCCCAACGAGAAAGACGCGCCGGCATTTATCAAGGAGCTCATCGCATGGGGCGCCGGGCCGCGTGCGTGCCAGAATCTCATCCTCACCGGCAAAGTCCGTGCAGTGTTGCAGGGACGTTTTCACGTCACCATCGACGACATCGAAGCGCTCGCGATGCCGGTGCTTCGCCACCGCATCGTTCCGACGTTCAATGCGGAAGCGGAAGGCGTGACCGTGGACGACATCGTCGCGCGGGTGCTGAAGGCTGTGCCTCGTAAAGAGGCAAAGCGCGCGCTTTAAAAGAGCTTCTTCCTTAGACTCCGGGGGAGAGCCGAAAAAAGGTTCGTTGCTTTCCCCGATTTCCCGCTAAATGCGCCATAGTGAATCTTGCGGACGCATACTTTCAAACCCGTGCCGAACTCGGCACCGCGCTCTTTGCGCTCAATACGCTTGCGCATGACCTGAAGGCACCCGCGGAAACCGTCCGCACGCTCGGCGAGCTCGGTACGAGCTTGCGCGAGCCGTTCCTCTTCGTTGTGGTGGGCGAGGTGAAAGCTGGCAAATCGTCACTGCTCAACGCGATATTCGGACGCGAGTTTTGCCGTGTGGATGTGCTGCCGGCCACGGACAAAGTGTATCTTTTCAAGCACGGCGACGAGGAGCGTGATGTGCCCATTTCTCCACAACTCATCGAGTGCCATCGCACAGCGCCGATCCTGCGGGATTTCAATATCGTCGATACGCCCGGCACGAACACCATTGTAGCGGAACACGAGGCCATCACGCGTCAGTTCCTGCCACTGGCGGATCTTTGCATCGTGGTCTTTTCCACCGCGAATCCGTGGGGCGCATCTGCGTGGCAGTTCCTCCAGCACATCCATCGCAAGTGGCTGAAAAAAGTAATCTTCGTGCTCCAGCAGACGGACCTTCGCTCACCGGAGGAAGTGGCAAAAATCGTCGAGCACATGGAGCAGACCATGTTGCAAAAAGTCGGGGAGCGTTGCCCGCTTTTCCCCGTGTCCGCACGCTGCGCCTACGAATCGAAGCACACGGACGATGAAGCGAAACGCGCGCAGCTCTGGGAGAAGAGCGGCTTTGGCGCGCTGGAGGGATTCATCAATAGCAGCGTCGCAGACGGCACTTCGCGCCACGACAAGCTCCGCAGTGTTTGCCGCAGTGCGCAGGTGATTCTCGATGAACACGGCAGTCAGGTGCGCGGTGCGGCGCAGACGCTCGATGCGGATTTGAAGCGGCTGGAAGAAATCCGCGGCAGCCTTCGTGAGCGCGAAGAGCAGAGCCAGCGGCAGATCGGTGGACTGCTTTGGACCATCGCGCAGAACTACGAACGCGCCCAGTTGCGCGGCGAGGAATTGCTCCGGCAAAAGCTCACATTGGGCAAAACGTTGAAGCTTATTTTCGGCGGCTCGGGCTGGGAGAAGTCGTTTCAGGCCGAGCTGGAATCCAAGCAACGCGAGAGCGCATCGAAATCCGTTGCCTACGCACTGGAACTCATTGAGGCGGATTTGAAGAGCGTCTGGAAGCAGCTTCACGATTTGATGCAGCGTCATTTTGCCGACCAGAGCGGCCTGCGAGCTCTGCCGGATTTCGCGAATCAGCGGAAGGAATTGTTGAACAAGATCGAGCTGTCACTCATCGAGCGCGGCGACGGTGCGGCGTTCGAAAGCCAGATGCAGGCGCTGTTTTCCGAGACGACGAACTGGCTTCGCGTACCGGTGGGCGTGGCCGCGGCGGGCGGTATCGGCGCGGTCATTGCCGCATCGCTGATGAAGGCGGCAATTCTTGACATCACCATGACGGTCGCCGGTCTTGGAGCTGCAGTCGGCACGCTCGTCGCCGTGGCAAAGCGCAATAAAATCCTGAGCCAATACTCCCGCCAGATGGCCGAGCGCCGCGAGACGATGGTGCGCTCTATCGACGATCACATGCGCCACGCCTTGCGCCGGTTCTATTTGGAACTCGAACAAACGTTCCAGCCGTTGGAAGCGTTTTGCACCGCGCAGAAGAAAGTGATGGACCCGCTCATCACGCGTGTCCGACAACTCGAGGATACGCTAGGCAAGTGCAGCGCCGGACTTGGCGCGCTATAACTTTAATTATGAAAATACTGCTCCTTCCATTACTCGCAATCACCGCAATCGCAGCCGACGCGCCACGCGTGAATCCTCCGGGTTCGCCGCCAAATGACACACGGCTCCAGCCCCTCAAGGATCTCGATGGGTATTTCCCGTGGACGCCGCCCGCCTCGGAAGCCGCTTGGAAGAGCCGCGCCGAGCAACTGCGCATGCAGCTTCGCGTTGCGCTCGGCATTTTTCCTGAGCCGACGCGGACGCCGCTGAATGCGGTCATTCACGGCAAGGTGGTGCGCGAGGGTTTTACGGTGGAGCGGGTTTCGTTCGAGGCGATGCCGGGCTTTTTCGTATCGGGCAGTTTGTTTCGTCCGGACAAGCCGGGGAAATTCCCCGGGGTGCTCTGCCCGCATGGACACTGGAATGACGGACGCTTTTACAAAAACGCCGAGGCAAATGTGAAAAAGGAAATCGCGAGCGGCGCAGAGGCTTCGCCGGCAAACGGTTCGGTGCCGCTTCAGGCGCGTTGCGCGACGCTGGCGCGGATGGGTTGTGTCGTCTTCCACTACGACATGATCGGATATGCAGACTCGCAACAGCTCAGTATGGAACTGGCGCACAAGTTTGCGAAACAGAGTGCCGTAACGCCGGGCGGTCTCTTTTCGCCGGAGGCTGAGAGTCGCGCTCAAAGTATCTTGGGGTTGCAGGAATGGTCTTCGATTCGCGCATTGGATTTTCTGGAGACGCTGCCGGATGTGGATCGCACGCGGCTCGCCTGTACCGGCGCGAGCGGGGGAGGCACGCAGACATTCCTGCTCGCAGCTCTCGACCCGCGGCTTGCTGCTGCGTTTCCCGCTGTGATGGTGAGCACTGCGATGCAGGGCGGTTGCACCTGTGAGAATGCGAGCTTGTTGCGTGTGGGCACTGGGAATATCGAGATCGCGGCGCTCTTCGCGCCCAAGCCGATGGGGATGACGGCGGCGGACGATTGGACGAAGGAGATGCAAACCAAGGGCTTCCCGAGTCTGGCCAGTCACTGGGCTTCGCTTGGTGCGCCGAACAATGTGAAGCTGTTCGCAAACTTGCAGTTCGGGCACAACTACAACCGTGTCTCGCGCATGGCGATGTATGGGTTCTTCAACGAGCATCTGAAACTCGGGATTGCGAAGATCGATGAGCCGGATTTCGTGCCGCTTTCTCGCGAGGAACTCACCGTCTGGGATGCAGAGCACCCGGCACCAAAAGGCGGGCCGGAGTTTGAAAAACAACTCTGCAAGTGGTGGCATGACGATGCGCTAGCGCGCATTACCCCGGAGCAAACACGCGCGGCAGCCGAGGCGATTTTTCAGCGGACGCTCGCCAGTGAGGAGGCAACGAGTAACCACTCGACGCTGAAGAAAAGCGATCGCGGTGACTGGCTGCTCATGCAGAACCTGATCCAAAATGAAGCGCGCGGTGAAGCGATTCCCGCGGTCTTTTTCCACCCGAAGAAGTGGAACGGACGTACCGCGCTGTGGCTCACATCACGAGGCAAAAACGGCCTGCTCAACGGTGGGGAACCGACCGAAGAGGTGCTGCGCCTCGTGACCAGCGGAGTGAGCGTCATCGGCGTGGATATGTTGATGCAGGGCGAGTTTCTTGCCGACGGACAAAGCGATACGCCCACGCGCCGCGTGAAGAATCCCCGTGAAGCCGCCTGCTACACGCACGGCTACAACCACAGCCTCTTTGCGCAGCGCGTCCACGATGTCCTCAGCGTCGTGGCGTTCGTTCGCGACCAGCCGGATCATAAGTCCAAGGCGATCTCGCTCATCGCGCTCGACGAGACTGCATCCATCGCCGCCGCAGCCCGTTCGTTGTGCGGCGATGCCATCAATCACGCAGCGCTTGGTCCTGTCGGTGACGATGTAAAATCGATCAGTAGCCCTTACTTCCAGCCTGCAATTGGAAAATACGGGGGAGTTCCCGCGCTTCTAAAGATTGGCCAAGGAGCGTTGTGGAAAAAGGAAGACGGCAAGACCGCCATCGACTGGATTTTTGCTCGGTAGCGGGAACGCGCGGAGCGGCGGTAGTGGTGCAGGCGACCCGCCTGCATAGTATCTGTGGGCGACTCGCCCGTGTGTCTGATACCGGCGGGTCGCCGGGGGGACTTATGCAGGCGGGTCGCCTGCGCCACTACTGCTACTACCGCCGCTCCACGCCGACTACCCCAGTGTTTCAGCCAGCTTCTTCCTGTCGGCCTTGCCGTTTGCGTTCATCGGGAAGCTGTCGAGGAAGATGAACTTTCTTGGGATCATGTAAGGCGGCACGCGCTCGCCGAGTTTGGTTTTGAGTTTTGCGGCCTGCTCGAAGTCGCTGCCTTGCTTGGCTCCGCGTAGCACGATGAATGCGGCGACGCTGTCCACGCGGTCGCCTTTCTTCACCGGCAGCACGACCGCGTCCGCCACTTCTTCGAGGTCGCGGAGGTTCGATTCCATGTCGCCGAGTTCGATTCGATGTCCGTGGAGCTTGATCTGGTTATCCATCCGGCCCTCGCAAAAGATCATCCCGTCGCGGTCGCGGCCCCAATCGCCGGTGCGATAGCAGCGCGATTGTTCGTGCGGCGCGAATGCTTTCTCGGTGAGGTCTGCGCGGTGCAGATAGCCGGGGCTTACGTTGGGTCCGGCGATCACAATCTCGCCGCGCTCGCCAGCGGGGACGGGTTGGCCGTTTTCTCCGCGGATGATGATCTGCGTGCCGGGCATCACGCGACCAATGGGCAGTGGGTTCCACTGCGCGATGAGATCACGTGTTACGGGGACGCTCGTTACGGCGATCGTTGCCTCAGTTGGGCCGTAGGTATTCAGCACTTCCACGCCGGGGAAGCGCTACTGACAATGCAGTCGCCCGGCGCTTCAACACGCTCCGGATTCCGCACCGGATTCCGCACCGGATCTCGCACCGGCTTGACGCCGTGACCCACGGCTCGGCGAGACTGCCTACATGACCGAGATCTACGACGAGTTCAGCCTGTTTGTCGAAAACGCTGCCGAGCTCGAAATTCCGTTCGTCACGCCCACTGTGGAACGCCTGTCGGTCGACGTTGGCAACGCACAGTGGATGAGCGGAT
>JAYUSJ010000228.1:0-4864 GCA_043755735.1 Verrucomicrobiaceae bacterium | reverse complement strand
GCATCGGCAATGTTTACCGCCGTGGTTCCAGTGGCGGAGTCGTTAAAGAGCGGTGTGTCGTTCGCAGCGAAAAATTCCGTCCCGCTATTGTCCGACTGCTTTTTCCAGTTGAACGTGGGCCCGACTGGCGTGCTCGTCCAGTTTGCACTGGCCACACCGGTCCAAATCGGGAGATCCCCCGAGATCGCGAGTGTCACTGCGGTCCCGCTGTCCCCAAGCGTCGCGCTCTGCCGAGCACCGAGCCCGTTGACCGTGACGACATTGTTGAAGCCCGCGAAGCCCGCGCCGCCGATAGCTCCCGTGTAGCTAATGAGGTTGTAGGTGCTGCCGTTGCCCCAAACCGCATTGGTCGCGGTGAGCGAGACGGTGCCTGCGCCGGTGGTGGTCAAAGTCGTGGTGACCAATGGGGCCGCAGTCGTGTTGCTGAAGAGGTTGACGTTTGCGCCACCGTTGAATGTCAGCGACCCAATCGTGAGCGCCGCGCCGGGCGTGCCGTTGCCGTTGGTGACAATACCGCCGGTGCCCGCGCCCACGTTCACGGTGCTTAATGTGCCGGTTCCGTCGAGCGTTCCTTGGGTCAAAGTGACGACGGGTGTCGCCGCCACGGAGCTTGTCTGCAACAGCTTGGCCCCGACTCCATTGACGGTGATGGTGCCGCCGCCATTGGTGGAACCAGTTCCGCTTAGTGTGAGCGTGCCAGCGTTCACCGCCGTGGGGCCGGTGTAAGTATTCGTGCCGGAAAGCAGGAGCGTGCCGTTGCCCGTTTTGGTGAGGCTACCGATGTTTGCGGTACCTTCGAGCGTATCGCGGATCGCCCCGGAAACAGTGAGGCTGGTCGAGGTCGCGACGTCGAATTGAGCAGTGCGGGCGATGTTGCCCGAGACGCCGAACCCGGAGGTGATGCCGTAGGCTGCGGAGATGGTGCCCGCATTGCCGCCGCCCGTCGCGGTGATGACAGGGCTCGCATTCTCTAAAGTGAATGCGCTCGCGCCCGTACCGATGACGGAGCCCGCGTTGCTCATCGTGAGCGAGTTGAAGTAATCAATCTTCGTGTTGAAGTCCAACGTGCCGCCGCTGACGGTGACGCTCGAAGTGCCGATCACGTTACTGTCAATCAATCGGACAGTTCCGCCCGAGTTGATCACCGTATTGAAAATTCGGTTGCTAGGACTTCCCGCTCCCGCCACAGCCAAAACGCCTCCATTGACGACCGTGTTGCCCGTGTAGGTATTGGCACTCGAAAGTGTCAGGGTTCCGCCGCCAGTTTTCGTGAGCCCACCGCCTGTCGAGACTGTATCCGTCAATAAGCTCTGGCCGATCGTGATATCGTTGCCATTGGTATCGATGACTGCACCGCCAGCTTTCACGAAGGCGTTGGTCAGGCCAGTCATGAATGCGGTGGCTGCGCCAGTGCGAGCCTGCAAGGTGCCGCCGTTGAAATTGAACGTCGCAGTCGCCCCGGCGTTGATTTTCGCGATCTGGGTCGCGGCGATTGTTCCGCCATTGAGATTTACCGTGCCGGTCGAGGCTGCATTTTGGCCAAAGGTGAGAACGGGAAGGTTTGCCACCGCGTTGCCCGAGATGGTGTAGGTGCCGTTGCCCGCGACTTCTGCGACGTAGAAATTACTGCCCGTGCTGTTGATGGTGCCGCCGCTTTGATTGAGCAAGCCACCTCCGGTCGAGCCGATGGTGATGTTGCCGCCGCCGGTCTTGTTAATCGTGCCAGCCGTCATGTTTAGCGTTCCGGCGGCAGTGGCTCTGGCGATGGCCAGCCAGTTGCCGACGTTCAATGTCCCGCCATCCAAATTCAGAATCGCTGAACCACCAGCCCCATTGCCAACGAAGATTTCGCTGGCGACGGTGGTAAGGACTGCGGTGTTGGTCAACGTGACTGTGCCGCCCGCTGCGCCGTTGCCGATAGCCACAGGATTATTATTGGCCCCGTTCTGTGTAATCGTGCCACTAAGGGTCAATATTCCCGCTCCGTTCTTGATGAATTGCGCCGTGCCGTTTGTAAGCCCGCCAACCGCCGTGATATTCCCCGGATAGTTCACGTTTGAAGCGTAGTTCAGGAGCAATACACCGGCGTTGATTGTGGTGTTTCCGGTGAAAGTGCTCGCGCCGCTGAGTGTCAGCGTGTTTGCGCCGTTCTTGGTCAAGCCGCCCGAGGTGTTTGCCGCGATAGTTGCCGTTGCGGTGGCGGTGCCGCCGTTCGCGCTGACAAATGAAACCGTCGGAGCCGCAGTATAGCCGGTGCCGGGGCTGGTGATGACGAAGCCTGTGATATTTCCGCTCCCATCAATCGTAGCAATCGCAGTCGCTTGCGTGCCGCCTGCCGGTGGTGCGGAGAGTTTGACGATTGGCGGGGCTTTGAATCCCGAGCCGCCCGTCGCAATGCTGATGGCGTTCACCCCATTCCCCACAGGGGCGAGCAATGGCTGGGCGATAGTGAAGCCCGCCGTCGCAGTATCAATGATTGCCCCACCAGCAAAAATGTTCGCGGTGCCGACGCCGGTAAATGTGGTCGTCGCAGCCGTGGGCTTCAAGGTTCCTCCAGTAAAATTGAAAGTGCTGCCGAGCGTGTTTGTTCCGGCCTGAGTGATCAGTGCTGTCGTGAGCGTGCCGCCCGTTCCGAGGTTAAAGACGCCGCCCGCAGTGGCACCACCATTGCCGATTACCAATCCGCCCGTCAGCGTCATCACACCGGTCCCACGAAGGTTGATATGGCCAAAACCATTCTCGCCGGCAAAAAGTCGGGTGCCTGCGGCGGTCTGGTTAAATGTGCCGCCGCTGACGTCGATGACTCCGTAGCTTCCTGCAGAACGTCCGGCATCCGTCCAGCCAGCCGAACTGAGGGTTCCGCCAGACTGAGACAGGTATCCCTGCCCGCTGCCACCGACTTGGAAAGCATTGACGGGAGTGAGGGTGCCACCAGTCATCACGTAAATACCGACCGCGTTCTGATTAGCCGCATCCACCACGGTGTTGCTAATCGAATTGCCACCGATGCGCCAATCACCACCGCCTGCCGATCTCGTAATCGAGCCGCCGCTTTGGTTGTAAATTCCTTGCGCCGTGCCCGCCGCGCCCACGAGGAGTGTGGATGTGGTGATCGAACCACTGGTCTGGTTGAGTGTGCCAATGGCCGACGTTTTTCCGACGAATAGATTCCCCGCCGTCACAAGCCCGGTGCTGTTCATATTCAGCGTGCCCACGGTATTCGCCACATCGGACACGTTCAGGTCTGCGGTGACGGACATGGCCCCATTGCCCGAGAGCGTCACCGTTCCATTGTCGCCGCCGGTTTGCCCGATGCTTGAAAACCCAGATCCCGTAAAGGAACCCCCGTTGCCGATTTGTACGGCTCCTTTTCTGACGAAGAGATTCGCAGCATTATTCCCTGCGGAGAGGTTCACGGTCCCAAGCCCATTGGTCGTGATCGAGCCTGCGTTCGTGTTGCTGTAGATATTGCCGCTTACATTGATCGTGGCACCGGTGTCGGGAGCGAGCGTCAGCCCCAGCGTTTTGATATTGATGCCGTTGGCACCCGTCGCGCCATCGGTATGGAGTTGAGTAAGATTCAGCACTCCACCAGCGGATTGGTTGATCGCTAGATTCGAGTCGAGAACGATGAAGCCGCTCAACGTGTTTGTGCCGTTCGTATTCTGCGAGTTCACCGAAAGTGCGCCCGAAGTGTTTCCGGTCACCGAATTAACCGTGCCCGCATACGTCAGCCCGCCGGATGCAGGCGTGAGGTTGAACGAGCCGCCGAGCGCCAGATTTTGATTGCCCGTAGTCGCGAAGTCGCCGCCCAGACGGATGCCTTTTCCAGCGTCACTCGTGAGCGATCCCGCGAGGTTCAGCGAGCCTCCGTTTATGACAAAAATATCCGCTGCTGTGACGCTGCCCGTGCTGCCGATGGTGATCGCCGCGCTCCCCGTGGTTGCGAGCCACTTTCCGGTCGCACTCACGGTGTTGTTAAAAGTCACCGTCCGCCCCGCCCCGCCCCAGAACTTCAGGCCGTTCACCGAAGAACCGCTGACCGTCAACGCCGCCGTGGAGCCAAACGTGATGTTTCCACTCGTCGCATTGATTTCGCCAAACGGGTTGGGCGGCGTCCCGTTATTCGCGGCGAACGTCATCGGGGCATTGATGGTCAGGAGCCCGGAACTCTGGTTTTCCACCTTCGCCTGTGCGCCACCGTTATCAAAAAGTGAAATCACCGCACCGTTCGCATTGTTCAGCGTCCAGTCATTCGCTCCGGTCCACAGGAGTGAATTCATGCTGATGTTCGCATCGACCACATTCGTCGTCTGCGTCGCGCCGCTGAAAGTCAGCGTGCCGTAGCCGGGAAACAGATCATTATCCCAGTTCGTGATAGTGCTCCAAAGATTGTCCCCGCCACCGCCATCCCAGACGTTTGCGGCAGAAGCCGATGTCGCAAGGCCGAAGCCGAGCGCGAGGATTGAGGCGATATTTTTGGAGAGGATGCGACGGTTGTGCGACTGTTTCATGGTGGTGACGATGTAGAGTTTTGTTACGGTGAGGAGACTCGTAAAATACACGACATCTCCTGCCTAGGAATGAGATAAAGCGCATTTCACTTGTGAAATAGCGCACGGGCGGCGGAGCCTATAAACAACTCGCAAAAATGCCCCAGTGAGTCCACTTGACTAAGCGCGCCCGTCCGCTACTTGTCCTACACATGCAAACGGTCACCACACACGAAGCGAAAACCCATCTTTCGCGATTACTCGCCGCCGTAGAACAAGGCGAAGAAATCCTCATCGCACGCGGCAAAAAAGTCGTCGCGCGATTACTTCCGGCGGAGCCTCCAACCAAGACGCCACGCCCGAAAGTGGGA
>JAYUSJ010000227.1:0-4867 GCA_043755735.1 Verrucomicrobiaceae bacterium | reverse complement strand
GTCCGAGCTTCGCGTCCTTCGCGCCCTTCGTAGTCACCAAAGATTCACCCAGCCGGCTTTCGCGGGGCGGAACTATTCCTCAACCACCTTCGCCATGAGCTCCTTTGCGGTTTCGTTTTTGATCTGCCCTGCCCATTTCTTCGCTTCGGCTTTGTCTTGTTTCGCGAGGTAGCGGACGAAGCCGAGCAGCACGAAATCCACGGCAGCGTGCTCGCGGTGCTCGATGAGCCATGCGCCGAAAAGCTTTCCTTCCTTTTCCGCCCAAGCCTCGCTGATCACAGGGACTCCGTCGAATGTCTTCTTCTTTGGATTCATCGGGAGCGCCGCCGCCCATTCGATCCCGCGTTTGAACATCTGTGAATCCGCGAGCTTCTTCGCAGTTTCATAAACCATCTTCTCCTGATAGAGCGCGGGCTCTTTTAGTCCGGTGAGAAAACGCATGGAGTCCTCGACGTTTCCGTAATTCATCAGCCACGCGACGTGTCCCGCTGCGACGACTTTCGGGCTGCCTTCCTCGGTGTCCATCGGGAGCGAGTTGAACCACTCAACCGCGCCCGGTAGAAGACCGGCGCGATGTGCTTCATCGCGGATTCGCTGCAATGCACCGTCGAGGAGGCGCGAGCCTTTCGGGCAGACGTCCAGCATGTAAGCCGTCGCGCCCTTCAAGTCGTTCCGCGCCCAGCCCGCCATGAGGGCCTGATGCAGCTCCACATCTTCCTTTCTCTCCGCAGGCAGGGCGTCGAACCACGCTTTCGCCGCAGCGTGATCGACGGCGGCCCACGTGCGGAGAACGAGGCGGGGCAATCCCGCCAGATTGCCGTTCTTGTTCATGATGTCCGCCGCCTTCGTCGCATCCACCGGATCGGCCTCCGTCCACCGTTCCCAAAGTGTTTCCCATTCCCATCCGAACGCGCCGCGAAAGCCATTCCGGTCGATATACTCAAATGCACGAAGCGCTGCGCCGAACTCCTTCACGGGGCACTGGTAAACGAGCTCCGTCCAACGCGCCTGTCGCGTCGGTCGATGGTTATCGAGCATGGCTTCGATAAACGCCTGCGTCCACGCATCGGGCTTCGCGAGCGGCGGGTTGAGCGCAGGAGGCTTCGGCGTGTGAGCGGGGCGGGGGATCGTGAACTTGGGAACCGTGGACGCCGGCACGCCGGGCTGTTCAAGAGTCGGCGTGACATCCGCGACGAGCGTGGTGGAAAAGAGAATGGTGAGCCAGAAGTGCAGTTTCATGGGAAGCGAGGGCTTGGTCTTCGCGGGAAAGGTGTCGTATGACAATCGCCGTTTTTGAGCGAGGCCCTGTTTCCCGTGTGGCGCGGGCATTCCGCTTTCCATCCGCCAAATAAAGGCTACAAGGCCAGATATGAGACGCATCCTTCCTTTCGCAATTCTGGCAGCGGTGATCGCTGTCGCCACCGCACAGAGCCCCGTCCCGCCGCCCACCCCGCCGGGTGACGACACCAAGGTCACTCCCGGAAGGGTGGTCGCCAACAAACCAATCTGGCGCGTCAATTTACCGGGCGGAACTTACGAGTTGATTGTCGGCGCGATGGTCAGCGTGAGCAGCCACGAATACGTCATCGAGCCCGGCACGACGCGGGTCACCGAGGTAAATGTGGACACGACCGGCCAACTCAACGTCCGCTTTTACTACATCGAAGCCGGCATGGCCGCGCCTCCCGGAGGAATCGGCGGCGCTACATTTGACAAAGTGAAGAGCCTCGTGAACGAAGCGGGCGAACGCACCGGCACGTCCGACTTGTGGAAAAATGTGCGCAAGAGCTACCCGACGACGACGCACGCAAGGACGGTCGAATACCGTGTGAGCAGCAAGGACAGCCTCAACAAAATATTCTCCAGCGCCTCAAGGTGCCTCCGCACCGGGCGGGAGGATGAGTTGAAAGTTTCGGACTGATCTACGAGCGCGCAGACGCCGCATCTTCGGCGATCTGAATTTTAAGCGCATCGAGCGAGGGAAACTTTTGCTCCGCACGGATGAAGCGGCGGAAGTGGATTTCGAGGTCGGTGCCGTAGAGGTCTCCGGTGAAATCGAAGAGGTGAACTTCCAGCAGACGCTCTTTGTCAGCGTCTTGAACGGTGGGACGCAGACCGATGTTGGCGACGCCGGGGATGCGCTTGTTTCCTAGCTCGGCGGTGATTGCATAGACGCCGTTGGGAGGGAGTTGCTCGTTTTCCGGGCGGATGTTTGCGGTGGGGAAGCCGATGGTGCGGCCAAGTTTGTTGCCGGCAATGACGGTGCCGAAGAGACTGAACTCGCGCCCGAGGAGTCCCTGCGCCGTGGGCAGATCGCCGCGTTGGACTGCTGCGCGAATCGCGGTGCTGCTGACGGGCTGACCGTCCACAGTGACGCTCGGAATGCCGCTCGCGTGGAAGCCGAGCTTTGGTCCCAGTTCGGTGAGCAGCGCGAGATTCCCAGCACGGCCTTTGCCGAAGGCCCAGTCTTCGCCGACGCATATCTGGCGCAGCGGACATGCGGCGGCGAGCTGTTGGATAAAGTCGGCGGGTGCGGTGGCTGCGAACGTTTTGTCGAAATGGATGACGAGCGCGTGTTGCACGCCGAGGGTTTTGAGGATGCGCAGTTTGTGCCGTGTCGAGGTGAGCAGTGGTGAAGCATTGCCCGGCCGGAGAACGCTGGTGGGATGCGGGTCGAACGTGAGGACGACGGCGCTGCCGTTTTGCGCCGATGCGAACTCGAGCGCGCTGGCAATCACGGCGCGATGTCCGAGATGCACGCCGTCAAACACGCCAGCAGCTATGGCGATTGGGCCGGAGAGATCGGCGAGGTCGGCGATGGCGGTCAGCGTGTTCATGCCAAAGGCTTTGGAGTGCGGCAGCCTGCTGTCGCTTTTTTCAGCCAGCCTGCTGGCGATGAGTAGGACAGACGCCACACACACGCGAAGGCTGCTTTGCTTCGAGACGCCAAAAGACTCACCGCCAGCAGGCTGGCTCCGAAAAGCGGCAGCAGGCTGCCGCACTCCAAGGGCTTCGCCTTCACGCCCCGCGGAGGATGCTGACTTGCGGGAGGGTCAAAATCTTTTTGAGCACTTCGTCCACGTCGCCGTTTTTTAGCGCATCGACGGACACGGCTCCTTCCACGCTGAACTTGCCGCTTTTCGTCCGGCGCAGTGCGCGAAGGTGTGCGCCGCATCCGAGTTCCTGGCCGATGTCGTGGGCGTAGGTGCGGACGTAGAAGCCCTTCGAGCAGACGACGCGGAAGTCGATTTCCGGCATCCGGACTTCGTTGATTTCGTGCGCATACACGTGGACGAAGCGCGGCTCGCGTTCGACGACCTGGCCTTTTCGCGCGAGCTTGTAGAGCGGGACGCCGTTCATTTTGATGGCAGAAACCATCGGCGGTGTCTGGTAGAAGTCGCCGTGGTATTTCGCGAAGGCGGCGTCGAGTTGCTCGCGCGTGAGTTCCGGCACGGGCTTCGTTTCGGTGACTTCGCCGTCGGCATCCTGACTGTCGGTGACTTCGCCGAGCTTCATGGTGCCGACGTATTCCTTGTCCTCGGCCATGATGAGGTCCTGGATTTTTGTCCCCTTGCCGATCGTGAGGATGAGCAGGCCGGTGGCGAGCGGGTCGAGGGTGCCGCAGTGGCCGACTTTGTCCACGCCCATGCTGCGCAATGCGCGGCGGGCGATCGCGACGACATCGTGCGATGTCATTTCGGGCGCTTTATCTACGAGGAGGACACCGTCAATTTGCCGCGAGTTGTTCATCGATTGCTGTAAGTACTTTTTGTTTTGCTGCGTCGAGGGGGCCCGTCATGCGGATGCCGGCCGCGAGCGTGTGTCCGCCGCCTCCGAAAAGTTGTGCGACTTTGCAGACGTCGGTGAGCGCGGCGTCTTTGGAGCGGAGCGAGACGCGAACGCGGCCATCTTCGAGTTCCTCGAAAAACGCGGCGACGACCACGCCTTGCACGGCTCGGATGGTATCAATGAGCCCTTCATTATCCTCGGGCAGCACGCCGAGCCCGGTGCTGACGGCTTGCGTGAGCGAGAAGCTCGCGACGCGGTCGTTGCTGGTGAACGAAAGATTGTTGAGCAGCGATTTGAGCAGCTCGATGCGGCGGCGCGGGTAGCTCTCGTAGATGCGCTGCGAGAGTTCGCCGACTCGCACGCCGAGCTTCACCAGCTCCGCGCCGATTTCGTAGGTGCGGGCCGTCGTGCTGGGGTATTGAAAGCTGCCGGTGTCGGTGCTGATGGCGACGTAGAGATTATCGGCCATCCCGTAGGTGAGCGGCAGTCCGCACTGCCGGAAAAGCTCGAACAAAATCTGGCCGGTCGCGGGCGAAGTGGAGTCAATGTAGTTCAGGTCGCCAAAGCGCGGGTTGCTGATGTGGTGGTCGATGTTCACCCACACGTCTGCGTGCGCGACGCTGGCGAGGCACTTGCCCACGCGGTCCTTCACGGCGGTGTCGAGGACAAGCGCGACGTCGAAGCTCTGCGGCTCTGCGCTCGGCTGCGAGACGTTTTCGCTGCCGGGCAAAAACGTGAACTTTTCCAGACAGCCGTCCTCATTCCACATGGTCACATCCTTGCCGAGCTGCTGGAGGCAAAGCCCCATGGCGAGCGTGCAGCCGAGAGCGTCGCCATCGGGCCGGAAATGGGACATGACGACGAATCGCTGCTTGGTGCGAAGCAGGTCGGCGATTTGTGAGAGCGAGCAGTTTTCTGTGTTCATACTGCTAGGCGTAAAGGTGTGTGCGGGGTAGCGTCTGCGCCCTCGCAGGCTGCGTCTGCGTCGCCCTCGACGCAGCGGTTTGGCGGTCCCTGCTTGTCAACACGCTCATTGCTCCAGCGCTTTCTTTTCCTCCGCCGTGAGCTCGGGCATTCC
>JAYUSJ010000226.1:0-4872 GCA_043755735.1 Verrucomicrobiaceae bacterium | reverse complement strand
ATGAAGGCCATCACCATCATCAACTCCGAGTGGGGCATCGGCCTCGGCGCGCGGCACATCACCATCTCCACCAGCGGCCTCGCCCCGCAAATCCGCCAACTCGCCGAGCAGCCCAAGCAAATCCGCCTCGCCATCTCCCTCCACGGTGCGACCGACGCCGTGCGCGAGCAAATCATGCCCGTCAACAAAAAGTACCCCATCGCCGCACTCGTGGACGCTTGCGAGTATTACACCACGAAGAAAAAGCAGCGCATCACCTTCGAATACATCCTCATCAAAGGCGTCAACGACGACACCTCCCACGCCGCCGATCTCGCCCGCATCGTCAAACACGTCGGCGCAAAAGTGAACTGCATCCCCTACAACCACGTCGAAGGGCTCCCATGGGAGCGCCCCGACGAATCGCGCCAAGACGCCTTCATGTCCGTCCTCGAACGCTCCAACTGCATCGCCACCATCCGCCGCGAAAAAGGCCACGACATCGCCGCCGCCTGCGGGCAACTCCGCCGGCAGACCATGCAGAAGTGATCCCAGGGCTCACACATCTAAATTTCTCTAATGAAGGCGCGCAAAGCGCGAATCGGAGCGGGGCTTTCCTAAGCCCCGTGCGTGCCGGGTCACCGGCGAGCGCGCTTGCCACTGACGTGGCAACGGGGCTTAGGAAAGCCCCGCTCCTTTCCCGCTCTTCATCTCCGTCAGAAACATTTAGATGCGTGAGCCCTGGAAGTGATCCTTGCCGAAACGGAATGAGCACCGCTATGGTCCCCACATGCGCCCGTAGCTCAACTGGATAGAGCAGCGGTCTTCTAAACCGCAGGTTCCGCGTTCGAGCCGCGGCGGGCGCGCTCCGTGTTTTACTCTGGAAAGCTGATGAATAAAGGGTTTCAGAGGACCGGAAGCCGATTGATACAGCGAAACGAGCTTCGGCAACTTTAGCGTGTTTTCGCCAAGTTTCGTTATTTTGTTGGCAACAACTGGCAACAATTGGCAATGTGGAGTTGAATGAAATCGAAAGAGTCGTCCGGCAGAATCAAACCTCTCCGAAACCGCTGGCCGGTTATTCGAAAGGTCACGATCAATGGGAAGTCAATGTTTCGAGTTGACGGTCGTCCTTACCGACCCCGGCGTTTCCTGGATGACAAGGACGAAGCGCTCGCTCTTGCCGACACTTGGGAGCGCGAGCGATCAAACCAAGGAATTGAAGCGATGGAACTGCCGACTCGATTGCGAGTTCAGGCGATGGAAGCCGAGGGGCTTTTGAGGCCATACGGTCACACTATCACTGACGCTGTGCGTTTTTTTGTCCGCCACTTGGAAGACGAGAAACGGCGTTCAAGCCTCCCTACCGTTTCTGAAGCTCTTTCGACATGGATCGACGCGAAGCGCCGTCAACTCACGGATGGTCAGATTTCCGGACGAACCTTCCAAGAACTCAGCAACCGGGCTGTTCACTTCCGCGCAGCATTTGATGGGCAACGAATTGATGAAATCAACCCGGAGTGCGCGGAACAATTCGTCATCCAGCGGGCAGTCTGCGCAAGAACCCGGCTGAATCTCCGCACGAAGTTAGCCCAGTTCTTCAACTACTGCCGGAAGCGGAATTGGGTTTCAAAAAATCCAGCTGAATCGGTCGAGATTCGGGTGCCTCCCCACGAAGTTTCAATCCTCTCGGCGGCTGACTGCGAATCTTTACTCAGTGCGGCTCATGCGTCGGAATTCGCCGAGACGATTGTTCCATACGTTGCAGTAGGGCTTTTTGTGGGACTACGCCCGGGCGAGGCTCAAAATCTCAGGTGGGAACACGTCAGATTCGAGTCGCAACAACTCGAAGTGCGCCATGAAACAAGCAAAGGGCGAGAGACACGATTTCCACAATTGGACCCAGTAGCAATGACCTGGTTGGAACCTTACCGCAAGCCGCGTGGGAAGATGATCAACGATCGGTTCCGTGATGAGTGGGAGGCCGTTCGGACTGATGCTGGATATCAATTCGGAAATGGCGCAAAGACCCCTTGGCCGCAAGACGTTCTTCGTCACTGTTTCGGGAGCTATTGGCTCGCGAAACACAACGATCGGCCGAGACTCGCAGAACTGATGGGCAACTCTGTCGAGGTGATTAAAAAACACTACAGGCGAGCTCTTTCCCGCGAGGAGGTAGATGCGTTCTGGGCGCTTCGTCCGAAATAGACATCTGCGACTGTCTTCTTTCCGATCGAATTCGGCCATAATACTATGAGGTGGTCGTAGCTCCCAGCTACGACCCGCCTTTATCTCCTCACCGATTCCGGTGCGGGATTCACTACTGAGAAAGGAGGAACTGCGTGCCACAAGCCCGCTATTACACCCCTCAGCTAGACCGTGAACTCATCTCGTTGCTTTACCATGCCGCAAAGGCCCGGCGCATCCCGATGACGCGTCTTGCGTCGTCGTTGGTGCGTGAAGGGCTGATGCGGCTCGGTAGTGGCGACGACGGCGAGCCCTGCGTCGTGCGTGAGGAATTGCCCGTGGTTGATCCACACGGGCGCAAAGTCTGAACACGGATCAAATCAACCGGCATGCGAGAGCCCGGCTGCAACAGCAGTCGGGCTTTTTCGTGTCATCACATCAACACAAACAGAAAGGAGACACACATCATGGCCATCCACTTGGAAGCCAATTACGCGAAGAAACTCGGCCTGCCGAATTACTCTTCGCATCAATACACCGTGAGCATTCGCACGGAGCTGACCGACCTCTCGCAGGTCGAAGCAGAAAGCGCTCGGCTTTACCGGCTGCTTCAGGATGCAGTGGATCGCGAGATCCAGGAGGTCGGGTTTATTCCCGATGCGACCACCTACGGAATGAATCCTCCCGCAGCAAATGGCGCGGGTGAACATTATCGCAATAGCGGTAATGGAAATGGAAACGGCCATGCGCCGCGCCGTCACGAAAGCGGAAATGGGAATGGCGCTGCAAATGGAAACGGTCAGTGGCGCTGTTCGGAAAAGCAGCAGCAGCTCATCGAGAAAATCGTTCGCGAAAATCACCTCGATAAACGCGACGTTGAACAGCTCTCGGTGGATATGTTCCGCGTGGGAGTGAAGCAACTCGACCGGTTGGGAGCTTCGGGACTCATTGACGAATTACTGGAACGTCACGGCAACAAGCCACGCGGCCAAAAGCGTCCGTATCGCCGCGAGCCGGTTCGTGTGAACGGGCATGGAGGAGGCGAATGATTGCCGCAATTGAAACTGCGCCTGTCGCGCCGCCGGTGTCAAAGCCGGCGGCGCGTGTGGGGCGGACCAAAGAGGAACTGCTGGCGACCGTATCTGCGTCCCGTCTTGGGACGTGGCTCGGGTGCCGGTTGAAATTCTATTTCCGCTACATGCTCGGCATTCAAAAACCGAATACCCCGGCGCGGCACATTGGAAGCGTCGTTCATGCAGTGCTCCAGCAATGGAGTCTTGCGCGCTGGCGCGGGGCTCCGCTGGTTGGCGAAATGGTCGATGCCGTCTTTGACGAAGCATGGACGGCAACGAACGAGGGCGATGAAATCAAATGGGATGAGGATGAACCGGAAGCAAAAGCGAAAGCCGGAGCGCTCGGACTCGTGCAGATGTATTTGCGGGAGACGCCGATTCCCGTGGATGAACGCCCGGAAGCGGTGGAAGTCCTAGTCGAAAAGGATCTATCCAAGCACGGCCTGCCGAAACTCGTCGGCGTCATTGACCTGGTGCGCGCAAATGGGCGCATCGTGGATTTCAAAACCACGGGCAAAACGCCGAACGATGAACTGACGTTGCACACGAACGATGTCCAATTGTCCGCGTATTCGCTGCTTTATCGCGAAGCCACCGACCGGCGAGAGACAGCGCTGGAGTTGCATCATCTGGTGAAACTTAAAACACCAAAACTCGTCGTCACCGAAGCGCCACCTGCAACGGATATACAGACCACGCGCTTTATGCGTTTGGTCGAGAGCTACGTGCGCGGCGTGCAGGGCAATGACTACGTGCCTGCACCGAGCTTCGCATGCGCGTCGTGCGAATTCATCAATGAGTGCAAAAAGTGGAAGTGAACGAGCGTCGCTCGTGATCGGGTCGGCTCTGCACATTGCAGAGCCGGCCTAGCGTCGCGGGGGCATGAGTTGATCCCACGGACACCCCAGCGCGTGATGAAGTCGCAGAATAGTCGTGAGCAGGATATTGATGTCTCCAGCTTCGATTTTCTGGACTGTGCGAATGTTCAAGTCCGCAAGCTCGGCGAGACGCTCCTGCGTCATATCCCGAGCCGTCCGCTCTCTGCGAACGTTGACCCCAAAGGCCACGGAATCAGGATTATTTCAGCTTAAAGGCACGCCCCATTAGGGCGCATTACCAACTTGACGAACACGGCCCAACGGGGCGTAAACTGTAGGGAACTACAACCGCTAATTCATGCCCGAAATCGCGATTATTTACGACACGTCATACTTGATGAATGGAAATGGGATCTTTTACCCCAGATCTGACGCTTTTCCTGAAGGTCGTGAATTCACTGATGCGGAGAATGCTGATCATGAGACCATCATGGAGTCTGTATCGTTCCGCCATATTATTCCGACTGAAGTGAAGCATGAAATTGCTCGGCATCTTACCGACGATAAGAAAGCGCAAGGGGGGCGAGTTGCTCGCGGAAAATGCGCTGAGATTATGGGTTCCTCCGGCTACCAAGAGGTTTCGCTGAAGGACATTGCTATTATGCCAAACAGAGAGGCGGTTCTGGGGCCCGATTCCAAGACCGACAAGGGAATTGTGTCGTGGTGCGATCAAAACCGGAAAGGACTGTGCGATCAAAAGCGGAAAATTGCTGAGCGACGTGGGAATGGCGTTGGAACAGGGATGGATTGTAGAG
>JAYUSJ010000225.1:0-4880 GCA_043755735.1 Verrucomicrobiaceae bacterium | reverse complement strand
CATTTGCGCCACTCGGAATCGGCGCAGTTCTCACTGCGGGCGACGGCGGAGCAGCAATCGGCACGGGCGGCCTGGGCGGCAAAGGCGGTGACGTCATTGGCATCAGCAACTCGAAAGACATCCACGGCTCCGTATCGCTCATCGAAGCGGGCAACGGCGGCAACTCAGCGGCGGGCAAAGGTGGGAACGGTGGCAACGTCTCCAGCATCAAAATCGCGGGCTTCATTGGTCGCGTTCTTGATGACGCGACTCCGCTCGGTGCGTTCGACGCGCTCGGCGGCGGAAGCGTTTTTGGCGCTCCTATTCACACCAATATCGTCGCCGGAAAAGGAATGGCGCAGGGCCTCTTCGTAGGCCGCGCCGGAACTGGATTGACGGCAGGGCTTGCAGGCAGCGTATCCAAAGTTCAAGCCGAGGCGATCGCAGCCATCGGCGCAGCGACGGATGCCAGCGGAGTATTTGCGCTCGCGGAGAAAGTGTCCGAAGTAAAATCCAGCTTCATCGGATACGATGTGGATGGTGACAACGCATTCGACGCCGGAGTGGACGGATTCATCCTCGCGAAGGCACTCTCGCTGGTCACCGGCAGCCGCCCTGGATTCATCTTCAACTCGTAGCGGCTACTGCACGCCCTGTAGCTCACGCATCCGCGCACGGCTGAAATCATCGCGGCAATCGCGATTTGCAGCCTCGCCGTATGCACGCATCGCGAGCGAGCGGTCGCCGGTTTGCTCGGCGACCCGCGCAAGCGTACGCCACGCCTCACCGCGATAGTCGTGCGTATGAAGCGAGCGAAGAAGTTCCGTGTAAGCGTCGGCGGGCTTTCCCATCGCCTCCAGCGCGAGCGGATACGCACGCACCATCGACCAGTTGCGAGGTGCCTCGGTCGCAGCCGCCGCAAGATAATCAAAGCGCGGCTTGCCCGTTTGCAGCATGTGCAGATGCGATTTGAGCATCAGCACTTCTGCGGAAAAAAACGGGTCTTTCTCCGCTTTTGCGATCGCCGCCTCCGCTGCCGCAACGTCCTTCTCGCCAAGCGCGATGCTCGCCAGCATGAGCTGGAGCCCCATGAATTTCGGGTCGAGCTGTGCAGCTTCCTGGATCAGCGCCCTGGCCTCGGTCACGCGTCCGGCATCGAGCGCCAGCCCTGCGAGATTCCCCAGCACCCGCTTGCCACGGCCCGCACGTTCCGCCGTGCCCTCAAAAAATGCGCGCTGGTCCTTCCAGTACCCCTGCTGCATCCAGGTTTGGGTGGCGAGAAACACCACCCATACCGCCGCAACGATCCGCACCATCCGCCACTGCAAGAAGCGCGCGGTGAAAGCGAACGCAGCGATCAAGAATGCCGAAGGAATGTAAAACCAGTGCTCGGCCATCGTGGAGTTGAGCGTGAACAGGTTGCTGACCGGCAGCCACGCCGCGCCCGCACACGCCAGCGCCAGCGCTGCGTCCGGCACACGCCTCCGCGCCCATATCGCCCACGCTCCAAACCCCGCTAGAAGCGCACCGCCAATCAGCGCCTGAACGAGTGGTTTAGCGGTGATATCTCGCTCCATGTGCAAATCGTGCGGCACGACGAAAAGGCTCGTATATTCCGCCGCAGCTTTTGTCACGAGGCTGGCGCGCTCCACGATGGTCGTCACTTTTGATGAGTGCGGCGGCGGCGTGCGATCCGCCGTGCTGCGCAGTGATAAGTACACGCCGACCACCAGAACCGCACTTGCAGCAAATGCGCCCCACGAGATCCGGGTGCGCCCTTTTGCCAGCAGCCAAACGAACCACAGAGCCAGCCCGGCAACTCCGGCTTCCTTGCTGAGCAATGCGAGCAGACTCAGCATCGCAGCACCGATAATTCGTCTGGCGGCAGTGCGGTCACCGGACTTCATTCCTCCGCCCGCATGAGCGCGACAGACCAGCGCCAGCGCAGCGAAAACAAACATCGCCGCAAGCGGGTCCGCGCGCCCGCTTACGTAAGTTACGGCGCTCGTATGCATCGGATGCACCGCCCAAATCAACGCTCCCGCGAGCGCCCACAGCGGACAACCCAGCCATGCCCGCAGCAACGCCCAAAGCGCAACCGCGGCGAGCGCATGGATGAGCACGCTCGTCGCATGCCAGCCCGGTTGTGGCGTCGCGAGCACGGCACGCAAGTCCGCGCCATCTCCCGTATCCGGCGCATTCGTGCGCTTGCTGTCGGCGCGCTGAACTCCCCACAGCGCGTAGTCCGCGGTAAACGTCAGCCGTTGTACCGGACGGTAGAATGCACTCGCGGTCGCATCCAAAAACAGAAACTCCCGAAACCCATCCGGCACCAATCGCCAGTGTCGCACCAGCGGATCGCGGAGGACCAGCGCCGTGTCATCCCACACGAAGCTGTTGCGCATCGCCGGAAGGTAGGCGAGAAAAGTGGCCGCAATAATGACAACAACCGAAATGAGTGAACGACGAAACACGCCCGCAACCATGTCCGGCGCTCACTTCTGCCGCAATGCCGTTTTCCTCTTCCTGTGCATGTTCGCGTTCACCGCCCGGGCCGCGGAGCAACTCGTCGTCAGCATCGCCCCGAAATGGGATTCCACCCAGGGCACACTTCAGCGCTACGAGCGGGATGGTGGCGCGTGGAGGGCCGTCGGCAAGCCGTGGCCCGTTCTCTATGGCCGCAGCGGCCTCGCGTGGGGCTCGGGCCTTTACGGGCAAAATGAAGAGGGCCTTCACAAAAAAGAGCGCGACGGACGTGCGCCCGCAGGCATTTTTAAAATCGGCAAAATCTACACGTACGATCGCGCTTTGCCCGAAGGGTCGGATTATCCATTTCACACCGTCACAGCCGTCGATGTCTGGCCCGACGATGTCAACCATCCCAACTACAATCGTCACACGATCATCGACCTCAAGAGTCCGCCGCCTTGGTACGAAAAACAGCGGATGCGACTCGGTGACTTTGCCTACCGTTGGCTGATCGAAATCCGCCACAATGCAGAGTCCCCGGTTCCGGGCAAGGGCAGCGCGATCTTTTTCCACATCCGCCGCGGACCGGAAAAACCGAGTTCCGGCTGCACGACGATGGCCGAGTCGGACTTGGTGACGCTCGTCCGCTGGTTGCGAGCAGACGCAAATCCTCGTTACGTCCTCATGCCCGCCGCAGAATATGAGAAGCGTCGCGTTGGGCTAAAGCTTCCATGAACGGAGTGGTGTGTGTGTTGGTCCCTTCTGTCTTTTTTGTCCTTTTCGTCCTGGGAGCCGCTCCGAGGGACAAAAAGGACTAAACGCGTCCGCGTTTACCGCGTTTGCCCTTCGAGCTGCGGGGGGAGCTCTTCGATGACCACTTTCGTCTTGCCGGGTTGCCCCCCGCGAAGGATCTCGATTTCCACGTTCGCGCCGACTTCCAGCTTTCCGAGTATGGTCCGAAGCGTCTGGAAGTCTTCGATTACCTTTCCATCGATACTGCGGACCACATCCTCCGGACGAAGACCTGCGCGGGCGGCGGGGGAATTCGGGTAAATTTCCGTGATAATTGCTCCCCGGAGATCCGGCACGCCGAGACTTTGCGCAAGGCGTGGATTGAGCTGCGCAAAGCCCGTCCCAAGCCATCCGCGGACGAGGCGTCCCCGAGACAGGATGCTCTCCATCACACGCTTCGTGGTGTTCGATGGGATGGCAAAACTGATGCCCTGCCAGCCGCCGGTCCTGGTGAAAATGGCGCTGTTGATTCCGATGATTTCACCGCGCACATTCAGCAGCGGTCCTCCGGAGTTGCCTTGATTCACAGCGGCGTCCGTCTGCAAATACTCCATTCCGCTATCGTTGCTGGTTTTACGTCCCGTGGCGCTGATTTTCCCAAACGTCGCGGTGCCATCGAGCCCGTAGGGATTGCCCACGGCGAGCACTTGCTGACCTTGGAAAACCGATTCGCTGTCGCCAAGCGGGAGTGCCTGGATGTCACTTGCCTCGATCTTTAGGACTGCGATGTCGGTGTTTGCATCACTGCCAATCAGTTTCACCGGTATGTTCCGTCCATCCGTCAGCAAGACCCGGATTTCCGTCATGTTTGCGATGACGTGGTGGTTCGTAAGAATGTGACCTTCCTTGGAAACGATGACACCGCTGCCGAGCGAAGTCGTCTTTCCGCTCTGCAGACGTTGTTGTCCGCGGAGCAGATCTTCGATGGTGAGGGGAAGTCGCTGATAGACGTCCCGTGACGATGTCACGCTGACGACGCTTGGCATCACGGCCTGAACGAGTCGCGTGAAAGCAGCGTCAGTGGCTTCGAGGATTTTTACGTCGTCGAGATTGAGGGCCGGCGCGTCGGGTAACGTGTATTTCTCTGTCGTCCGACCAATCAGACGGTGCTCAAACCGCCACCAACCGTAGCCTAGCAGAACACCAACGATAAGGAGAGGCAGCAGCCGCCGCATCATTTCTAAGCAGGAGCTTCGCTGAGGCCCCCGAGTTCGAGCTGGGGCTCCGAAGGCGGCTCAATTACTATCGAGGGCTCCGACTTCGTCTTTCCCGTGGGCCGCGCAGGAGGATTGCTCATCCCGCCGGTTTTGACGATGTCTTTGACTTGGTCTCCGTCGAGCGTTTCAAACTCCAGCAATGCTTTCGCGATGATTTCGAGTTTGTCGCGGTTCGTGGAGATAAGGTGCGTTGCGCGTGCATACGCGTCGTCGCAGAGCTTTTTCACTTCGCGATCGATTTCCTGCGCAGTCACTTCGCTGAAGCTCCGGCTGCGGCTGATGTCGCGGGCGAGGAACACGTGCTCTTCGCCTTCGCTGTAATCAACCATTCCGAGTTTCTCGCTCATGCCCCATTCGCAGACCATTTTGCGGGAAATGTTCGTGGCCTGCCCGATGTCGCCACGGGCTCCGTTCGTCACGTCG
>JAYUSJ010000224.1:0-16166 GCA_043755735.1 Verrucomicrobiaceae bacterium | reverse complement strand
TTTCTCCACGCACAACGGCTCTCGCTCTCCTTTCACGATCATCGCCGCAGCGGGATGCTCATCTACGCGATCAACTCCCAGGCAGACTCCGTCGCGGGCGTGGTGATGGTTGTGCCGGGCCTTGCGCAGAGCGTCTTAACGCTGATTGGGATGTTTTGGGTGACGTTCACGATGGATAAAACGCTGGCCCTTCTCGCGCTCAGCGTCGTGCCGTTTTTATACTACTCTGTCGGCTTCTACGTAAACCACATCCAGAAGCGGCTCATGGAGGTAAAAATGATGGAGGGCGACACGCTCAGCATCATCCACGAAGCCATGTCGATGCTCCGCGTCATCGTCGCCTTTGGCCGGGAGAAACACGAGCACACACGATTTCAAAAACAGTCCGGCGAAGCGATGGATGCCCGGGTGACGCTGACTGTAAAACAAACGCTCTTCGGCCTCGCCGTCGGATTTATCACGGCGGTCGGCACTGCGCTCGTGCTCGGCTTTGGCGCGCATTCCGCGTTGCAGGGGAAAATGACCATCGGCCAGCTCCTGGTCGTCCTTGCCTACATCGCCGCGATTTACAAACCGCTCGAAACCATCAGCACAACCGTCGGCGGTTTGCAGGATCGTTTTGCAGAGCTTCGCATCGCATTTGGCTTGCTCGATACGAAACCGGAAATTCAGGATGCGCCGGATGCAAAGCCGCTCACCAATGCCCGCGGCGAGGTTACGTTTGAGGGAGTCAGCTTCAGCTACACTGGCCGCGAAGGCACGCTGCGCGACATCTCCTTCACTGCCCGTGCCGGCGAGGTCGTTGCGCTTGTCGGCCCGACGGGCGCGGGAAAAACCACGCTCATTTCCCTCATCCCGCGCTTCTACGACCCCGCAGCGGGGCGCGTGCTTTTGGACGGGCAAGATATTCGTTCGCTCACGCTGGAATCCGTCCGTGCGCAAGTCTCCATCGTGCTTCAGGAGCCGCTCCTTTTCTCCGGCAGTATCTCGGAAAACATCCGCTATGGACGCCTCGATGCCACCCGCGACGAGATCATCGCAGCTGCGCAAAACGCCAACGCGCACGACTTCATCACCCGGCTCCCCAAAGGCTACGACACAGAAATCGGCGAGCGGGGCGCACAGCTTTCCGGCGGCGAACGCCAGCGCATCGCCGTCGCGCGCGCCTTCCTCAAAGATGCGCCGATTCTCATCCTCGACGAGCCAACTTCCTCCATCGATTCCAAGACCGAAGCCGTGATTCTCGACGCGCTCGACAAGCTCATGCTTGGGCGCACCACCTTCATCGTCGCGCATCGTCTCTCCACCATTCGCAACGCGGAAAAAATCCTCGTCATTGAGCGTGGCTCGCTCGTCGAGCATGGCACGCACGACGAGCTGCTGGCGCGCGGCGGTCTCTACAAACAGCTCCACGACATGCAGACGAAACGCCCCGTCCGCACCCGGATCGAGCCCACTGCCGAGGAGGTGTCCGCGTGAACATTCCGCGCCGCCCGCGCATCGTTCTCCTTGGCTTGATGAGCAAAATGCCCGTCGCCGGCGTCGTGTGGCAGACCATTCACTACGCGCTCGGTTTCGAGCGGCTCGGCTGCGAGGTTTTCTACGTGGAAGCCCACGGCTGCACTCCGCGCAACTTCATCGAGCATCCCGGCGATGATGGCTGTGCAAAAGCGGCGGAGTTTATCGCAGGCGTCATGCAGCGTTTCGGCTTCGGCGACCGTTGGGCTTACGACCCGCTCTGGAATGACGAACGCACGTTTGGTAAAACTCGCGAGCAACTCCGCGCGCTTTATGCCGGCGCCGACGCCGTCATCAATCTCCACGGCGGGACAGAGCCGACCGAGGAGCACGGCTCGCGGCTCATCTACATCGAGACCGACCCCGTGGAACTGCAAATCGAGCTCTACAACGGCCTGCCGCGCACCGAGGAGTTTCTCGCTCCGCACGCCGCATTTTTTACCTTTGGGGAAAACCTCGGCTCTGCCGACTGCCTGCTGCCGCTCCCAAGGCAGTTCCGCTTCAAGCCCACACGCCAGCCGGTGTTGATGGATTTTTGGGAAAACGCCGCGCGTCCTCCGGCGGAGGTTTTCACCACCATTGGAAACTGGAAACAGCCTTACCGGGAGGTTCATTTCCGGGGCGACCGCTTCCAGTGGAGCAAGCACGCGGAGTTCATGAAATTCATCGAACTGCCTGCGCGCACCGGGCAGGCGTTTGAACTGGCGTTGAGCGCTTACGATGCCGCCGATCGCGCCTTTTTGGAGGGGAAAGGCTGGCACGTCACGCACGGCCTCGATGTCTCGACGGACATCGATCGCTACCGTGATTACATCGGCGCATCGCGCGGTGAATTTACCGTCGCGAAAGAGCAGAACATCCGCCTCCGCAGCGGCTGGTTCAGTGATCGCAGCGCGACCTATCTCGCCGCAGGGCGCCCCGTCGTCACGCAGGATACCGCATTTGGCAACACTCTCCCGATCGGGCTCGGGCTCCACGCTTTTAACACCCTCGACGACCTCGCCGCCGCCATCGAGAGCATCAATGCCGACTACCCGCGACACTGCCGCATCGCGCAGGAAATCGCGCGTGATTTCTTCAGCCACGAAGTCGTCCTCGGTGCCATCCTCGACGAAATCGGCATCCCCACAAACCGCCGCCGCCCCGCGATGGCGCTGCCCGCCGCGCAGTCGCTCGTTCCCGAAGGACGCCGCCCTCTCCGTCTGCCCGAGGCCACATTGCGCGCGGCCCGCAGCGTGCGTATTCCCTTCGACAACCAGCCTCGCGGCGAGCCGGCCGCGAGTGTCGTCATCGTGACTTTCAACAATCTGACCGTCACCCGGCTCTGCCTTGCATCCGTGTTCGCGCATACGGAAAACGCCGAGTTCATCCTGGTGGACAACGCTTCCTCCGATGGCACGCCTGCTTTCCTTCGCGAATTGGCTGTGCGCGACTCGCGGGTGCGCGTGATTCTGAACGAAGTGAATCTTGGATTCGCCGGGGCGAACAACCTTGGCATTTCCGCAGCGCGCGGCGAAGTCATCGTCCTGCTCAATAACGACACGATCGTCCCGCCCGGCTGGCTCCCGCGCCTCACCGCGCATCTCGTGGACGGCGTCGGCGCGGTCGGTCCTGTCACCAACCGAATCGGTAACGAAGCGGAAGTCGAGACGAGCTACGCGACCTACGGCGAATTCCTCGCTGAATCCGCTGCCCGTGCCGCACAATGCGATACGTTCGACATTCCCACGCTCACCATGTTCTGCCTCGCGCTTCGTCGCGGGACATTCGAGAAAATCGGCCCGCTCGACGAGCGCTTCACCATCGGGATGCTCGAAGACGACGATTACTCCGAGCGCATCCGTGCCTCGGGGCTGCGGCTCGTCTGTGCTGAGGATGTGCTGGTTCACCACTTCGGTCAGGCCAGCTTTGGCGCGCTGGTCGCCAGCGGTGGATACGCCCGGCTCCTCGCTGAAAACCAGCGCCGCTTTGCGGAGAAATGGGGACGCGAATGGAAGCCTTACGAGCGTCGTCGGGGCGGACGCTCGATTCGCGAAATCGCCGGTCTTCGTGCGCTCGTCGATTCCGCCCTGCCCGCGCAGGTCACGGTTGCAGTTGTCAGCCGGGGCGATGACGCCCTGCTGGAACTCGGTCCACGTCACGCCGCGCATTTCCCCGCGGACGACACGGGTGCTTTCTCCGGGCATTACCCCGCCGATGCTGTCGCCGCGCTTGCCGCGCTTCAGGCAGCCCGGGCACGCGGTGCGGAATTCCTCGTCGTGCCCGCGTCCGCCGCATGGTGGCTCACTCACTACCGCGAGTTCGCCACGCACCTCCGCGAAGACTGCGGCCTCGTCGCCGAAGATGAAGCAGCCACGATTTTTAAACTTTGTGCATCATGAACGAAGAAGCTGACACGATTCTTGATGTCACTCCGGGTGATGCGCCGGAGCCTGCTTTTCCGACTTTGCTGGACGCTCTGATGGAGCGAGTCACGACACGGGATGAGGAAACGCACGAACTGCTCGGAGAGATTCGCGTCGCCCTCGACGCACTGCTCGCACGCCTTCCAGCGCCGGGGAATGAAGCGCCCGCGCCCATCGCGCCCGTGCAGTTTGACTACTCACACATCGTCGAGCGCGTCCGGGCTTGCGTCGCTGAAGCCGTTCCCGCAGGGAGCACGCTCGCGGTGGTGAACAAGGGCGACTCGGCGCTGCTCCGCCACGACCGCCGCGCTGCGCAGCATTACCCGCAGGCACCCGATGGCAGTTACGCGGGCTTCTATCCGGCCGATAGCACCGGCGCAATAGCCCAGCTCGAACGTGCCCGCGAAACCGGAGTGGAGTTTTTCGTTTTACCAGCCACGGCATTTTGGTGGCTTGAGCATTACGAAGGGCTGCGTCGGCATCTCGACACGCGCTACAAAGTCGCACTCCGTCGCGACGATGTGTGCATCATCTACGACGTCCGCGAGGGAGTCGCCGCGCCTGTGGCGTCGAGGGAACGAACCGCCGCTCGACCATTGGCAGCCCGGCTGTGCGATTATCTCGCCGTGCTCCTTCCGGCAAAGGCGCACATCGCTATTATCAGCAAAGGCGATCCCGACCTGCTGGCATTGCCTCGGCAGAAACCGGTCCATTTCCCCCGGCAGGACGATGGCGAATGGAGCGGCTATCATCCCGCCGACAGCGCGGCATGCATCGAGTATCTCGACGCGGAAATCGCCGACGGGGCGAGATGGCTCGTTGTTCCACGCCCGCAGGCATGGTATCTCGAACACTATGCGGAATTTGCCGCCCACCTCGCCGCACGCCACCGTCTTGTGGTGCGGCAGCGCCAGCTCGGCGTCGTATTTGACCTGAACCCGAATTCACCGTGAAAAAACGCATTCTCTACATAGCGCACAACCACCCGAGCGTCCGCCCCGGCGGCGCGGAGGCATACGCACTCGAGCTCTACGAGGCGATGAAATCGTCGCCCGAGTTCGAGCCCATCTTCCTCGCGAAAGGCGGCCCGCCGATGGCCAACATACAGCCGCCGACCGACAACGCACTCATCAGCCGCGTCAACTCCGACCCGAACCAATACTTCCTCTACACACACGGCAAAGACTACGACTGGCTCCACAATACCTCCCGCGACAAAGAGGCGTGTGTCGAAGCGTTCGCCGATTTCCTCCGCGCTTACCGGCCCGAAGTCGTCCACTTTCAGCACACACTTTTCCTGGGCTACGACTTCATCCGGCAGGTGAAGACCACGCTGCCAAATGCGCGCATTCTTTACACGCTGCACGAGTATCTCCCCATCTGCCATCGGCACGGCCAGATGCTGCGGACGAATAACGACGAGCTGTGCATGGAAGCGACGCCGCGCCGTTGCGCGGAGTGTTTTCCAGACATTTCGCCCGCCGCGTTTTTCCTCCGCGAGCGGTTTGTGAAATCGAACTTCGCGCTCGTGGATCAGTTCATCGCGCCCAGCCGGTTCCTGCTGGAGCGGTTTGTGGATTGGGGAATCCCGCGCGAGAAGATCATCCTTGAGGAATACGGACGCCACCCGCACGCGGCGGAGCCGGAGACGAACGGCGAACGTCCGCGAAACCGGGTGGGCTTTTTCGGGCAGTTCACTTTTTACAAAGGCCCGCATGTCCTGCTCCGTGCCATCCAGCAGCTCAGCGCAGACGCCGCTCAGTTGAAGCGCGGAAGCCGCGCCGACCTGCACGCCTGGCTACACGGCGCGAATCTCGACCTGCAAACCGGCGCATATCAAAACGAGTTCAAGGCGCTCGTGGACGCCAATCGCGCGAACCTCACGCTCGCCGGGAAATACCAGGTTGCCGACGTTCCCCGCCTGATGGCGAACGTGGACTGGGTCGTGGTTCCGTCTTTGTGGTGGGAGAATTCTCCGCTGGTGATTCAGGAGGCGTTCATGAACAAGCGCCCCGTCATTTGCAGCGACATCGGCGGCATGGCGGAGAAAGTGGGCCACGAGAAAAGCGGCCTTCATTTCCGGGCCGGAGACCCGCGGAGTCTCGCGGCAGCCCTGCACCGTGCGACGACCGAGCCCGGCCTGTGGAACCGCCTCCGTGCGGGCATCCCCGACATTTACCCGATTACCGACAGCGTGCGGCGGCTCTGCGGCATTTACCATGATTTGTTGAAATGAACGAACCCAACCTCATCACCCACGCAACCTGGCTTGGCGACGGGCTCCTTCTGCTCGTGACGACCCTGCCCGCAGATCCTAAGCCGCTCGCTGCCTGGGTTCGCGGCGCAGACACACGGAACTGCCGCACCCGCGTCCACCCGATTACCGGCGGCAGCGTTTTGTTCATTACGCTTCGTCACGGGTTGAGCCGTCCGCTTCCACAGCATCAACTCAGAATCAACTTCGGCGAGAAGGATGCGACGCTTCCGTTTTCAGAGATACCGATTGCTGATGTGAAAACCGTTGCCCGGCACTGTTTCGCGGCACTGCCCGCGGACGAACGTGCGTCGTTGCTCCACTTTCTCGCCAGCGCCGCGGGTGAGCCCGATATCCGGCTGTCGCGGAATCTCGCCACGCTGCGTGAAATCCTCCGCGAGCGCCTTGCTGAAAGTAGCGTCAGTCCCGAACAGGCACAATCGCTCCACGTCGAACAGTTGCTCGCGTTGGACCACAATGCGTTTTTGGTTCGCGGTTGGTTCAGCGACGCGGAAGCCGCCGCCACGAGCCTCCGCCTCGTCTCGCCGGAAGGCATACACGTCGAGTTGCTCGACGGAGCATATCGCTACGCACGCCCTGACATCGCGCGATTTTTCGGCCTCTCGGAAGACACGCAGCGGTTTGGTTTCGTCCGCCAATTCGAGATCGCCGCGCCGAGCGTCATCCCTCGAGGCTGGATGGCGGAATTGCACGCAGAAGGCGCCGAATCGCTGGAAGCGATGGTGCCCGACGTCATCGCCGATGCAGACCGCATCAAGAGCGCACTTCTCGGGCTGCTGCCTGCCCACGGCATCGGCGAGTTACTGAAAAATCATATCCATCCCGCGCTGGCCCGCCTCGCGGCACGGCAGCGCGGCAGCGTGAGCGTGGCATCAGTCGAGCAGTTCGGCACCGGCCCGGCCAGTCCTGCCGTCACGATTATCGTTACGCTGGAGAGTGGAGAACTTATCGAACACCAGCTCTCGCATTTCGCCAACGACCCCGCCGTGCGGGCTGCCGATCTCATCTTTTTGCTTAGCAATCCTGCCCATGCGGAGAAACTCGCCGTTTCCGCCGCACGGCTCACGCGTATTTACGGCGTGCCCTTCCGTCTCGTGGTGCCGACTGCGCTGCTCACGCACGCGCTCGCCCGCAATGCCGCTGCGGCACTCGCGCTCGCGCCCGTGCTCGTCTTCCTCGCGTCGTCCGTATTTCCCGACCGCGCGGGCTGGCTTGCTCCGCTGCTTGCCGCAAACCCGGACGGAGCAGCCGGAGCAAAGCTGCTGCGCGAGGACGACACGCTCGCCCATGCAGGTGTCGCCTTTCTGCGGAATGCAAGCACTTGGGTGCCGCGCAGCCGCTTCCGAGGATTGCAGCGGCACTTGCCCGATGCGTGTATTGGAGCCGACGTTCCGGCGCTGAGCGGCGCCTGTTTTGCCGTGTCGCGCGAGTGCTTTGAGAAAGTCGGGGGGCTCTCCGCCGCCTACGCCACGCCGCAGTTGGACGAAGCGGACTTTTTCCTCCGGCTCGCCGCTCTCGGCGTGCGGAACCGCTACGTGCCCGAGGCCGAACTTTACCATCTGCCTGTGCTGAAGAAACCGGTCGAAATCTCCGCCGGAGCCGCGCTCTACGACGCGTGGCTCTTTGACCACGCACACGGCGCACTCCTTTACCAAAATGCCGAATAGCCCGCTCATTACCGTTAAAAGCATCTACCTTCACCCGCGCGACGATTCGCGGATGTGGGGCGCGTGGATCGACCTGCCCGCGGCGGGAACAACACGGGATGTCTATTCGCTGAGCATCGTAGGATGGGTGCTCTCACGGGGACCGCGTGCCGTCGCAGTGGAGTATCTCCACGCAGGCACCGTGCTCGGGCGAGCACCAGTGAACATCCCGCGGCCGGACCTCGTCACAGCGTTCCCCGGCGCACAGGACGCACAGAGCGGCGGCTTTCGCGTTTCGTTCAGCGCCGTGAGGCTGCCGTGTGTGGCGGACATTTTCGTTCAAGCCGTGCTCGCGGACGAATCGCGGGTGCCCATCGCCGTGATCACCATCGAGCGCCAGCCCATCGCCGCGTCCTACATTCCGCGCTTACAGCCGCTCATCATCAGCACGCTCGGGCGCACCGGCTCCACGTGGGTCGCGCGTGTGCTCGGCGAGCACCCGCAGATCGCCGCGTATCGCCCGTTTGAATACGAGCCACGACTCGCGAGTTATTGGCTCGAAATGCTCCGCACCACCTCCGAGCCGTGCAGCTACTATCAGGCGCTCGACGGCGAGCTTTACGACGACACCTGGTGGCTCGGGACACGGCGACAGACGCCGCCGCCCGTGCAGCTTCTCGATGAAAACATCACGCGCTGGTTTGCGCGCGACACGGTTCAGTCCGTCGCTGGTTTTGCAATGGAGCGTATTGATTCCTTCTACTCCGAAGTCGCGCGGATGCAGGGCAAGACGGATGCCGTATTTTTCACCGAGAAATGCTGGCCCGGCACCTATGTCCCGCAGGCGCTCGCAGAGCTGTACCCGCGCGGGAAAGAGATCATCCTGGTCCGCGATTTCCGCGACATGGTGTGCTCCATCCTGTCGTTCAACAAGAAGCTCGGATACGCATCGTTTGGCCGCGAGCTGACGGACAGCGACGAAAAGTTCATCAAGCAAACACGAGTCAGCGCCGTGCGGACGCTGGAGCATTGGCGCGAGCGTGGAAAAGCGTCGCACTTGCTCCGCTACGAAGACCTCATTCTGCGCCCCGAGGCCACGCTCCGCGAAGTGCTCGGCTATCTCGGCCTCGATGCCAGCGACACCGCCATCGCCGGGACGCTGGCGCGTGCGCACGCACTCACGCCGGAACTCCAAAAGGGCCACAGCACGAGCAAAGACCCCGCCGCCTCCATCGGGCGCTGGCGGCGCGACCTGGATGAAAAACTGCGCGCGCTTTGCTGCGAAACCTTCGGCGATGTGCTGGAGCAACTAGGCTACGACGCATGACCTTTCAGAACCCAATTGCCACAATCGTTCTCGGGATGCACCGCAGCGGCACTTCGCTGCTCGCGCGGTGCCTCGGGCTCCTGGGCGTGGCGCTTGGGCCGGAGGAGCATTTGCTCGAGCCCGGCGAATTTAATCCGACAGGATTTTGGGAGCACAAAGCTGTTGTGATGCTAAACGACGAAGTGCTCTCCATTTTCGGCGGAACATGGAGCGAGCTGCCGGAGTTGCCCGCAGGATGGGAAAACGATCCGCGCCTCGCGGAGTTGCGTGGCAAAGCGGCGGCCTTCATAGCCGCAGAGTTCAGCGCTTTTGCATCGTGGGGATTCAAAGACCCGCGCACGTGTGTGACGCTGCCGTTCTGGAAGCCTCTGCTTCCTGAGTCGCGCTACGTGCTGTGTCTCCGCAGCCCGGCGGATGTTGCGCATTCGCTGGAACACGCGATGGCATTTGAAGACGGCACGGCGCTCTGGACTGCATACGTCGAGGCTTCGTTCCGGCACACTGCGGGAGAAAAACGTGTGACGGTTTTTTTCGATGACCTTCTCGCCGATCCCGCCGGGGAACTGCGCCGCATCGCCGCCGAACTCGGTATTCCCGCAAGCGATGAAGCGCTCAAGGCCGCCGGTGATTTTAGCAAACTGGAGTTGCGCCACCACCGCACCGACGTGGCTGCTTTGATGGCGGATTCACGCGTGCCGTTTGCTGCAAAAGCACTCTACGCCGCGCTCCGGGGAGGAGCGCCGGAGTCGCTGGCCGCCGCCGCGCTGGCGACTCTGCCCACATCCCGCCCAAGACCGCGAACCATCGTCCGGCAAATGCGCGACATGCTCGAAACCAAGGTCACGCCGTCGTCCCACGAAATCGCTCCCGGCGACTGGATGTACCGCACGGACGGCGCACGATATTTTGAATGGGGGGAATGGGCGGTGCGCTGCATCCATCAGGCGATGTTCGCCGCGTGCAAACCCGGTGCGGCGGACATCCTCGACCTGCCGTGCGGGCATGGCCGGGCGCTCCGGTTTTTGAAAAATGCCTTTCGCGGAGCGCGCCTCACGGCCTGCGATCTCGATGCCGACGGCGTGGAGTTTTGCGCGAGAACCTTTGGCGCGACACCCGTGGTTTCGCGCCCCGACATCCGGGAGGTGCAGTTCCCGGGAAAATACGATCTCATCTGGTGCGGTTCGCTGCTCACGCATATTCGGGCGGAGCAAGTGGCTGCGTTTTTGGCGGCGTTTGAATCGCTCCTTGTTCCGGGCGGAATCGTGGTGTTCACCACGCATGGCCGGTGGATAGCCGACCGCCTGCGCCGAGGCACCCTCAACGTCGGGCTGCCTGAAACGGAGATTCCAGGCCTGTTGGAGGAATATGACGCGACGGGCTTTGGGTATCGGGATTACCCAAAGAGCCCCGGTTATGGAGTCAGCCTCTCCTCACCGTCATGGATTTGTGCTCAGCTCGAAAAACGTCCGCTTTTGCGCCAAGTGATGTTTCAGGAGCGGGGCTGGTTTTATCATCAGGATGCGATTGGCTGCGTCCGCATCGAGGAGGGCACATGAACCCGCGCGGCACTATCGTCATCGCAGGTTCTCTAGCCCAGCGGCCCGGCTACGGTGGGCATGCGTGGGTTTTCCTCCAATACGTGCTCGGCTTCCGCCGCCTCGGCTACGAGGTGCTGTTCCTCGACCGGCTTGATATTCCGGATGCTGCAGGCGTACGCTGGCTGGCGGATGTACTCGGTGACGTCCCGTGGTCGCTTCGTTGCGGAGATGAGACCCTCGGCATGACTCGGCGGCGCGTTCTGGAAAAAGTGCGCGAGTCCGTGATTCTTCTCAACGTGATGGGCTACCTCGACGACGAAGAGATTCTTGCCGCCGCGTCGCGTCGCGTGTTCCTCGATATCGACCCGGGCTTCGGCCAAATGTGGCAGGCGCTGGGACTGGCGACCATGTTCGCGGGTCACGACGCTTACGTGACAATCGGAGAAAATATCGGCCAGCCCGACTGCACCGTGCCAACCTGCGGCATTGATTGGCTGACCACGCCGCAGCCTGTGGTGCTCGAACAATGGCCGGTGCGGAACGGCGCAAGCTGCACCGCGTTCACGACCGTGGCGAGCTGGCGGGGGCCGTTCGGACCTGTGGAATATGGGGGGCGCACGTATGGATTGCGCGTCCACGAATGGCGGAGATTTGCAGCCTTGCCTGCCGCGAGCGGGCAGGCATTCGAGGTCGCGATGGAGCTGGATGCGGCCGATGCGAAGGACCGCGTGTTGTTGGAAACAAACGGCTGGCGGCTCGCGGACCCACGAACTGTCGCGGGCGGAATCGGGGATTACCGCGAGTTCGTCAGCGGCTCTCGGGCCGAGGTGATGATCGCCAAAAACATGTACGTCGCCACGCGCGGCGCCTGGTTTAGCGATCGGAGCATCTGCTACCTCGCCGCCGGGAAGCCCGTCCTCGCGCAGGACACGGGCTTCTCAAAATACCACCCGACCGGGCGCGGGCTACTCGCGTTTTCGACGCCCGAGGAAGCAGCCGAAGGGGTGAAAGCCATCAACGCCGACTACTCCGCACATTGCCGCGCTGCGCGGGAAATCGCGGAGTCGCAGTTTGACTCGGACAAAGTGCTCAGGCGGCTTCTTGAGAAACTGGAGGTGGCAATGTGATTGCGAGTAATGCAATCAGCGCGGACTCCACTCGCAAGCTGAACCCGCTGACCTCAATGAGGTTCCTCGCGGCTGCTCTGATTATCGTTCATCACGCCAGGGGGAAATTTGGCATACCCGAAAAGTTTGCCACTTCGGTGTCGTTTGACGCGGGAGTCACATTCTTCTTCGTGCTCTCGGGTTTCATCCTTTCCTACGTCTATTCCTCAAGACCGAAGCTGGAGAAGAGGCGATTCTTCCTGGCGCGCGTTGCGAGGATTTGGCCGGCGCATGTGGCTGCAATGGGGCTTATGTGGCTCCTGCTCCCGCAGATATTTCAAAGCCAGTTTACACTCGGAAACTTCATGGCCTCACTTGCCATGGTTCACGGCTGGATTCCGCGGATAGACTATTTTTTCGCGTTCGTATCAGCGTCATGGAGCATCTCTACAGAGTTCGGTTTCTACCTGCTTTTTCTTCTTCTGATACCGAATCTTTCCCGGACGTGGTTGCTCAAGCTCGGGGCCAGTCTAATCGTATTGATCGCGATGATCGCAGTGACGAATCATCTCGTCCGTGTTCCCGGGGCGAAATCGTCGGAATTGATAATCGGATTGATCCAATGCAACCCCCTCACACGGCTCTTCGAGTTTTCGCTTGGGATGACGACCGCCCGCCTTTGGACGAAGTGGCACAGTCGAATTCGCTTTGGGAAATTGCCCGGAACTTTATTGGAAATTGCGGCGTTTCTTGTGCTTGGCACAGTAGTTTGGAACGGTCTTCCATGGGCACACGCAGCGGGAAAATTACCGTTCGTCGGCAACGCCGGAGTCGCTTGGCTCGCGCACGGCGGGATTGCGTGTGTTGCGTGCGCAATCGTCATCTTCGTGCTTGCGCTTGAGCGAGGGTGGATCGCCCGTCTCCTTTCCACCTCGTTTCTGGTTCTGCTCGGTGAAATCAGCTACTCACTCTATCTGGTCCACCAGACCATTTTTATCTATTTCGACACGCGGCGGCAGTCGTTTGAGATCATCCCCGGCTGGCTCTTGTTGATTTGGGCCTGCGCGCTGGCACTCGTTATTTCCTATCTCGTTTGGCTCTGTATCGAGAGGCCCTGCCGGCGTTTTCTCGTGGGCTTGTGGCCGCGCCCGTCCAATGCGGTGATCAACGAACTACCGGCTTCGATGATCGCGCCCGACGGTGTTCCGATCAAGCCTCGTTGGCCCCGGTTGGTGATGCCCACGAGGTTGGGTGGGGTGATCGGGATGGCTCTGCTCCTGGGTCTGACCGCGCCCGCAGTTTATCTCGTTAAATTCCGACCTTCGATTAGAAAGGTGACAATTGAGGAAGTTCGACGGACGCTGGGTGCCGATACCATCGGTGAAACTGAGGTGCGTTTTGGCGATGCTTTCGTCCTGCTTGGCACCACGGCAAAGCAGGTGGGGGGAGATTTGCACATTCACCTGCTTTGGAAATCCAACGGGCGGCAAAGGCTCGATTGGTTGACAGCGGTTCATTTTTTGGACGAGTCGGGGCGTATTCTTGCACAGGCGGATCACCCACAGGATACGAGCGCCGGAGCAATACCGGGCGACACTGTTTGGGATGACTTTTTTCGGTTTCCAGTCGCCCGGCTTCAAGGAGCGAAAACAATGGGGATAGGACTCTTGAAAATGAATGGGCCATGGCTATTTGCGGATCGCGGAATGCGCGACATGGGTGACAGACGACTTCTAGTGCCCTTGCCTGAGCTGGCACGATCTTTTACTGGGGAGAAAGCGACGAAGACATCGCTGGCGGGATTTTTTGAGATAGCCAATGAAAAAAATTTGATCGGATGGGTGTGGGATTCGGCGAATCCTGGCCAGCGCTTGGAAGTGGGTATTTTTGATGGCGAGACGTTGATCGCGACTGTGGTTGCCGACCAATTTCGTCCTGATTTGGAGACAGGTCGTGTTGGCGATGGTCGCTACGGATTTCGAGTGCCTACGCCGCCGCCACTGCTCGACGGAAACACCCATGTGATTCATGCGCGAACGATTGGAGCCGGATATGAGCTTAAACAATCGCCGCGCAGCACCTCACTCGGAGCCGCGCGGCCTCAATTAGCACCTAACGGGAAGGAGGCTGGACAATGATTCGCGTGATCGTCAGCGGCGCGCTCGCCAATAAATGCAGCCACGGTGGCGAGGCGTGGGTGCGGCTTGCATGGGCGCTCGGGCTGCGCGAACTGGGCTGCGATGTGCATTTTGCGGAGCAAGGTGGCGCGGAGGGACGCGGGTATTTTGAAAAGGTGACGGCGCAGTTCGGCCTCGCGGCCACGCTGATCGGCACGCACGACACACAGCGGCTCGAATCGTTTGCGCGTGGCGCGGAATTGCTCGTGAACATCAGCGGGCACCTCACCTACGCACCGGTGTTCGAGCAGGTGGCCCGGCGCATCTACGTGGATATCGACCCCGGCCACACGCAGCTCTGGCACACACAAGGCGGGAATGCGGCGAGGCTGGACGGGCACGACGTTTTCTTTTCCGTCGGCGAAAACATCGGAGGCAGAATCCCCGACTGCGGGCGAGAGTGGCACACGATTCGTCCGCCTGTCGTGCTCTCGCAATGGCCAGTGAGCGAAACGACGGCACGAACATTTACGACCATTGCGAACTGGCGGAGTTCGGTCGGCGGGTCAGGCTTTCCCGAAAAGGTGCATGAGTTTCGGAGCGTGCTCGATTTACCTCGACGCACCGGAGCCCGCTTTGTCGCCGCATTAAACATCCACCCTGCGGAGACGCGCGACCTTGCTGCGCTGAGCGAATGTGGATGGGAACTGCGCAGCCCCGCGGAAGTTGCCACGCCGGACGGTTACCGCGATTTCCTGCGTCAGTCGGGCGCGGAGTTTTCCGTGGCTCAGGGAATTTACACGCAGACGCGAAGTGGCTGGGTGAGCGACCGGACAGCGCACTACCTTGCTTGCGGACGACCTGCGATCGTTCAGGACACCGGAGCGTCGCTTCCCACCGGGGAAGGGCTTCTCACGTTCACCACGATTGACGAAGGCGCAGCTTGTGTCGCCGATGTGCTGGCGAATTATCCGCGTCACGCCCGCGCGGCACGCGCACTTGCAGAGGCACACATGGATAGTCGCCAGGTGCTCACCCATTTTCTCGAAACTTCAACCAAATCAACCTATGCACACTAAACTCATCCGCATCGCACTCGCACTCACGCTCATGCTCATCGGCGCGTGCGGGAAAAAGAAAGCACCTGCTCATCCCAACGCCATCACTCAGGCCGACGCCGAGGCCATCGCCGCACAGGCTCCGTCCGACGATTTTCGCGACGTGGAGTTTGATGATAACTACGTTCTGCTCGGGGTCTCGGGTTCCAAAGGCGCGGGCGGCTTTGAACTTCAACTGGCTTGGAAAAGCATGAAGAAGCAGAAGTTTGAGCATCTTGTGGCCGTTCACGCCGTGAGCGCGGAGGGAAAAATCGTCGGGCAGTCTGACTATAAGCAGAACGCTGCCGTTGCAGAAGTGGAGGCGAATACCATCTGGCGTGACTCGGTGGTGATTCCCTATGAGGAACTCGCCGGTGCTGTGAATGTCGGCATCGGCCTGATGGCTGACGGACAGCAGTGGTTGCTCGCCGATCGCGGTCCGCGAGATTGGGATGACAGGCGTTTGCTTTTTCCATTGCCAAAGGATCTTCCGGAGAAGCCGAGTCGTTACGTCGGCTTTCTCGAGGCGGCGAACGTTAAGAGCATCGTTGGATGGGTGTGGAATCCGGATGAACCCGGCAAACGCGTGGAAATCGAAATCACGGACGGCGCGACTGTTTTGGCAAAAGTGGTCGCCGACAAGCCGCGCGCTGACCTCGCGGGCAAAGTAGGCGATGGCAATTACGGCTTCGTCTTTGAAACCCCGGCTGCGCTGAAAGACGGGAAGCCGCACGAGATTCGCGCGAAGATCGTCGGGGAAGGTGTGGAATTGCGGAACTCCCCGAAAGTATTGCAGGGGAAATGAGGATATTTGTGAGCGGAATGATTGCCGGTGACCCGCATCAAGGCGGCGCGACTTGGGCTGTACTCCAATACGTGCTCGGGTTGCGTGCGCTCGGGCACGACGTTGTTTTCGTGGAGCCTGTGAAGGCGCTTACAGATGCCAGCGTCGGATACTTCCGCGATGTCGTGCGCGACTTCGGGCTGGAAAAACGGGCGGCTCTTTTGTTGGTCGGCGGTACCGAGACCGAGGGGCTCGGCTAGTGTGCCCGGCATGGGCTTGAACTAATGAACATGAAAAGATGACATCGGAGCTGATGAGAGCAACCGTAGCTGAACCGCAAGGCGGCGTCCGTG
>JAYUSJ010000223.1:0-4892 GCA_043755735.1 Verrucomicrobiaceae bacterium | reverse complement strand
GCCGCTCTTTCACGCGCTTTTCGTATCCATTTTCCGTGGGCTCGTAGTAGCGCCGGCCTTCGGGGAGATACGCTTGCGGGATGTAAGCGCCCTCGCCTTGGTGGCTGTATTGATAGTCCGCGCGACCTGCGCCGGTGCTGCGGAGATGGCGCGGAACCGCGAGCGTGACACCGTCCTTTACCTCGGCCATCGCGGCGTCGATGCCAGCGTAGGCGCGGTTGGATTTCGGCGCGGTGGCCAGATACACCGCAGCGTGCGCGAGCGTGATTCGCGCTTCCGGCATCCCAATAAACTGAACCGCTTGCTGCGCGGCCACGGCGATGGGCAGGCCCATTTGGTCGGCCATCCCGATGTCTTCGCTGGCCAGAATCACAAGCCTCCGCGCGATGAAGCGAATGTCTTCTCCCGCGTAGAGCATCTTCGCCAGCCAGTAGAGCGCGGCGTCCGGGTCCGAGCCTCGCACGCTCTTGATAAATGCGCTGATCGTGTCGTAGTGCCCGTCGCCGGTGGCGTCATAGACGACGGCCTTTTTCTGGATGCTCTCTTCCGCCGCTGCGCGGGTAAATTGCACGACCCCGTCCGCATCCGGCGCGGTGGTCAGGATGCCGATTTCCAGCGCGTTGAGCGCCTTGCGAGCATCGCCATCGGCGACCGTGGCGAGGTGTGCGAGTGCTTCATCCGTGGCTGCCGCGCGCTGATTCCCGAGGCCGCGCTCTTTGTCCGAAAGCGCGCGGCGGAGCACACTCTCGATGCTCGTGGTGGATAAAGGTTCGAGCTGGAAAACCTGCGAGCGCGAGACGAGCGCGCTGTTGACGTAAAAGAACGGATTTTCCGTAGTGGCCCCGATGAGGCGGACGGTGCCGCGCTCCACATCGGGGAGCAGCACGTCCTGCTGCGCTTTGTTCCAGCGATGGATTTCATCGACGAAAAGGATCGTCCTTTGTCCCGTATTCGCGAGCCGGTTGTGTGACGCTGCGACCACGCGGCGGAGGTCCGCCACGCTGCTCTCAACTCCGCTGAGCGACTCGAAACGGCTCTTCGTCGCATTGGCGATGATCTGCGCGAGGGTCGTCTTTCCGGTGCCCGGCGGGCCGTGGAGCAGGATGCTCGAGATCCGGTCGGCTTCGATGGCGCGGCGGAGGAGCTTGCCGGGGCCGAGGATGTGCTCCTGGCCGCTGTATTCATCGAGCGTGCGGGGGCGCATCCGTTCGGCGAGCGGTGCGACTGACGGCCTCGCGGTCTCCGACGGGATCGGGGAGTTTGCGCTGAACAAGTCGTCCGCCATATCACTTTAGATGTCGAACGACTCCGCGCCCGCTCCGCTTTTCAGCATCGTTTCGATGGTCACGCTTTCGAGCAGCGCGGTCATCCGGCTCCGCACATCGCGCATCACAAGCCGCAGAGCGCAGGTTCGCTGGTCGGGGCAGGAGCAAGGCTCGCAGGGTTTTTCCGCCGCGCAGGCGACCGGGGCCGTTGGTCCGTCGAAAATCGTGATGACTTCGCCGAGGCTAATGTCTGCGGGGTTGCGCAAAAGCGTGTAGCCGCCGCCCACGCCGCGCTTGCTTGCGAGAATGCCGGCACGCCGGAGCGAGAGGAGGATCTGCTCCAGAAATTTAATCGGGATCTTTTCCCCGGTCGCGAGCTCCTGGATGGACCACGATTTTCCCGGATGGCGGGAAATCGCCACGAGCGCGCGGAGGGCGTATTCGGCTTTCTTCGAGATCCGCATTAGCGTCCCAGCGGTCCGCCCGGATTCTCCTCGTACATGTGAAGATGCGGGCTTGAGTCGCCATCATACGTCCGCGAACTGCCACGATGCTTGCTCGCGCAGGCACCGAGCGTGGAGAAAAGTAGGGCGAGCAGAAGAAGGCTTAGGGCTTTCATAAGGCGGCACGCTAAATGGCGCGCGGCGGGATTGCGAGGATGCAGTTACGGCGAATCGGCTACAGTCCGAGCCGCTGGAAGGTGTCCTCGACCCACCGGAAGTGATGCTCCAATGTGCAAAGGCTCGCGATTTCCGCAGCGGGGATTTTGTCGGTGATGGCGCTTTCGAGCAGCAGGTTTTCTTGGAGCGATTGCGTGCCGGCCCAGGTCGCCATGGCGGCGCGTTGGACGGCTTCGTAGGCAGTTTTGCGTTCCAAGCCGCGCTCGGTGAGCTTCAGCAGGATGGTCTGCGAATGGTAGAGGCCCTTCGTGATTTCGAGGTTCCGCATCATGTTCGCCGGATAGACGATCAGGCGATCCACGAGCTTCTTCATGGAGACCAGCATGCTGTTCATGAGGATGCACGAGTCGGGGAAAATGACGCGCTCGACCGAGCTGTGGCTGATGTCCCGTTCGTGCCAAAGCGCGACGTTCTCCAGCGCGGCCATCGCGTTGCTGCGAACAAGCCGGGCCTGCCCGCTGAGCTTCTCGCCGGTGATCGGGTTGCGCTTGTGCGGCATGGCGCTGCTGCCTTTCTGGCCCACGGAAAAATACTCCTCCACTTCGAGAACTTCGGTCCGCTGAAGGTGGCGAAACTCCGTCGCCCAGCGATCGATACTCGATGCGATGACGGCGAGAACCGTGTGAAACTCTGCGTGCCGATCGCGCTGGAGGACTTGCGTGGAGAGCGTTGCTGCTTTCAGGCCGAGTCGTTCGCAGACGAGCTGCTCCACCTTTGGATCGAGATGCGCGTGTGTGCCGACTGCACCGCTCAATTTACCTACGCGGATACGCGGCTGCACTTGCTCGAAGCGCTCCAGTGCGCGGCTGAATTCATCATACATCAGCGCGAGCTTGAGCCCGAAGGTGACCGGCTCGGCGTGGATGCCGTGGCTGCGGCCAATCATCGGTGTGAGCTTAAACTCCTTCGCGCGGCGGGCGATGACTTCGCGGAGCTCGCGGAGGTTTTGCAGGATGATGTCGCTGGCCTGCGCGGTCTGCACGGCGAGCGTCGTGTCGAGCACGTCGCTGCTCGTCATGCCCTGGTGCATCCAGCGGCAGGCGGGGCCCACGTAGCTGGCGACGTTTTCGAGGAATGCGATGACGTCGTGGTTTGTGCGGCGCTCGATCTCTTCGATCTCGCTGAGGACAAACTTGCCCTTCTCGCGAATCGTCCGTGCGTCTTCGAGCGGGATATGGCCGAGTTCGGCCTGCGCCTCGCAGGCGAGCGTCTCGATCTCCAGCCAGATTTCGTATTTGCGTTGGTCGGCCCAGATGGCGCCCATCTCGGGCAATGTGTAACGTGCGATCATGATTTGAAAAAGGGCGCGGACCATGTTCCGCGAATCTCCACTCGGCAAGCGAAAGCGCGTTTTCCGAATCACGTCCTTCTGTCGCAGCATACTTTTGCAAAATCACTTTCCGCAGTTTTCAGACCGCCGGGCACCTGCGTAATCTGCGGCCACACCACGATGTCCGACTACGCCGTTAAGAAAACCAACATCCTTCGCCGCCTCATTCCGTTTGGGCTTGGCGAGATCAAGCCGCAGCATATCCGCGACACGCTCAAGGTCGTTTGGAAAAACCGCGACAACCTGCCGTATGCGTACGACGTCATCACGAAAGGCGTGTGCGACGGCTGCGCGCTGGGCGTCGCGGGGCTGTACGACTGGACCATCAAGGGCCCGCACATCTGCCTCACGCGGCTGAATCTCCTTCGCTTGAACACCATGCCCGCGCTCGACCACCGGTTGCTCGCCGATGTGGAGCCGCTGAAGAAGCTCCGCAACGACGAGCTCCGCGAAATGGGACGGCTCGCGTATCCGATGCTGCGCGAGCGGGGCGACAAGGGCTTCCGGCGCATCTCGTGGGATGAAGCAAACGAGCGCATGGCCCGCCGCATCCGCGCCGCCACACCGAAGCGCACCGCCTTTTTCATCACGTCGCGCGGCGTCACGAATGAGATCTATTACATGGCGCAAAAAGTCGCGCGCTTCCTCGGCACGAACCACATCGACAACGCCGCGCGCCTTTGCCACAGCCCGTCGGGGGCTGCCATGAAGGCCACGCTCGGCGTCGGCGCAAGCACGTGCTCCTACAAGGATTGGTATGGCACCGACATGCTCGTCTTCTTCGGCAGCAACCCAGCGAACGACCAGCCGCTCTCCACGAAATACATCCACGAGGCCAAAAAACTCGGCACCAAAGTCATCCTCGTCAACCCCCTCCTCGAGCCCGGCATGAAGCGCTACTGGGTGCCCTCCACGCCGAGCAGCGCGCTCTTCGGCACGGACATCGCGGACTACTGGTTCCCAGTCGCGCAGGGCGGCGACATCGCATTCATCTACGGCGTGTTGAAATCGGCCATCGGCATGGGCTGGATCGACGAAAAGTTCCTCGCCGAGCGCTGCAACGGCTGGCCGGCGGTGCGCGCAAAGATCGAGTCGCTCGAATGGCCCGCGCTGGAAAAGCAGGCCGGGCTCCCGAAGAACAGCATGGAGGAATTCGCCCGGATGATGCACGCCGCGAAGACCGGCATCTTCATCTGGAGCATGGGCATCACGCAACATCCGCACGGTGCCGACGGCGTGCAAATGATCCTCAATCTCGCACTCACCCGCGGCTGGGTCGGGCGGGACAAATGCGGCGTCATGCCCATCCGCGGACACAGCTCCGTGCAAGGCGGCGCCGAGATGGGCGCGTATTGCACCGCGTTCCCCGGAGTCAAAGCCGTGAACGCCGCAAACGCCGCCGCGCTCTCAAAAGAATACGGCTTCGAAGTCCCCTCATGGCCCGGCATGACCGCCGTCGATATGGTCGATGCATGCGGTCGCGGCGAACTCGACTTCTTTTACTGCCTCGGCGGCAACTTCCTCCGCACACTCCCCGAGCCCGCATACGTCGCACGCGCCATGGAAAACGTCCCCATGCGCGTCCACCAGGACATCATCCTCACCGACCAAATGTTC
>JAYUSJ010000222.1:0-16219 GCA_043755735.1 Verrucomicrobiaceae bacterium | reverse complement strand
TCATTTGGACCGCGCGCGCCGGCGATATCCTTGAGAAAGTGAAGCGCGCTCGCGCAAATCTCGATAAGTTACGCTCTGTTTGACGGACTACACTAGCGCGCTACGCCGGGAAAATATCCCGCAGCGCGAGCCGCACGCCGGGGGACATCGTGGGCTGCAATTCCTCATCCACCGCGACGCGGCGAATGTTTGTCCAGTGCCCATCTTTCGCTCCGGTGTGAACTTCGACGATGCGCTCCTTTGCGAGCACGAGCCAGTATTCGCCCACGCCTGCTTCGGCGTAGATCTCCGCTTTCTCGCGGTCGAGTTCTTCGCTGGTTACGGCGACTTCGACTACGAGTTGCGCGGTCGTTGGATGAGCTTTGGAAAAGTTTGAAGCATTACCGAGCACCACCGAAATGTCGGGCTCTGGTTCCGAATCTTCCAGTGAAAGAGGCTGTTCTTGGCGCACCCAAAAATCCGGCAATGCGAGGAGCAGAGCGCGATGTATGACGGAGGCGATGTAAGTGTGGAGTGGTGACTTGGGCATTTTTTCGATGACGACTCCGCGGATGAGTTCCGCGCGCTCTTCCACGAGTCCTTGCTCGAACATCACATGGTACGCGGAAACGCTGATTGGTAGTGCGCGTCGGCGAATTTCGGGTTTTTCCAAAACGGAGATCATGCTGTGAGGCTATCGTGGAAAACCGGCGGTTCAACCCGCTATTTCAGCGAATGCAGACCGATCATGTTTCCCTCGGTATCCGTCACCAGCGCGATGAATCCATACTCGCCGATTCCGAATTTTGTTTTGAAGACAGCGCCACCCGCCGCCGCGACGCGCGATTCCTCCAGCGCACAGTCTTCGCATGAAAAATAGACCAGCGTCCCGCCACCGCCGGATGTGCAGCCGTCCATTTTCACCAGTGCACCGGGCGCGCCGTACGAAGTGTGGTCCATTCCAAACGTCCACATCTCGATGCTCGGCGAAGGGAGATGCTCGAGTTTTGTCGCAAAAACCGTTTCGTAAAACGCCTTCGCGCGATCCATGTCCTTAACGTAGATTTCAAACCAGCCGACGGGATTATTTTTCATAGGGCTCCAAAATTCGCCACCGGTCCGCGGCACGTCAAGACTGGGATCAATCCACAAACGCGAACTCGTTCATGTTCACGATGAGCCGGCACGCGTTTGCCAGGCCGTGCTGCGCGACGTAGGCGGCGAGCGCTGTTTTTTCCTGCTCGGTCGGCGGGCGTTGAAACGCGATGCGGAATGCGTCCTCGACACCGCCACTCTTCTCCACGCGGGTCGCGAAGTGTTTCGCCATCACGACCATGAGTTGATTGTTGAGTTGCGCGAGCGCTTGCAGTGGCGTGATGGTCTGGTTGCGTTTCTCCACGAGCATCGACGGGTCGGCGCAATCGAGCGCGGCCATCCACGGTTGCTGCTGGCTGCGCGCGAGGAAGCGATACACGGAGCGCCGATGCAACGCGGGATTCTCCATGTCGGCGAGGTGATATTCGTAATGCGGCGAATGCTCCGGGTGCGTGATCACGAAATCCTGGAAACTCGGTCCGCCCATCGTCAGGTCGAGCTTTCCGGCGACGGCAAGCACGCTGTCGCGCAGCGCTTCGGCTTCGAGTTTGCGTCGGTTTTGACGCCAGAGCAGCGTGTTGTTTCCATCCAGTTCGCGGGCATTCGCGGAGTCCGCTGTGCTCGATTGACGATACGCCGCGCTCAGCACGATTGCGCGGTGGAGCTTCTTAAATGAACCGCCCATCTCGTCGCGGAAACTCGCTGCGAGATAGTCGAGCAGTTCGGGATGCGTCGGGATTCCACCCATCCGGCCAAAGTCGTTTGGCGTGTCCACGATTCCACGCCCGAAATGATAGTGCCAAACGCGGTTCACGATGCTGCGCCATGTGAGCGCGTTATTTTTGTCCGTCAGCCAACGGGCAAGCGCCGCGCGTCGCTCGCCTTCCGGCGCAGTCTCCGCCACGTCGAAGCGCACCCCGATGGTTCCCGCTTTCATCGGAGCGCCGGGCCGCGTCACGTCGCCGCGCGAGAGCAGCGTGATTGGACGCGGCTTTCCGCCCGTGCCTTTAAACGTCCCGCTCCCGCTAAAAATCGTCCCCGCATACACCACGTTCGGTTTTGGCAAAGCGGCGAGTTGCTTATCCACCGCAGCGACCTCGCGCTCGGCGGCATCCAGCTCCGCAGTCGCCTTGTCGCCGAGCATGGATTCCAAAATCAGCCTCCGCGCCTGCTCCAGCTTCGTCGAATCGGCAGCGGCGATCTTCGCGACATCTGCGCCGACGTACCAGCCGTCCGTGAGATTCGCGCGGCTCCAGCGCGGCCCCGCTTCGATGCTATCGAGCGACGTCACGCCTGCCTTCAGCGCGAGATTGCGCCCTGCGGCGTCCATCACATCCAGCTCCGCAAGCGCGAAAATGAAGTCGTCTTTCCGCACCGCCAGTCGCGTCGCCGTCACGCGGACATACCGCGCCGACGCACCCGCGCCGTAGCTCACCGCTTTGATTTTCGGATTCGCAAAATCCTTCGCTGTTTCATCCGAAATCACCGTCACACCGCTCGCAAACGCCGCGTCGTCCGATGCCTCCACTTTGAACCGCACCGGAAAACCGAATCCGTCGCCGATGCCGTTAAAATCATCGCTGCACGGATGCAACACCACCTGGCTCAGTGCCGACTTTTTCCCCAGATCCACCTGCACCCACTTCGCATCGTCCTGCTTTTGCGCAATGGCCGAGTGGTAGCCGAACTGCGACTTCAAATCACCCGGCGGCTTCTTTGCATCCGCGATTTTCTTTTCCAACGCTGCAAGCACATCGCCCGCTTTTTCCGTCGCCTGCTTGCGCAAACCATCCGCAACCCCAGATGCAGCCTGCTTCCGAGCCGACAAACCAATGCGCTTCTGCGCCACAGCCGGGTCTAGGTCATACTGACGGTCCGCGCGGTCCAGCGCGGCAAACACCGTTTGCAAAGAATAATAGTCCTCCGCCGAAATCGGGTCGAACTTGTGGTCGTGACACTGCGCGCAATGCACCGTCATCGACGTAAACGTATTCATCGTATTCGCGACCATGTCATCGCGGTCGAGATGACGCGCAATTTTCCCGTCGATCTTTTCCTCCGGCACCTCCGCGTGCCCGATGAAATCCCACGGCCCGGCAGAAATAAACCCGAGTGCCTCCACACCATCGCGCGTGCCGGGAAACAGCGCATCCCCAGCGACCTGCTCCTGCACAAAGCGCGCATACGGTTTGTCCTCGTTGAACGCACGAATCACATAGTCGCGATACGGCCACGCATTCCGGCGCGGTTGGTCCTTGTCGTATCCGTGCGTCTCGCCAAAATGCACCACGTCCAGCCAATGCCGCGCCCACCGTTCGCCGTAGCGCGGGGAGGCCAGGAGCGCGTCTACGAGGGCTTCATAGGCCCTATTGGGCGAATTACGCCTGTAGGCCGCGACAAACGCATCCACCTCCTCCGGCGAAGGCGGCAGACCGGTCAGATCAAAATATAGCCGGCGAATGAGCGTGCGCGGATCGGCCTCGGGCGACATCGCGAGGCCCTTCTCCGCGAGCTTTGCATTGATGAACGCATCCACCGGATTCGCCGGACCTCCATGAAGCGGCATCGTCAGCGGCTTCAGCGACCACCATTCCTTTTTATCCACCACCTTCGCGCTCGCCGAATCCGGCCACACCGCCCCGTCATCGATCCACCGCCTCAGCACCCCCACCTGCGCCGCCAAAAGCCGTTTCGCGTCCGACTTCTTCGGCGGCATCAGCATGTCATCGTCGAGACCCGCCACGTATTTGATGAGCGGACTCTCCGCGCTTTTCCCCGGCACGATATTCGGTGCCGAGTTGTCCCCGCCCGACAGCGCGATGTGTTTCACATCAACACGATACTCGCTCTTCTGCTTCTCCGGCCCATGGCACGACAAACAGTGCTCGCGAAAAATCGGCTGCACATCGCGGACAAAATCCACCGCCGCGACCGAAGCAGGCGGCAAATCCGCAGCACACGCCGCAGCGACAAAAAAGACAGGCAAAGAGCGAATCATACCGCTGTTATACCCGTTCCCTGCAGCTCTCATAGTCCCGCAAACGCGGGAATACATTCAGTTCGAACCTTCGAGAATACAGTCTTCCGCTGCCAGTTTGCTGAGAATCGGCGCATTCGTTCATTGGTTCAGGAGAATAGGACTTTCCGCGACGCGGTGGATGAGGTCGCGGACTCGGTATCCGCCGGGCTTTAGTGCGGTGATGATGCGCTCGACTTCGCCGCGATCGCGCGGAGTGAGGAGACGACCTGCGGCGTAGGTGAGCATCTTTTCGACGAGGTTTCGCGCGACCTGTTCTTCCTTGCCGAGGAGGTATTGTTTCATTTCGTGGATGTCGGCGATGGCGCGGCCGTCGGGGAGTTTTGAGGACGGGTCTATTTTCAGAGCCTTGCCGTCGATCTTGTACTGGGTGCGCCAGAGGCCGAGTTCGTCGAAGCTTTCGAATGCGAAGCCGGGCGGATCGATCTTGCTGTGGCAGCTCATGCAGGATTCCTGGGAGCGGTGTGCTTCGAGTTGCTCGCGGATGGTGCGGGCACCGCGGAGGTCGGGTGAGAGCGGCTCGATGTTTGGCGGTGGCGGGTTCGGTGGTGTGCCGAGGACGCTTTCGAGCAGCCAGACGCCGCGGACGATGGGCGAGGTGTCCACGCCGTTTGCCGTGGCGGTCATCACGGCGGGCATGGTGAGCATGCCGCCACCGTGCGGGGGCTTGGCGGAGACTTTCCGGAAGGCATCGCCCCACACGTCGTCACGCTTGTAGATCCACTGCGCGGTGCGCTCGTTCAGAAAAGTGTAGTCGCTCTCGATGACGTCCCGCACAGGGCCATTGCGGCGGATGAGATCGGCAAAGAACGCGTCGGTCTGCTTGAGCATCTCGCCCTCCATCTGACGGTGAAAATAGAATCCTCCCGGCGGCGGCATGGAGCCGAGTTTATCGAGCCGCAGCCAGCGTTCGGTGAAGCGGCGGATGAATGAAGCGGCGTTGCGATGATTGAGCATCCGCTCGACCTGGGCGCTGCGCACGGCGGGGTCGGAGAGTTTTCCTGCCGCTGCGAGGGAGAGCAGTTCTTCGTCGGGCATGGACGACCACAGAAAGTAGCTGAGGCGCGGTGCGGTGTTGAAATCGCCCGCGCCCGCAGTGTCGCGCAGGTAGTAGAAGTTCGGCGATGTCAGGATGACGGTGAATGCGACGCGCAGGGCTTGTTCGCGCGATGCGCCGGACGTGATGCGTTCGTTGGCCATCGCGAGGTAGCGCGCGGTTTCCTCCGGCATCACCGGACGACGCCATGCGCGCCGGGCGAAGTCGTGAATCAACTCCGCCACGGGTTCCTGTCCGGTCTTTCCGTAAAGGAATACGTGACTGCGCGGCGGCCATGAATCGAAGATTGGCTCGATAGCGAGACTGTGAATGCGGATGTGCGGCCCGGCGTAACCTGCGGTAAAAAGCGCCCGCGCCATGTCGTCGCGATGCTGCTTCTTCTCCTGCTCCGGCGCGTTGCCTTTTGGCGGCGGAGCGAAGGCGGCGGGGATATACTTTTGAACGAGCTTCTCGATGGTGAGGCCGCGTTCGTGCGGCGCATTTTCCCAGCCGAGCCACGGCAGCCACTTTGAATCGATCCAAGTTTCGAGAACATAGGCGCGCTTTTGCCCGTCGTCCGGCAGCGGCCATTGCGCGAGCATTTCGGTGTTGGGATTGCCTTCGTTGAAAGCGCCGCGGCGGGAGTCGATGAGATGCAGCCCGAGCAACATCGGTTCGTCCTGACGGCTGCGTATGAGTTCACCCCACGGATGCCGCTGGTTGTGCGCCGAAGCTTCGACAGTGATACGGTATTTTCCGGACACACTAACGCCGGTGCCGGCGATTTTTGAAGGTGCGACGCGTCCGACATTGGATGCCGCGCCCGGTTCGCGGTAGCGCTCCTTGAGCACGTCATAGTCTTTGTTAAAAAGCCGCGATAATTCCTCCAGTCCGCCCGGGCCGCTTGTGCGGATGTGCGATGCAAAGCGCTGCGTTTCGACCTTTGACATGTCGCCCGGAACGGTGGCGAAATCGAGACATTCTTCCGCTGCGCCGATGACGAGCTTGAGCAGGAAATCGGACATCACGAGGCGGCTGCCAATGTTGTCGAAGCCGTGTTCCAACTCGTCGGGCGGAAACTCGCGAATGGGGTCTTCGCTGCGCCGCGAAACCGTGCCGTCGCCATTTGCATCCTCGGGCTTAGGGATGCCGAGGTTCCGGAAAAGCGGATGCTCCAGGTAGAGCAAATCGCGCAGCGTGTTGCGGAACTCGACGCGATTGAACCGACGGATGAGCGGTTTGGCGGCGGGTTGCTTTGCGTAGGCGTCGCTAAGTTTCGCGTTCAGCAGTGCCACGACCTTCGCCTTTTCCGCGGCATCCGGCTGCGGCTGCTTCGGCGGCGGCATTTCGTTTTGATGCAGTTGATCGAGAACTTCCTGCCAGCGAGCGAGGTTCGATTCGTTGGCGAGATCAAACGCGAGAGTGTCGAGCCGCAGGTTGGCTTTCTGTTTCTCCGCGCCGTGGCATTTGTAGCAGTGCTGTTTGAGGAAGGGTGCCACGGATTCTTGAGCTCGCGCCCCGAGTGCGCAGAGAAGAAGGATGGCAAGGGAATGGATGGCAGGGGAATATTTTCGATTCATTCCTTTGCCATCCATTCCCTTGCCAACTCCTGTCACCCGAGTGTTTCGCATGAGATGGTGCTGTGGTTGAGGTTGAACCACTGGATCGCGGTGAGTTCCATGTGGCTGATGAAGCGCGTGAGATGAAGCCGATAGTCATCGATGCCTCGTGTCAGGGAAGTGACGACAAAAGCCATGTGCGGCGCGTGCGATTGAACGATGTGCTTGCCGAGGTCAGCGACCGGGATGCGTTGGAGGCAATTGGTTTCACCGCCGTTGAAATGGACCAGTGCATCGTTGTAGAGCGCGATGCTGAGGTGCGTGCCCCAGTCGGCAATAATGTCGCGAAGCATGTCCATCAGGCGTTCGCAGGCATAGGATTGTGGTCTCCATCGCGTGGTGTCAAAGCGCGCATTCCGGCGGAGGGCGCTATCGATCGGAGTGAAGCACAGCTTTCCCTGTACGCGGTCGGCGCCGAAATTCAGCAACTTGGTGCGGCGCACATCCATGAGCATCGCGTAATGCAGCGCCTGAGCCTCGTGCTCCGGAATCAGCGCGGCGAGGGCTTTCAGCTCGTAAATCATTTGGTCAACGACGAGATCGAGGTAGTAGGTCTTTTCGAACGTTGAATATGCCACCTTCACCGGCGTCTGCGTGTGAACTTCGTGCCCGGCCGCACGGAGCGTGGCTGCCAATTCATTCTCGTAGATACTTTCGTGAAACAGCCGCCCCAGCTTGTTTTGAGCGGCATAAGCGTGGCGCATCACACTCGAATCAAGGCGGTCAAACTCTTCCTGCGACAGGTCACGCAATTGGATGATTCGGTGGATGGGCATTCGATAAGTTGGTCGAGGGATGGCGAGCAGGGAAATATTTGGCAAGTGAACGGTTGGCAAGGGAATGGATGGCAGGGGAATGAATCGAAAATATTCCCCTGCCATCCATTCGCTCGCCCACTGCCATCATGCCCGTTCCTCCAATCCCCGCAGCGCTCCCGTGCTCGTCCCGAAGCGGTCCGTCTCCACACCGAAATGCTGCAGCACGCTCAGCAACAAATTCGCCGCCGGCAGTCGCTCTGTTTTGCCGACCGGCAGCACGCGGTGTTCGCCCAGTTTGAATCCACCGCCCGCGAGCACGATGGGCAGGTTGCGCGTCGTGTGCTGGCCGGTGGCCATGCCGCAGCCGTAGAGAATCGTCGCATGGTCGAACAGCGTGCCGCCATTGAGCGGGTCGGGCTGCGCTTTGAGCAAATCCATGAGATGCGCCATCATCGCGACCTGATAGCCCTCGATGGCCTTGAGCGCTGCGACCTCCTTGTCCCGTTCGCCGTGATGCGAGAAGCCGTGGTAGCCGCCTCTCAGCCCGAAGTCGCCGTTTATAAATCCACTCGTGAGCGTGAACACCCGCGATGAGTCCGTCTGAATCGCCAGCGCGATGAGTTCAATCATGGCCTTCAAGTCCTTCTCCGTTCCCCTGCCATGCGGCGGCTCTGCGATGCCTGCTTTCGGCTTCGGGCGTTCAATCCACGGTTCGTCCTGCGTGATTTTTTTCTCCAGCCCGCGCACCGCCTCCAGATATTCGCCAAACTTCGCCTTATCCGCCGCGCCCAGCGATTTCTCCACAGCCTTCGCTTCGTCCATCACCACATCGAGAATGCTCCCGTGCCTCGCGAAACGCTCATGCGCCGCAGCCTTGTCCTTCGCATCGTCGTCCACGAACAGCGCGCGATACATCGCCCGCAAATCCATCGTCGGCACCTGCACACCTGTGCGCGTAAAACTCACGAGATTCGCGTCGTTCACCGCCAGCGTCATGGCGGGAAAGCGCGTCGCCGCTCCCACATGCTCCGCGAGTTTCTGGTCGAGGCTCATGTTCATCTCGGGAAAATTCGGAGCCACCACCGGCATCACACCGCTGAGCAGCGAGGGCACGCACGCATGACCGCCCTGAAGCCCGTGGTCGAGATTGGAAAACACCGTGAAATCCGCGCGATGCGGCTCCATCGGCTTCAGCGTCGGCGACATCTCGTACTCGCGTCCGCCCTGCGCCGGAAAGAACGCCTGCGGATAAACGCCATAGTTGTTCGAAAGCGCCACGAAGCGCTTCACCGGCTTCCGTGCAGCCTCCTTGGCCGCTGCGCGAGGCAGCAGGGATTCCATCAGCGGCAGGGCAATCATCACGCCGGATTGGCGGAGAAAACGGCGGCGGAGAATTGGTTCAGCGGTGGTGTTCATAGCTTGCGGTGCGGTGGCGTTTGATGGCTTTCATATTGCCTCGCGTAAAGCGTGGGGTTGGATCCGACCTACTCCACGGCGCAATGGATCGCCCAAAGGTGCCGGTCGCGATTCATCCGGTTGTTCGTTTTGATCAGGATCTGGTTGTCGCCCTCGTTGAGCGTGATGGGGATCTTCACGGTTTGGAATTCATCGGCATGATCGAGCATCGCCACCTGCTGCCCGTTCAGGTAAACGAACGCCCAGTTGTCCAGACCGAGATGCAGCGTGGCAGGACGCTTGGTGGCGCTGCTGACGATACCTCGAACATAGACCGAAGCGTCGGTGCGTGGATAAGCGGCACGCGTCTGATACACTCCTTCGAGCCGAACCCACCCGTATTTCGCAGTGAGTTTGTGACTCGTGAATTCCTTGCCGTCGAAAGCGATTTTGCCCGGCCAGTCGCCTTGCGACAATTGCCGCACCATATCGTCAGCGGGCTTCTTGAATGCTTCGAGATCCTTGCCATCGGGGAATGGGCCGACGACCTGCCAGCTCGGTGGTGTTATGATCGGAGGGGCTTTTGAACCCGGCACTTTGTAGAAATAGGAAACCGCCTCGTAGTCGTCGGGCCGCGCTGCGGAGGTGAAAATCAGCGACGAGCGGAACGGGATCGGATCCGGGCCGAAGAAGCGATAGTAAACGCCGTCTTGATCATTGCGCCCGCGGTTGTCGTGGTAAGGGCAACCAACCCACTTGGTTTGATACTGGTTGAAGCCCCACGAAAAACCGAAGTCATCCTCGACGTTGTGTCCGCAGATCACATGCGGATCCGTCTGGCCGTCGATCAGCAGCCGCGTGCCGCCATTGTGAAAGACCATGTCGCCCTGATCCCGCTGCCGCCAGCCCATGATGTAACCGGCGAGCAACCCGGTGCCCTCCGTCTCGGCGATGGGAAACGGCTCCGCAGGCTTGCCTGGCTGCGCGATGTTGCGCTGCGCGTAAAAGCGGAGCGGCGTCAGCGTTACTTCATCGCGATACTGCTGCCAGTCGATCATGCCGCCACCGTTTTTCCCCGAGGCCGCGTGCAATACGATGCGACAGCCTTTGGAGAAAAGAATCGGCAAGTAAAGATTCCAGCCGGGCGAGGCCTTCTTCGGAATCATCGGATCGTTGGTGATGGTGAAGTTCGGAAAGTTCGCAAGCCCCGCACTGTCGATGTGGTAATCCTCGAAGCCCAACAGCGCACCGAAGAACGAGCGGAACGGCATCCGGACCTGAGGCTCAGCAGCGCCATCGACCGTGATCTCAATCGTCAGATCGTCGATGTTCTTTTCACCAAACACGAACCACAGATGGCGCACGCAGCCAGCTCCCGCAGCATTGAAGATCTCGACCGGCTTGCCCGGCGCCATGGCCAGATTCGCCGAAGTGCGGCGCGCCCGGAAGTTCGTCGGAAGTTGAAGGAGCGGCACCGCCGGATCGGCGTAGCTCGTTGGAAACGGGTCAGCAGGTTGCTGCGCGTGTAATGGGGCACAGAGCAGGTGGACAGCCGCCGCAGCCGTGAGCAGAAGTTCCAGTTTGGGGAATTGTCTCAAAAGTTCGGTTCGCATGAATGGATGACGTTTCACGATTGGTTGTCGCAGCGCTTTCATAAAAGTGGTTCGTCGATGTTGGAGGATGTTTCGATGGCTGCGCGCTATTGATAGGATTTCGGACCAACTCCACGCAAAGGCTCCCATCGGTGCCTGCAAGAAAGTTGTTATGACAGATCGAATCGAATCATCGCGGCGGAATAACCGCTTCCCCGACATCGTCATAGTCCCGCAAACGCGGGAATTCCTACAGCAAGCCCTCCTTCAGCGCCTTCGAGACTGCGCCGGTGCGCGTGTTGACGTGCAGCTTTGCGTAGATGTTGCGCAGGTGCGTGTCCACGGTGTGGACGCTGAGAGCGAGGTGATCGGCGATTTCTTTTTTGATGAATCCCTCTGTCATTTGTTGGAGCACCGCTTTCTCGCGCTCGGTGAGATGGTAGTCGTTTTTGCGCGGCGCGAGTTTGCTAAACATTTCGAGCACGCGGCGGGCGATGCGGCCGTTCATCGGCGCGCTTCCGGCAAGGACGTCGCGCATGGCGCGGATGAGTTCTTCGGCGGACGCGGTTTTTAGCAAATACCCGGATGCGCCGGCGCAGATGGCGGCGACGATTTTTTCCTCATCCTCAAACACCGTGAGAATGAGCATCGCTGTATCCGGAGCGAGGGCGCGGAGTTGCGGGATGGCTTCGATTCCGCTCATGCCGGGCAGCCCCACATCGAGGAGGATGATTGCCGGTTTTGTCTCCGTCTTTAGCGCGGCGATGGCGTCTTCGGCGCGGGCAAAATCGCCGTCGCACGAGAAGCCCGGCTGCTTTCCGATGGTGCGGGCGATGGTGCGGCGAAAGGTCGCGTTGTCCTCGATGAGCCAGACGCTGGTTTTTGGTGGAGTCATGGAATGAGTGCGTGAAGTGCGAGGTGCGTGCCTTTGCCCGGCGAGGACTGCACGGTGAGCGTCGCGCCGATGATCCCGGCGCGGTGATTCATACTCACGAGCCCGTGACCGCCGCCCGGCGTGGCGAGGTCGAAGCCCGCGCCGTCATCCGCGATGAGCAGGGAAAATTCGCGTCCGTCCTGCGTGAGACGGATGCCGATGCGCCGGGCTCGGGCGTGCTTGCGGATGTTGTTCAGCGCTTCCTTGAAAAGCAGCATCACCTGCCGCTCAAAATCCAGCGGGAACGGCCCGCACACGCCCTCCGCTTCAAACACGCATTCGCTCCCCGCGAGGTGCTTCAGTGCGATCTCTCTCATGCGCCCCGGAAGGTCCGACGAATCGCTGCGCCCCGGCTGGATGAGCCACACGATGTCGCGCATGGAATCCGCCGTCTCCTGCGCGATGCGCTGAATCTCCGCGAGGTCCGGCTTATTGTCCGCGTGGTCCGCCGCGAGATTTGCGAGCATCGCGATGCTGCCGAGATTGCTCCCGATTTCGTCGTGCAAATCTCCCGCGATGCGCTGGCGCAGCCTCGCCAGTTCCCGTCGCCGGGCCCTTCGCTGGCGCACGCTCCACCACGCCGCGACCAGCGCTACGGCGCCGGCCGCGACCGCTGTCCACTTCCCGAGCCGCCAAAATGCCGCCGTCACCAGCAGCTCGCGGGCGGCATCCAGCGCCGCGAGTTCCTGCATCACTTCGCGCCGCCGCGAAAGCCCGCGCAGCCAGCTATTCCAATCCATCAGCCGGCCCGAGCTCGTGAAGCCGTCGTTCAAAAACGCCAACTTCCAGTTCGTCATATTGATATCCTCCAAAGCCGAAGCCACCGCGCCTAGCGCGAGATTCCTGCCGCCCGAGAACACCTCCAGCTCGCTCAGCGCAAATGCGAAATCATTGTTCCGCTCCCACAGCCGCGTCGCCGTCACCCGCACATACCGCGCCGGGATTCCCCGCGCCGCAACCACAAACGGATTGTCACCAGGGCTCTCGCAATCCGCGTCGGCAAACTCCGCCAGCACGACTCGCCGCGCAAACTCCGCCGACTCGCTCGCCTCCACCCGAAAGCGCTTTGGAAAACCAAAGCCCGGACGCACCGGGAAATCCTTTGGCCGCGCGGCAAACAGTCGCACTTCATCAATCGGCTGCGCGGTGCCGAGGTCGAGTTGCACCCACTTTTCCGAAAACTCCGGCTGCCGCTCGTGCGAATGATACCCGTTGCCCGGCGTCGGCTCGATGAGCACCGGCGGCCCCAGCACCGTCTGCCCGTCCGTGAGATTCCCCGACTGCCACGTTGGCGCGTTCGCGTAGCTACTGCTCGTCCGGCACAGCGCGCCCGATGACAGATGGATCGCACCGCGCCAGACCACCAGCTCGCCCAGCGCAAACAGCGCTTCATTTCCCCGCGAGAAAAGCCGCGTCGCCGTCACCCGCACAAACCGCCCCCGCGCTCCCGGCGTCGCCACAAATAACGGCAGACTCCCCGGATTCGGAAAATCCGCCCCGCTAAAATCCGCCAGCACCAGCGGCACGGAAAACTCCGCATCCTCCGCAGACTCAATGCGGAAGCGCACCGGAAAACCGTAGCCCGGCCCGGGATGCGAGCCATACGCCACATTCACGGGCACCAGCACCACCGAATCAAAGGCCCCGCTCGCAGCGAGTTCCAGCGTCACACTCTGCGAAACATCCGCCGCGCGCTCCCCATCGCTAAACCGACTATGCCAGCCCACTCGCGCCACATTTTGAGCCTCCGGCACCAGCGGCAGACCGTTCAACTCGGCCTTCAAAGCATCCGCCCGCGCATCGTGTGCCCGTAGCTCCGCAGAGCCCACCCGTGCAAGCGCATCCGTCGGCCCCGAAGCCACGGCGGCATTCGCGAGCAACGCGGCAAGCGTCGAGATCATTGGCAGCGATGGAGCGGGCATCACCGAGCATCTATCGTAGGAAACGGCCCCACCGCAAAGCCGCAAAGCTCAGGATCCCGCGAACGCGTGATGGCGTTATCCTCAAATGCGTGTAATCCGTATGGCGCACAATATCCGTGCATTGCCTTAAGCCCGCGCTTAACACCCACACTCTCATGAACTACAAACTCATCCTTCCCGCGCTCGCTTTTGCCAGCGCAGCACATGCTGGCGGTGTCCCCGTCGGCTCGTCGTCCCTCATCGGCTCGCTCCACTACAGCGACACTTTCTCCATCGGCACGGGGGTAATCGTCCCGTCCCGTGTCGGGTACGTGGCACAGACCTATCCGCTCCCAGCCGGGGTGGATGCCGTGGAGTCCACGTATGGAAATCCTGCGAGGAATTGGGGAAGCGGTCCGTTCTCAATCGCGACAGATGCATCCAATTTTCCCACAGGCGGCGCACCATATCCCGGCAGCAGCGGTGCAGGCTCGGATACCGGGTTCACGCAGAAGGGCGGCGGCGGAGACTGGAGCATTCCGTATGATTTGAGCAGCAACTTCGTGCTTCAATTTGACTACGTCCAACAACCCGACCGCGTGGATGTGACGTTTGGCCCGACCTCCAGCGATATTGGTGGCTTGGGTAACCTATCGCTATTCTTCCGGACGACGGCCCATCCGAGCTTTCCGGAAATCGGGATTTACAACGCCGGCGTCGGTGAGTTCAACACGGGGCTGACCTCGGGTATCTCATCTGCGAATCAATGGAACAATTACGCGATTCACGTAAACGTCGCGGCGAATACCATCGAAGTGTTCACGAACGAAATCTCACGAGGCATCGTCAATCTCACTACGCTGAACGGCGGGGCATACGCTCCCTTTATGAACGCGAGCAGCAATGATTTCGTTGGTGTTGGAGGTGCAGGAAATGATCGCCAGTGGAGCGACAATTTCCAAATCGGCGCGCCAGTGCCCGAGCCGGGAAGTGCAGCACTGCTCCTCGGCGGTCTCGCAATGCTCGCAGGCTTCCGCCGGAAGCGCGCGTAAGCCACGCCGGAAACATCATAGCCGCTCGCTGAGCGACCCTTTTGGTCCGGCCGATTTCGCAACCGAAATCGGCCGGACTTTTTTCAGGGCGCTCACATCCCGAGACTTCTCCATTTTATGAAAAGCTACATTCGCCGGGTCGCAGCCGCAGTCGCGGTTTTCACGGTCAATATCGCAGCGAGTGCGCTCGCTGACAGCGTCGTCGTCTTCAATGAGGTGATGTATCATCCGGCGGCGAGCGAGCCGACGATGGAGTGGGTGGAACTGCACAATCAGCAGGCGGTGGATGTGGACATCTCGGGCTGGAAGCTCGCGAACGGCGTGGGCTTTACCTTTCCCGCTGGCACACGCATCGCGGGGCGTGGCTATCTCGTCGTGGCGGTGAATCCGGGCGCATTGATGACGGCGGTGCCGGGGCTGACGGGCGTGCTCGGGCCGTTCACCGGGCGGCTTTCGAACTCGGGCGAAAAGCTGGAACTGTGGGACAATAGCGACCGCACGATGGATGAAGTGAGCTACGGCACCGACGACGCGTGGCCTGCCTCCGCAGATGGCGCGGGCACCACGCTGGCGAAGCGTACACCGAATCTCGGCGGCGACCGCGCGGACTCGTGGACGCAATCCGCTCAAGTCGGCGGAACTCCGGGCGCGGCAAACTTTCCCGGCGCGACTGCGGCGAGCGTCTCCATCAATGAAGTCGGCGCTGCGGGAGTGGGTTTCTTTATCGAACTGACAAACCACGGCGCGGCGAATGTGGACCTTGGCGGAATGTCGCTCGCGCGTTACTCCGGCGGCGTCACGAGCTATACGATTCCCTCGCAGACGCTCGTTCCCGGCGCACTCGTTTCGTTTTCCGCGGCGATCCTCGGCGTGACGACGCTGGCCGGCGACCGATTTGCGCTGCGCTCGGCGAGCGGCGCGCAGGTGCTCGATGCTGTGAGTGTGCAAGCCGTGCCGCGGGCGCGAGTTTCCTCGCTGGGCGAGTGGGCATTTCCCTCGGCGGCGACTCCAGGCGCGGCGAACGCTTTTGCGTTCAGCGATGCGGTGGTGATTAACGAGATTTTTTACCACGGGCGCCCAACGCTCCCCCAATCCGCCGTGACGCAAACAACGACGCCATCGGCATCGGGCGCGACTTGGAAATACGAACAATCGGGCACCGACCTCAGCACGGCATGGCGGCAGCCTGGTTACGATGATAGCGCGTGGTCTTCGGGCGCGGGGCTCTTTGCCAGCGCGGGCGCGGGCAGCTACCCGGGCGAGGTGCTGGCAGACGCGCCGATTGCGTATTGGAAGATGGACGACGCGACGGCGAGCATCGCGGACAGCAGCGGGAACAGCCGCACGGGCACAGCGACGGCGGGCGTTACGCTCGGCACTACGCCTATTGTCGGTGCCTCGCCGACGAGCAAGGCCATCACGCTCACCGGCGCGAATCGTGTGACGGTGCCGGGCTTTGAAAAAATCGGCACGCAGGGCTACACGGTGGAGTTTTGGGTGAAGATTCTCGCGAGCCCGACGGGCTTCATGAACCTCGTGGGAGATGGGGAAAGCGGCGGCGATTTCTTCATGATGAATTACCTCACGCCGGGGCGGCTGGTTCGACCGCACTACAGCTTCGGTAATTCGCCCGTCTCGCTGGACAGCAACGCCTCGCTCGCTGTCGGGCAGACTTATCACATCGTCACGACATGGGACGCGGTGAACACGACGAACAACGGAGTCATTTACATCAACGGAGTCGCCGACCGCACGGCGACCATCACGCGCAACGTCCCCTCGGCGGGAACCACGGGAAACAACATCGTCTTCATCGGCCAC
>JAYUSJ010000221.1:0-16232 GCA_043755735.1 Verrucomicrobiaceae bacterium | reverse complement strand
TCGCGGGATTTGATGTCGGTTTTCTTCACCGTTTCCTTGACCGTCGCGTCGAACGCATTCGGCAGGATGGTGACTTGATCATCGGTTTCCTGAGCGATCCGACCGGCGGTTACCTTGCCGTCTTTCAGCGTGAACATCGTGCTCATGTATTGCTCGGAGACAACCTTCGATGGCTCGGTCATCGATTCGAGAATGTCCTGTCGTTTGAAGCGCGTCGCGATCGCCGTGAGGTCGGGTCCGGCAGCACCGCCCATGTCGCCGTAGCGGTGGCAAAGCGCGCATTGCACGGCTTCGAACGTCGCTTTTCCGCGGGCGAAATCACGGCCTTTTCCGACCTTGTCGAGCAACGGTAGAATGTCCGCAGTCTTCCAGTCTTTCACAAATTTCCGCGGCTCGGCAGCGGGTTTCGCGACGGCCTTTGGTTTGCTCAAATCACCCATCGCAGCCAGTTCGGCAGGCGTCATGGCGGCTTGTGCTTCTTTGAGAGCGTTCTTCAGCAAGTTCCCGAAGCTCGCGCCGTTGTTGTAGTTGATGCCGACATCCGTGAACCACTGCACGACGTGCGCTGGATGCTGTTTCACCGGGCCGGTGCTCCACCATGACAGGTAGTCGCGGCGAAGCTCTTCGCTCCAACCGGCCTTGATGTTCCGCAGCGCCACCGCATACGTGACCTGCTCTTCCTGCGTCGGCGCAGACTTCAGCAACGCGACCGTTTTCGCGATCGCGTTGGGCGCATTCAGCGCGAGCAATATCTGGCACAGCTCGCGGTTCGCAATCTCCGACTTCGCGGGATACAGCGGGCCCACGTCGGCGACTACCAGGCTCGCGAGGTCAGCCGCAGGCACGCCCTGTCGTGCTATGGAGACCTGGATGACGCGGAGTTTGCCGAGCGCCTGCTCCTCGGTGAGCTTGGCAAACGGGAACGCAGTGAGTGCCTTGAAAATCGCGGGCTGCGTATCTGCGGCCCCGAGTCGTGCGAGCGCGAGCAGCGCAGTGAGCGCGGCGTCGGTCTGTCTTTCGGCGAGCGCCTTGCCCTGCCACTCGGCCACCGGATTGCGTTCGATGGCCATGCGCGCGGCGTAGCGGATTGCGCGGTCTGGATTGCTCAGGTGCGGCCACGCAAATGGGACAGCACCGGCGTCGGGCTGCACATTGAGCGCCTCCAGCTTACGGCGCAATTCGCGGGCTCCGCTGCCTTCCTTGTCGCGCAGTTGGCTCTCGGCGAGCGGGACGGCTGCCTCCGGCCCGGCGTAGGTCACGCGGAAAAGGTCCGCCTGCGTGCCGCGTCCGCCGGTCGTGAAATACATCGCGCCGTCATCGCCGATTAAGACATCCGTGAGATTCAGCGGTGTCTTGCCGCTTTTGCTGTGCAAGGATTTGGGAGCCACGAAGTTCTCGAACGAACCGGTGTACCAACCGCCATCCGGCTTCAAGTGAACCGCCATCAATCGCCCGTAAGTCCAGTCGCAGATGTAAAATGCCTTTTGGTATTTCGCCGGAAACTTTGCGCCGGTGCCGAACACCACGCCGGTCGGGCACCCCACGCCTATATTCACCGCGGCCGGCACGCCGTCCGGGTAATACTCCGGCCACTTCGCGCTGCCCTCGCGGAATCCCTGATCGCCGCCGCGCACGCACTGAAAGGCGCGTGTGGGCCGGTACCACGGGCTGCCCCAGTCCCATTCCATGTCGCTGTCGTAGCCGAACAACTCGCCGTCCGCGTTGAACGCGATGTCGTAATTGTTGCGCTGACCCGCAGAAAAAAGTTCCACGTTTTTGCCATCGAGGTCCATCCGCGCGACATAGCCGCCGGGCGGTTTCGTGCCCGCGCCGAAGCCGTTGCCGTCTTCGATGCGCTTGAGCGCGAGGTCGTCCGCGTAGTTGCGATGCGGAGAAGTCGGTGCGAGGTCCGTCGGGACTCCCGTAAAATTCCCGCTCACAGAATAGAGCATCTTGTCCGGCCCGAGCACGAGAGCGTGCGAGCCGTGTTCACCCGAGCCGCCCTTCCACTCGCGGAGAAACTCCACGTCGTCGAAACTATCGTTCTTCTTCGTGTCCTTGCAGCGATACAGCGCAAAACCGCGACTGCCCTTGCCGCTGATATAAAGCACATCGCCGACGAACAGCATGCCCATCGCCTCGCTCACGGGGATGCTCATCACCTCGGCATTCGCGCTCTTGCCGTCCTTCAGCGTCACCCGCGTAATCGGCTGCCCGCTTTGCCCGCCGAGCAACAGCCGCCCTTTCGGGTCCTTCGCCATGCAAATCCACGAGCCATTCGTCTTTTTGTCAGCGCGCAGCACGTGCTCGATTTTAAAGCCGGGGAGCGTGTCGAGGACTTCGCCGGGATTTTCCGTCAACACGCCCGTCATCGCGGGTTTCGAGCCATCCGCCGGGCCATAGATTGCTTTTAAAATGACGAGCTTCTGCCCGGCAGGCGCGGCCAGCTCTAGCTTCCCGCCCTCGGGCACGTCCTTCGAGAGCTTCTCGGCACCGATCGTGTATTCCACACGCAGTTTTTTCGGAACTCCCTCGGCGGTATCGCCAAACTTCTTGTTGTCCGCAGAAATCGAAAGCCGCCCGTCCTTCACCTCGGCAGCCACGGTGGCCGTCACGTCCGTCGGGTCTTTCGCCGCGAAGGCAAAGTCCACCGTTACGAGGCAAGCGATGCTGACCGCGAGAGCGCCGCGGATGATTCTCTTGAGCGAGAGTCTGTCTGGATGTGATGGCTTGGATAATATCATGGCTCAGGGCAACCTGCGGAATTGCGCATCCATTGGGAAATATGCAGGGCCTTTGTCGATTGGTGGCGCGGCATCGGGTGGATTTCAATTGAGGTGAGACATCGTTGCGGAGGCGACTCATCCACTCCAGCCGGGTGTGATGCCGCTTGCGTCGCGCGCGGTGTTTCCTCCAGATTCGGTGAGTCATGAAGCTTGCCCATCGCGCCTTGGTAAAGTTGCTGCAAAAAGCGTACTCAGCGGAGCGAGCGGCGGCGTTTGCATACATCGGGCATGCGGCCTCGCTCAAGTGTGCGGTGGCAAAGGCCGCAGTGAAACAGATCGAAGTCGATGAGTGGAATCATCGGGAAAACGTCCTGCGACTTATGAATCTCTACGATGTCCCGGTGTCGCGCAGCTGCGAGGTGCGCTTCTACGTTATCGGACGGATCATTTCCGCGAGTTGCCACGTCATCGGTCAGTTCATGCCATTCTTCTTTGCAGGGAAACTGGAGAGCGGGAATGTGTGCGAATATTTCGTGATGATGCGGCATTTTCATTCCCTCGGGATTCGAGAGCACGATGCGGTACTCTATGAAATGGGGATGAAGGAAAAGGAGCACGAGTTGTATTTTTTGGAGCAGGTGAAAACGAGCCGGCTGCTACCGCTTTTCCAGCGGCTCTTTTCCTGGGGACCTGGTTCCACGGTGAACGACGTGGATCTGGCAAGCCCGCTTCCCCTCGATGAGTCGGGCCGGTATTGTGAGAACTATCCGCAGAAGGATGTGCCGGGGCGCGAGGTCTGACATTTCCGCATAATCGGGATGGTGGTTTTTGTTTTTGCGGGGTTATTACGTCCGCTGATCTTTTTGAACCTGCTTCCAATGAACAATCTTCTCCGACTCGCCATTTTCCCGCTCGCTCTCACCGCCGCTGCATTTGCGGAGGGCGAGTGGAATCCGGATACGACTTTCCCCGCGCTGAAGCCGGCGGATGCCATCAAGACGATCGAGGTTCCGAAGGGGACGAAGCTGGTGTGCGTCGCGAGCGAGCCGATGGTGGAGGAGCCGGCGGCGATGGCGTTTGATGGAAACGGCGCGCTCTACGTCTGCGAGTGGCGCACTTACATGCAGGACGAGCACGCGACGAAGCAACTCGACCCGGTGAGCCGCGTGGTGAAGCTCGTGGATACGGACGGCGACGGCGTGATGGATAAGCGCACGGTGTTTATCGATAACGTGATTCTCCCGCGCTCGGTGCTCCCTTTGCACGACAGGGTGCTCGTGCATTTTACCGAGGACTCGACGATTTGGGCTTACTTCGACGACAACAAAGACGGCGTGTCGGACCGTCGCGAAGTGGCGTGGAAAGGTGAGCCGGACCACGGGAACATCGAGCATCAGCAAAGCGGGCTGCTGTGGAATCTCGACAATACGATCTGCACGAACGACCGGCGGCTTCGCTGGGAAAATGGGAAGCTCGTGGAGATGCGGCATGACCGCGCACGCATCAGCCAGTGGGGCCTGGCGCGCGATAGCGACGGGCGGCTGGTGTGCAGTTGGGGCGGCGGCGCGAATCCGGCACACTCGTTTCAACTCCCCGCGGGCTATCCGATTCTTTCGATGAAAGAGCACTCGGACGACTACGAGCGTCCGTGGGGAATTTGCCCGGTGTGGGACTTCAGCGACGGCGGCTATGATGTGAAAAGGCAAGCGCAGCTCTTGAGTTTCTCGGCGACGTGCGGGCAGTCGGTGGTGCGCTCGGCGGTGTTCCCGCAGTGGCAGGGAAACTCGCTGGGGTGCGAGCCGGTGGGTCGGCTCATTCGCATGAGCCGCTTTGAGTGGAAGGATGGCGCGGGCGTCGCGCACAACGCGTTTCCCGGCTCGGAATTTGTCCGCAGCACCGACGCGTATTTCCGTCCGGTGTGGACGGAGAACGGCCCGGATGGCGGCATTTATATCGCGGATTTGTATCGCGGAATCATCCAGGAAAAAGAGTGGTTCCCGACATCCGTGACGCCGGAACTTCGCGCACGGTACGTCGAGGATTACCGCAAGAACAAGCTGGAGCTTTGGGTGGAGCGCTACGAGCGCATCAAGCGCTGGGGGATGCTCAAGGTGTTCCGGCATGGCCGCATCTACCGTCTGCTCCCCGACAACGCACCACGCGCCGCAGCCCCTCGAATGCTGGACGAGACGCCCGAGCAACTCGTGGCGCATCTGGCAAATCCAACCGGCTGGTGGCGCGACACCGCGCAGGCGCTCATCGTTTCACGCGGAGATAAGTCAGTAGTTCCGTCGCTCGAGAGAGTAGCCCTTTCCGGTGAAACTCCATACGCGAGAATTCACGCGCTATGGTGCCTCGAAGGACTTGGCGCACTGACTAACGGAATCATCCTTCACGCTCTGAAATACGAGGATCCCCGCGTTCGCCGCGCCGCCGTGCAACTCGCCGAGCCGCATCTCATCGCTCGCGACGCAGCGATCCCCGCCGCGCTCACCTCAATGGCCACCGACCCCGATGCGCAGGTGGCCACGCAGGTCTTCCTCGCATTCCGCGCTGCCGCGGAAAAGGGCGCAGCGCAGATGCCCGCGGCATTTTTGGACACGTAGCGTCCGCTTCCCCTCGTCGCGAAACTCATCGAGCGCGACCAGAACGACAAGGGCCTGGGCAAGCTCAGCGACTCCGCCAGGAAAGGCCGCTTAGTCTATGAGACGCTCTGCATCGCCTGCCACGGCCCGGACGCCAACGGCGTGCGCATCGCCGACAAACTCATGGCCCCGCAGCTCACGAAATCCGCATGGTTTGGAAACGGCGGAAACGTCCCCGTGCTCGCACGCCTGCTCCTCAAAGGCCAGACCGGCCCCATCGAGGGCGTGAGCTACGGCGAAGGCCTGATGCCGCCCGTGGAGAAGTCGCACACCGATGAGCAGATCGCGCAGGTTTTGAGCTACATCGGCGAGCGCTGGCACGGATGGAAAAGCCCCGCATCCCCGAGCGACATCGCACGCATCCGCGAGGAAGTCAAAGCGCGCACCACACCGTGGACGCACGAGGAGTTGAAAGCGGTGAAGTGATACTCACTCCGAAAGTGAAACGGAGGCGCTGAACGTGAAGGGTTGCTCTGCCGGGGCTTTGATCGCCCTCGCTGCACGGTCGCGGAAATCGGTCCATTCCGAAAGCTTTGTACAAGAGTCCGCACTGCCCCCGCTGCTGCCGACTGACTGACCGCCTCCTTTAAACCGAACACTATGGCTCATGTTCCTCCCTGCATTCTTGCCGGGCTCGCCGCTCTTCAGGCTCACTAGAACGACTATTCCCGTCGCATCGCCTTGGCGGCAGACCGAGACGCTAAGTCCCTTTGTATGCGGAAGCGGCTTTCGTGCGTAATCGATAAGAAGCTGGACGATCAAATCCGGGTCAATTTTCCGATCCTTCCATCCGTCAATCCGCTTTTTAAATGCTCGGTTCGGTGCAGCAGGGCCGTGCAGCCACTCAATCGCAGTTACAAAATTGGCTTTGGTTGCGGGGACTTTTGGGTTCTCGGGCGGAGAAGGTAATTCGCTCAACCCCGACTCGCGACGATGAACGTTTACCATCGCAATACGGTTCCGGTGCTGCGTTTGTTCAGAGGCTTCGGAGTCGAAAGGGAACTCCTTTGGCCAATGCGCATTGAGAGCTGTCGCTAGGTCAACCGAGTAAGCCGACTCAGCAGGCATTTTCGGAACCCCTCCACGAAGATCCATCGTTTTCTCCAGGGCATTGAGCAGGATTTCGCGAATCAAAACCCTGGTTGTCGCGTCCGGGGCTCTTTGCACCACCGTATCCAGTGCGAAGTCCCGCAAGTAAAATGCATTCGCTAAATAACCACGGACGTCTTTCGGGAAATCGTCCCATGCGGACAGCAGGCTTTTTATGGAGTCTGGAGAATTTCCGTTCACAAGAAACTGAAGTGCATGCACGGCTGAATCGGGCGCCCCGCCACCCGACTCCGCTGCACCTGGAAGGGTCAGGTTGGTCGGTTCCTTCCGGCCATTCGCGTCATCTTCGCTCCGGCTCTTTTTCGCCAATGCGAGCCACTCGTTTCGAATCGCACCTTCCGCTTCGGTGTCGCCCCGATGACGCAACGGATACGCGGCCGCGACCCGGTTTCCTAAAGCAGGCCCCTTCCGCAATTCCTCGCGGAGAAACTCATCGACCCGCGGATCACGGGAATCCCAAAGCTCTCTCGTCAGTCCGGCCCGCAATCCGGCGTCGGACGCCTTCCGAGTGCCCGCAAGGAGGGCATCGATGAACGATTCCGGGAACTTCGCGTTCAGTCTTTTTGCGCACTGTTCCGCGTTGCTACCGCCAGTTTGGACGTTTTCTACGAGCCATCCGCGCTCGCCCTTCACCTTCACTTCCGCCCACCATTTCTCAACTGCTGCCACGAGAAGTGACCAATTCCGTTCCGGAGCATCGCCCCAGCCGACCGAGTAAAAATTTAGGCCTGCGATGTCGTTGAGCACCTTCATCGCAAGGTCATTAGTGTTGGAGGTGCTGATGAATCCGCCGTAGCGCTCACTCCGGAGAATTCTCCGAGATAGTCGTTCCTGCTTTAATTCCTCAATCAGCGCCGGAACTGCATCGAAGCTCAACTTACGCAGCCCCTCCATGGCTCCGTTGCTCTTGCGTGGGACAAACGGCCATGGCCTCTGCCAGAAGTCACTTTCCCAATCTGGGTCTTGTTCATCTCTCAGGCGCCAGACAAGTTCGCGCGCGGCTTCATCGGGCGTCAGCCCTTCGAGTGACTTCGGGGCGGTTCGCAAATGTGCCGTCTCCTCCTCGGCGAGCCGCGCCGTCGCGGCGGCAAATTTTTCCATCCGTGAATCACCCAGCGCCTCGGCAATCTTCGAAGCCCGGGCACTCAAATCGGCCCAATTCATCTGCGGGTCTCGAAGCGCGGAACGAATCTGCCATGAGAGCACATTTCCGAATTGACGCTCCAACTCGTCTTGCAATGGCTCCCTAGACCGGTTCGACCCGTCGCGCCATGGATGCTTCCGTAACGCACGGACAAGCGATTCAGCGAGCGCTCCGTGACCCCGATGCGCGCACGCCCGTGCCAGAACGAAAACCTGAGCCGGACGAGTGATTCTGTCTTCGTAATCGAACGCTCGGTCCTCCCATTTTTTGAAATACTTCCCGTCTCCCAAATCTCGCAGAACCTTCCGCGCTTCTGTCTCGATCGGGATCTCCCGATAGCCGCAATAATCGTCATCGCCCTCGCCAACACCCGCCTTTTTGCAAAGAGCGATGGTGAGATCCGCAAGCACGACTCGGAATGTCGCTCCACCGTCTTCCAATAGAAAACCACCGCACTCGTCATACCCCCGTTTTCCATCGATCTCTTGCCATCCGCCGAGCCTGATGTGGACAAACTTCGATTTGCTCGTGTCTTCAAATCCGAGCGAGTCGAACCACTCGAACAAACGCCGGGTCTCTTTGGAAATACCCGTCTGCCCCCACGCCGGGAACGCAAACAAACACAGAAGTAAAAATGCGCGGCTCATTTGTAATACTCGTACCCGAGCGTACCGCCCGTGGCAACCCACGCGAATCCTGAACAACGGGAAATCCTATTATGATTTTCGGAGGAGGGTCGCGCGGTAGGTGAATGCGGTGATGGCGGTGAGTGCGGCGGGGATGAAAAGTGCGGCGTTGTGGAGCTGGCGGAAGGCGACGGCGCCGGCGATTCCGCCGCAGAGAAAGCCGGTGATGACGAGGAAGCATAGCCGCAGCCTGCGCGAATCGACGGGTAGTCCGCGGAGGGTGTGGCCGAGGAAGATGCCGAGGTCGGTGAACATGCCGGAGATGTGCGTGGTGCGGATGACGGCGCCGCTGTAGGTGCTGACCATGGCGTTTTGAAGACCGCAGGCGCAGGATGCGGAATAGATGCCGAACATGCTGCTGCGGTCGAGCAACGGGACGGCGATGCAGAGGAGTGCGGACTCGAGCAGGAGGGCGATGCCGTAGCGGCGCCCGAGCTGAAGTGTGCTGTCCTGCACGAGGAAGCCGCTGATGACGTTGCCGGCGACAAACGAGCCGATGATGGCGGCAAGATGGAGGGCCGTTTTGACATCGAGCGATGCGAGCGCGGCGGCGAGCATGGATGTGGTGCCGGTGAGGTGCGTGACGGCTTGATGCTCAAAGCCGAGGAGCCCGACGACGTTGACCATGCCGCCGACAAACGCGAGCGCCCATGCTCCCGCCCAGACCCAGCGTGGCAGCTTGGAAATCATCGTGTGCCTGCGGGCGGAAAACCGGTTTCAGCGTTTCTCATCGTGCCGCTCTTTTAAAGAAACGGCGGGCCGCTGCGAATCTATTTCGCGACGCGGAGGCGAATGAATTGCGCGTTTTCCACGGCGTCGGCGGTCCAGGTCTCGGTGGCGGTGCCGTCGCCGTTATTAATATGCGCGGTGCGCGTGGCGGCGGTGGTCCAGGAGGAAAGATCGGCGCTGACTTCGACGGTGAGTGTGAGGTCGTCGGCAGCGAGGCGGCGCGGGAAGGTGACTTGGAGGCGGCCGTCGAGCGTGCGCCCGGCGGTGAGCGGCGAACGGTTTGAGACGGTGTCATTGGTCATGAAGAAATGCTCCAGCAAGGCGGGGATGCCGTCTTTATCGGTATCGGCGAGGGCGGTGCCGGTGAAAGGGAATGCGGCGTCGGTGGTGCCGGGGTTGCCGTTGACGGCGATGCTGGTGCGCCAGCTCGATGAGAGCGCGGGGGCGGCGACGTTGGCGAGGACGAGGCTGTAGCCGTTGCCGTCGGCGGTCTCGGGCCACGGGGCGACGTCCTGGAATTGCAGCGAGATGAGTTCCGTGGCGCTGCCGGTGGCGAGTGTGAGGGTGTCGCCGTCGTTGCCGAGGCGGTCGAAATAGACGCCGGCGACGGGGATGTTGATGCCGTAGCGCTGCTGGAAATTGTAGAGGCTGGAGACGAGCACGATGCGTTCGCCGGGAGCGAGCATCGTGTCGCGATTGTCGGGGAAGTCGTAGCTGAGGCCGGCGGTGAATTTCGCGCCGCGCAGGTTCACGGCGTGGGTGGTGGGATTCCACAGCTCGATGAACTCGGAGTCGTCGTCGCCCTGGGGGTTGTAGTGGATTTCCGAGAAGACGATGTCGCCCGGCGCGAGCGGCGTGGTGACGTTGTAAAACGCTTCGTTCAGCGCGCTCCAAGTCGTGCCGTTCCGAGCGCGGGCGCGGAGGCGGGTGTTTTCAGTGATGACCGTGCTGTTGCCAATTTGCGCTGCGGGATTGATCGCGCCGCCGGGCAGTCGCGGGGCGCTGCCGTCCTTGGTGAAATAAACGGTGGCCCCGGCCACGGCGAAGCTGGGCGTGGCGCCGCTGGCGACGATGCCGCCGCCAAACGCGGGGGCTGCGACGCCCGGGTAATAGCCGAGCGCCTGGAGCTGCGAGAGATACACGCTTGTACGAGTCGGCAGAAAGTTCGTGAGGATATTGTTTCGCTCGCTGGCCCACGTTGCAGGAGTGCGGGATTCACCAGTCGCGACCCATCTCGCGCTCTCGGCGTAAAATGCTCGCTGAACCTCCGTACACATCGCAGTGAGTCGGGCGTTGGTGGCCGCAGGTGTGAGCGCGCCGCTGTTGAAAAGGTGGCGGTGAATCCGGTCAGCGAGGAGCATCTTGTAATCCGTGTGTCCCTGCTGCCAGAGCTGGCTGAAGATACTGCCGGGACCGTCGCCATTTTGCCGCCCTGGATTCGGGTTCGAGCGGAGGGCCATGCGGTCGCTGGGGACGGAGTTGATGTAGTTCGAGCTGGCGAGGTAGCCGTCGGCGTCGTTGAGCAGGAACTTGAATCCGCTGCCGACGTTCTTCGGGCTCACGATGCGATACTCGTCCTCACTTTTCCCGAAGCAGAACATGAGCATGTAATCGACGTAGTGCGTGACATCGAGATACGGGCTGACGCCGGTATAGTTGGCGCGCAGCGACTTCACGCGCGCCCAGAAAGTGCCGTCGCCGTCGTAAGCATCGCCGGGTTCCGCCCAACCGCCGACGTTGAGGTTTCCGTTCACGGATTCGTAGCCGTCCGAAGGCCCGCCGAGGTAGGCGCTGTGCATGTCGGCGTCCCAGCGCTCGCGGAGCTGATACATGCCCCAGTATTGGCCGTTGAGATACAGGTGGACGAATCGCGAGTGCGGGTTGAGCGCGCCCATGTCGAGCATCGTGCCGTCGGTGAAAATGTTCGACATATAAAAGCCGCGTTGCGCCATGTCGTGCGAGCCGCTGCGGAGTTCGAGCGCGTCAAATTTTCCGACCGGTTTCCACCCGCGCGCATAGCCCGTGAAGAGGTCCGGGATTTCGATATTCGCAGCGCCGAATGAGGACTTGAACGCTACGCGGAAGCTCTTCTTTTGGAAGTTCGTGTAAGCGCCGCCAAACAACTCGATGCCCGCATTTTCCTGCACGGTGAGTCCGGCAACGGGGATCCACTCAAACGAGCACAGCGCGCTGGTTCCGTTCACGATTGCGGACGGCGAGACGACAGAAATGCTCGGGATGTCGGTGAGCGCCGCGACCATCTGCGGGCCGTATGTCGGGTCCAGCGTGATGGTCGTGCTCATGACTGGCGAGGCGACTACAGCGGCGGGGAAAATGTAGGTATTCGTATCGACATTTGTGGGCGCGAAATTCGTCTTAAACGCTGCGACGCGCAGGACCGTGGTCGTAGCGATGGAAAGTGGCGTCGTGTAAACCGTGCCGGTGCTTTCAGTCGGCTCCGTGCCGTCGGTGGTGTAGCGAATCGTCGCGCCTGCGGTCGTCGTGGTGATGGTTACCGTTTGCGCCGTGCTGTAGAGACCACGCTTTACGCTGAAGCTCGTGTCGGCCACGACTCCATCGAGCCCCGCGCCGTTTGCCGCGCCGGGCGTCGCGGGCTTGAAATACTTCGTCGCGCCTGCAGCCGTGAGGCCGTAGGTCACGCGGTCGTATTGTTTCGGAAAAAGCAAAGTCGCCGGGTAGTCGGCGGGGAATTGCTGCACGAGCGCTCCGCCGGGCGCGGAGAGTCGGAGGTATTCGCCGGACGCCGAGAGCGAGAAATTGGTGTGAAGCGGCGAGCCGGAGATGATGCGATTTTTTCCCGAAGCATAGACGAGCGCGTAGCCGCCGGGCGCGATGTTCGCGAGCGGGAACGTCCATTTTGCGGGCTCGAGCGGCGCATCGGTGAGCGTGTAGCCCGCAAGGTTGAGGGTAAATGCGTTCGGATTTTGAAGCTCGATCCAGTCCGGTCGGTCGCCGTTTTCGTCTTCGAGGATTCCGTCCGCTGCCTGGAACTCCGTGATCTTCGGCGGAATGGACGTGGCGTTTACCGCGATGGTGACAGTCGCCACGGAGTTCGCCGCACCGGTGCGCGTCGCGGTGAGCGTGTAAGTCGTCGCACTGCCGGGCGCGACGGCGATAGTGCCGGTCGTCGGGACGCTTCCGATTCCGCTGATGGAAACAGTCATCGCATTTTCCACCGCCCACGAAAGAGTGGCGCCCGCAGGCAGGCCTGGACCGCCGATATTCCCTGCATCCGTGAGGAAATAGCGGATCGTCGCGGGCACCGGAGCGTAAGCTTCGATTTCCGCAATCTGCGGGCGATACGGTTGGTTCCCGAGGTCCGTCACGCGGATGAACCGCCCGGAAAACGTGCCGGTGCCATCGGCCACGCGCACCGTATCCGAGCCGCTCTGACCGCTGTTCGAGCCGTCGGTCCGGACATTTCCGGTCCAATTCACCGCGCCGGGAAGTCCGATGTTATCCGCCATGATTTGCACGCGATAGTTCGAGAGCCGTTCTGGACAGCAGTCGTGGCGATTAAAAATAACGACGCGCTCCAGCGCATACGTCGCGCCCATATCCACCGTGTAAAACGCACCAAGCGGCGCGCCTTCTCCAGGGTGCGAAAACGTTGTGGGATCCCCGTCCGTCAAGTTCGACGCGGGATAGCCGGGATACGTAGTGCCGGAACTCGTGACGACGCCATTCAGCGCGAGATTCGACGTTATAAGCGGCTGACCCGTGAACGCACGAAACTCCGAGAACTGGAAATACTGCACATACCCATCGATTCGGATGCGCCGCGCGCCCGGCCAGCCCGTCGCGCCATTTGTAAAAACAAGCGTCTGCGAGCTGCTCGGCGTGCTGAGCCCTGCGATGGAAATCGTCGCGCCGATCTGCATATTGTTCACGTCATAGACGCGAATCTCCGAGCCATTGAGCCGGTTCGGCGAGCAGCAGCCATCGGAGCGGTCGGTGATTTCCAGCCGCGTGAGATCGTAGTTCTGCGAGAGGTTCACCTGCCAATATGGATTATTGGGTGCCGCGTTCGTATTGTTCGCGTGGGTGAACGTGGAAGTCGTCCCATCCACGCCATTTGAAGTCGGAAATCCAAACGCCGTGTCGCCCGTTGTCGGCTTCCCTTGCGAGACATTGACCAATTGAGCCCGCGCGGAAGCGAATGCACAGAGCAGCAGAATGGTGATGAGTTTGAGAAGGAATTTCATGCGGATGACGTTCTTGAACGCTCGGCGAACACAGTAGGACTGGATTCCATCCTGTCCAGCGGTTCATTCTTGCATCAACCCAGCCGGAAAGCCGCTCGCGTTCTACCGACACCATGATAAAAGCGGCGGCAATGAAACTCCAGATACTCTTCTTTTGTGCCGCTGCCTGTCGTTGCTTTGCCCAATTTTATGCGCCCCCGACCGACTTTCATGATCCCTCGCAGCGCGTCTTTCCAGTGGAGGCGGCAAGGGTGATCGCGTGGCAGCTCCGTGAGCCGACGGTGGATCATGTGAGCTATCAACTTACGCAAACAGCGAAAGGCGACGTGACGTGGAAAATCTCGTGGAACGACGACCAGGGAAAAGCCGTCCGTACGGCCGCGGTGGTTTACAAAGAGTCCGATCTTCTCGGCGGCGCGAAGTGGTATCGCTCGGTATGGAGGCAACTCCGGGGACCTGTCCCGAAGCCGGCCAAAGCGACAGGCTCGCCGTTGCCGGATTTTTGGAAATCCCACGCGGAGGCCGGCATCGCACGCACGGAGTGCATCGCTTCCGCCTTCAAAGCCACCGAGTCTCTTTCAAAAAGCATGACCGACATCGACGCGGCGAAAGTCGCAGGCTGTCTCACGAGAACTCTGGCGGCATCGTCTGCGGAGCAACTGTTTATCAGCGCCATCGTGTCCGCGCGCTCTGCGGCGTGGCTGTGCACCGTGGAGGATTATTCCGGCGTTTCACTCGCCAGTCCGTGGATTCCCGTTCTCACTGCATCGGGTCGAAACGCGCAGGCGGCGGAAGTCTTGAAAAGTGCGCCGGGCGAGCTCGCGGGAAACGACTCCGTCAAATGGATGTGGCGCACGCTTGTGACGAATCCGCCCGCTTCGCAAGCGCTCGTGGAAGCCGTCGCAAATCGGGAATGCGCCGGGCCTGTGTTCATGCGCTATGGACACATGGAACCCGCCTACAACGACGTGCTGGTGCAGATCATGGACAAGCTCTGGCCGGGAAAATTGAAGGATCGGATGTGCGACTTTGGCTCGGACATTATCTGGGCGCGAAAAGCGAGTCACCCTCCGCAGGAGATCCCGATGCGCACGATCAAGCTGTGGCTGGATGCCCTGGAGAAATCCCCGCAGCAGCCCGGCGACTCACCATTCGTTCGCAAACTTGCAGATGCCTGCCGGGATAAGGTCCGCGGAAAAAACGACCTGAAAAATCCGGAGCCGGCGGTAATCGAACTGCTCAGCCTCGGTGCGCGGGTGAATTCGTCCCCGCTCCGGCCCGTCGCCGTCGTGACGCAGGACGACCTCCTCGGTTTCGGCTGGGAAGCCGCGGGGAAACAAGTCGGCTCAATACACGCCCGTATGACCAACCTCTCAGGATATGGCGAGAAGACGACTGAACTCGTCGCCGCGTGGCCTTCCGCCGTCGATGGGTGGAATGCATTTTTCCGGCTGAATTCGAAAGCGACGATCAAGCCGCTCGAAGACAGCGGCCGGTACGAATTCACCGTCTTCGGCAACGTTGGGCGGCACCTTGGAATCAAGCCGCCGACGGCATGGGGCAAGGATCCTTTCGCCCATTTCAAGCGTCGCTGGATGCTCGATCCCCATCGTGCCCTGGTCACCGCTCGCGAACACGAGGGCGACGCGAAAACGACGGCGGAGATTTTGCGCCGTGCGATCGCCGAGGGCGGGCCAAACAACTTGGGACCGCTCGCAGAGAAATGGGAAAACGAAGACATCGATGAGTTGGCGGACGAGCTCGGCTTCCGGTCCGACCTCGCCCGCGCAGTCCCGGCGAGTCTCTACAGCGCACGCATGACGATGGAGGCGACCTTTCACAAAAAACGCGCACCCTTCGCGTACGCACAGGCACTCGAAAAACTCCATTGGGACTCCGGCCTTACATTCGCGACCGTGGACGTGATGCTTGCCTACGCTCAGGCAAACGCAGTCGAGGATGCGCTGCGCTTTTTCAGCCAGGTGGGAGACGCAATTCCGAACTGGATGGATCGATTCAAGGCCATCCATATCGCGGTTTCGCTCGCTCTCATCGAGGGCAAGGACGATGCGGCCCTCGCCATTCTCGACAAGTATGAAAAGGAAGATCGCTTTGGCCTGCGCTTCGAGTATGCGCTGGCGCGCGGCGACAAGGACGGCGTCCAGCGGGCTTACGAAATCAACCAAAAGAACTTCCCAAAGGCGAGCCGCATCGCAGACCTCGAAAAAGTCATCGCTTGGCTGCCGCTCCAGCCCGCGCTCCGCGACCCGAAACACCCGGACCACCAGCGCGCGCTCACAGAATTTCCGCGCAGCCGCGGGATGCAATTGGCGCAATGGCTCCTCTTCACCCGCGCCAAATTGCCGGACAAATCTGCCGCAGCCTTCTTCGAGTCGGAAAAGTCTGAGGACGCCGACAAACTGATCATCGCCTCTTTCAACAAGGACGCGGCGCTCTTTGAAAAGCTCTACACCGAGGGAGTCCCGACCGTGGAAGAGGTCGATCTCGGCGGCGGACGTGCGGTCATCGTCGTCCATGGATTCCCGTTCACTTCCCGCGGCAGCAGCGGGACCGATGCGCTGATGTCATGGCTGCGCGGCCAACTCGGCAAACAACCGCGCCAAAACAAACCGACCGACCTTCGCCCCGAGGGCGGCATGATGCTCTTCCCCAAGCTTCGCGCGTTGCTCGATGCGACTCCGGCGAAGTAGCAAAGCAATAGTGACATCTTTCAGAAATAATCGGACGACCCGCCCCGCGGTGGCAGCATGTGGCGAAGCCGCTCAAGCAAGTCGTAGCTGCGACGCCCTCGTCGCAGGAAGTGCCTGCGACGCCCCGTCGCAAACGGCCCGAAAGCGGCGAGGCGCCGCTGGCACCTACTGCGACGAGGCGTCGCAGCTACGACCCGCTTGCTCGGGCTTAACAGATACCCGCGTTTTACGCGGATGGGGGGACCGCCTAAAGGC
>JAYUSJ010000220.1:0-16271 GCA_043755735.1 Verrucomicrobiaceae bacterium | reverse complement strand
CCTCAAAAGTCGGGCCGTAGTTCAGTTTGGTAGAACGCTTGAATGGGGTTCAAGAGGTCGCTGGTTCGAATCCAGTCGGCCCGACCAATTTGAGCCTCATGTGAACTCTCTCATTATGGGACTGACGGCACATTTCAACTTTCTTAAATCATCATGAATTCCAATGACCCACGCCCGCAATCTCGTCGGCAAGGACCCGGCGGGCGGCGCAACAATCGCAATGGTCGCGGGTCTCGGGACCAGCGTGGCGGCCGGGATTCCCGCCCGGCGCCGGAGCCGAAAAAGCTCACGTTCTGGCAAAAGCTGATATCGTTTTTCACCGGCGGTTCTGCAAAAAAAGCAGGCTCCGCAAAGCCGAAAACAGGCCATGTTGCCCGCCCGGCTGAACGGGTGGCGGTGACAACCCCCAAGCTCTACGTGGGCAACCTCAGCTATCGGGTCTCGGATAGTGACCTCTACGACCTGTTCAAGGCGGTCGGCGATGTGCAAAATGCCGAGGTGGCCACGGACCGGGAAACCGACCGGAGCAAAGGCTTTGGCTTCGTTACCATGGACAGCGTTGACGAAGCGAAGCGTGCGGCGGAGAAGCTCCACGACAAAGATTTCATGGGCCGTCGGCTCGTGGTTTCCGGCTCGAAAAGCGAATCGCGCCGCGACTTTTAGTTGATGCAGCCCCCTGCGACGAGCCTTCCGGACAACGCCTTTTTTGTACTCGGCTCCACCGCCGTCGGGAAGAGCGAACTCGCTGTTCAGCTCGCGGAGCGTATTGGCGGCGAGATCGTCGGGGCGGATGCCTTCCAGATCTACCAAGGCCTCGATATTCTCAGCGCAAAGCCCGACGCGGCGCTGCTCCGCAGGATCCCGCATCACCTCATCAGCGAAGTGCCGCTCGCCCGCCCGTACGACGTGGCTGCATATCGGACTGCCGCGCTGGCGCGAATCGTCGACATCGCCCGGCGCGGCGTCGTGCCCGTCATCTGCGGTGGAAACGGGCTCTACGTTCGCGCGCTGACTCACGGATTGTCGTCTGAAATGCCCGTCGCGGATGCAGCCCTCCGCGCGAGTTTGGAAAAGGAACCGATTGCTGCGCTTGCGGCGCGACTCCGCGCGCTGGACCCAAATCACACTGTCGATGAAAAGAATCTGCGCCGCGTCGTGCGCGCGCTCGAAGTTTGCATCGTCACCGGGCAGCCGTTCTCCAGCTTCCGGCAGGAATGGGACAACGCGCCGCCGGTTCGTGGCGTCATCCTTTCGCGTCCGCGCGAGGAGTTGCTCACGCGAATCACGAGACGTACGGAAGAAATGTTCGCGGCTGGTGTCGTCGCGGAAGTTGAGGGGACAAAAGAAATCGGCCCCACCGCAAGCCAGATGCTCGGGCTGCGCGAGATCCAGTCGCACATTGCGGGCGATCTTTCTTTGGCCGCCTGCAAATCCGCCATCGCCATCGGCACACGCCAGTACGCCAAACGGCAGGGCACCTGGTTCCGAAGAGAGCGTGGTTTTACCTGGATGGATCTCACCACCGAGCCCGATCCGCTGGCGCGCCTGACTCTGATGGCGACGATTATTTGCTAACAGCGCGTCTTTTTTGAAAAATACGCTTGCTGGAAAACGCCGTATCCGTATTTTCCCGCCCCTCGCATTTGGAGATTCCGGAGTAGCTCAATGGTAGAGCACGCGACTGTTAATCGTGTGGTTGTAGGTTCGAGCCCTACCTCCGGAGCCACCGTAACCATGAGACGTGGTTCAATTCGTTAGAGGTTCCCCGTTTGCGGAAAAGCACCCAATAGCGATTTCTCACCACGCACCTCACCTCCCGGTAAGCCTGCGCACCTCCGGGAAGAATTGCCCGAAATCCTCTTCAAATGCCGCGTAGTTCGCGGTGAGCACGCTCGCCGCGGGGCTCATGTCAAATGGCCGGCTGAGCCGTATGCTGATTCGTCGCAAAGTCGTTGCCACCCCTTCGACGTCGGCATACGAGCAGAGCCAGTTGTCGGCCTTCATCGGTTCCAGTCGAGTAAATGCAACGTGAGGAATCGCACCGCGTCGCTCGATCAGTGCTGCGTAAAAATCATCGGCGAATTCGATCAGTGACTGTGGCGAGTGGCGATCCCAGTCCCTCGCCAGAAAGTGGTCGGAAATTACGTCCACGAGAATTCCAGAAAAGCGTCTCAGCGGTGGAGCGAAGCGCGATTTGCTGCGCAGAAAAACCGGATGCGAGTCGGTGAATGAGTCGATGTCGCGGTGTCGCTGCATTCCACGCTGATACTCGTTCGCGAGATCGGCGAGAGTAGTTGCGGGTGCGACATCGGGCAGCAACCCGCCAATTTGAAACTCCGGAGTCGGCTCCGATAAGAAAAGATGTGCAAGCCAGTTCAAGTTGCGTCTGATTTTACGACTGTTACTCAGCCTCCACCCATGCGCTACCGGAATGTGCGCTGAACTCCGGCGCATACATGCACTGAATGGTGGCGAACCCGGCCTGGTAGCGTCCACGATGGACGACGCGGACCGATGACTCCAGAACGTGTTCGCCTTTCGGAAGGCGATCGAAATACCAGTGCGTCGCTGCATCGCGGGTCGTCTCGTAAAAACCGAGGCGGCCCTGCCAGCGATAGCCGCTGAGCACATTGACTGGCTCGGTGCCGCTGCCTCGATGGTCCTTGAGGTGGACATATTCCATATCGCGATCCACCCGGAGGATGATGCGGACAACGAGTTCGTCGCCCACTTTCACGCGGCCATTCACCGGCACGAGCACCTGTCCTTTCGGCGAATCCTGCCGGGCAAAAAGCTGCTTCTCCACTATGAGCGCGCCGGAGTCCGCGGCGGTCACGTCTGCAATGTCTTCGAGGTAGTGCCAATGTGCGCTGCCCCACGAAATGCCGGCATCGGTCTTGGTGAGCGTGATTCGCGCAAGCTCCGGCTTCACTTCCGCGCGGACGAACTTGTGCTCGTAGAACCCGGTTCCTGCTTCCAGTTTGCCAGGCTTGAGGACCATGTCGCCGAGTTTCGTTTCCACGACGGCGTCCGATGCGAGGATGTTCGTTCCGCGCCGCAACAGCGCGTAAATTGCATCTGCCGTCGCCTTGGTCGTCTTCCAGTCTTGCGTCTGCTTTTGCTTTAGCAGCCAGGCTTTCGCGTCTTCGACAGCACGGGCATCGCCGGCGACTTCGTCGAAAACCTCGATCATCATTGCATGTGTCTCGATGGGTGCGCGCCACCACGACCACGGCTGCTCCGCCTCGCGCCAGAACATTCCCATTTCCTCGTTTGTCGTCGCCCGTTCGCGGAGTGATTTCACGATTTCGGCCGCCGCAGCCTTGTCTCCCAAGCGGTGAAGCGCAATCGCCGCGTGCGCCTGCGACTGGCGGTTGCCGAGCTTCGGCCAATGCTCGCGGGCTTGTGCGAGGAAGTAGTTTACCGCTCGCCGGGACTCAGGCGGGATCGGGTTGCCGTTCACGAAAAAGCTCCGTGCGTAAAGATACGCGGCGATTTCCGTGGTGAGATGATTCTCCTTCGACTTGCCGTTTTTGAGGATCTCGCGGTGCAGTTTTTCGATCCAGCCGTCGAGTCGCTTCAGCCCTTTTTCTGCGGGCGCAGGGTCGGGCTCGATGCCCATGCGCCGTAGTCGTCCGAGGCCGGTCATGATGTAAAGCGTGATGGCGTCGCTCGGCGGCCCGCCGGGGAACCAAGACCATGCTCCGTCGGCGTTTTGCGTCTCGGCGAGTTTTTCAAATACCCGCGTTTTCTCGGCAGCAAGGCGGTTTTCATCAAAAAGAATGCCGACATTCCTCCGCGATTTGCCCTGCGCGTTTGCATCGCGAAGCCACGGAGTTTCTTCGAGCGTGATCGCTGCGAGTTCGGCGTTTTTCTCCAACGGACTCGCCAGAGCCGGCGTCGCTTTCCATTGGTCGAATACCGCGCGAATCTTCGGGTCGGAGTTCGCGATGTGCTCGGCGAGCACATTTGCGTAATATCGGTTGAACGTCTGCTCGCTGCACTCGTGCGGAAACTCGATGAGATACGGCAGCGCCATCACTGCGTACCACGCGGGGTTCGATACCATTTGCACGGTGAGGCTTTGCGACTGAATCGTGCCGCTCTTCGCGGACTCCGCTAGTCGCGTAAAATCGAACGTCTTCGTCTGCGCGCCACGCAACGACATGGGAAGAGACTCCGTCACCAGTGTGCGTCGGGAAAGCACCGGCAGCAGGCCTTCCTCGCCGTCGGACATTCGGTCCGTAGCCGCGAGCGCCTTGAACTTCAGCGGTTCCGCGCCGTCGGGTACTTTGAGCTTCCACGAAAAACTGCGCGATTCATTCGCCGGTAGATCGAAGTCCTGCTCGGGCATCGTATTCGCGAGCCGCTCGTCTGCGGATTTGTCGGTGGCCGCATCGGCAAAGGTCAGTCGCACTTTTCCCGTCTGGCGGGTCGGCGATTGATTCGCGACTTTCACCGTGAACTCAAGCGCATCGCCCTCCCGCAAAAACCGCGGCGGATTTGGCTGCACCATGAGTTCTCGCGAGGTTACCGCCGTGTCCTCGATGAAACCACTGCGCAAGTTGCCGTCATGCGCAAACCCCATGAACCGCCAAGTCGTCAGCGCCTCGGGCGTCGTAAATTCCATCGCCACCGAACCATCGTCGCGAGTGATGAGATGCGGAAAAAAGAACGCGGTCTCCGCCAAGTTTTTGCGGGCGGACACTTTGGACAGATCCGGCGTCCGCTTCGATTTCACTGTCGAATCGTCGAACCCCGCCGCAGGCTCGGGAGTCGTGGGTGTCATTGGGAAGCTTCCAAGACCAATGCCGGGCGCAGCTCCAAAGTTCTGAGGAATCTGTGGGGCCTCGAAAACATCCGCGCCTTCCGCCAGGCTCCGCGGTGCGAAATACTGCTGTCGCCAATCGTCTTCGATGAGCCGGTCACGGAAGTCCCGGAAGGTCACCGTCGTCGGAGCATTGGCCGAATAATCCCGTTGAAAATATACCCGCAACCCCTCGGCTGAATCGTTTGCCAAAGCCAAATCGTAAGAGACAGAGTCATAATGAAACACGTCGAACGCCGACTTCCAGCGGTGGGGGAGAAACTCATCGAGGGACCGATCACAGAGCGTTGCGACCATCTCGGCCGCCGCCATTTTTGCATCGGGGCCGGTGATGACAGCGGTCCATGTGGTCTTCGCGGCGGTCTCCAGTTTCGAAGTGAACCGCTCCCATTTCACTGCGAGTTTTTTATTGCTCCATGGGACATCGACAAAGCGCTTCCATGTCGAAGCGCGGTTTTCGTAAACCATCGTCACGAAAAGCGTGAAGCCGCCGCGCATCGCCTCGGTCACCGCGAGTTTCACCTGATGCTGCGGAAGATCGGGCTCCGTCCAATAAGCCTGAATTGTCTTTCCCCGATGCTCGATTTCGACGAATGCCCGCGCGTCTTTGTAGCCGGAGGCCCAGAACGCAGTGAATTCTTCGCCGGGCTCTGCCTCCCACTTCGGGGCGACGAGAATATCGGGAATCCGTGCTGCGAGCGGCTTCCCATCCATGTTGAGCACATTGAGCGATGTATGCGTTGTAACCGGTTTTCCAGATGCGTCCTTGGTCTCTACCACCGCGCGGTACGGCCCCGCATCGAGAGCGATGGCCACGCTGCCCTTGCCGGATACATCGGTCGCAAATGGCATTTCTGTGACCGGTTGCTCCTCTGCGTCCCATGACGGCAGGATATCCGCGTCGGATTGGTAACGGGGCTTCACTCGTGGGCGCTCGACGGCTTCCGGCTGCTTTAGCTTGAAAATCCGAATCTTCCCTTCCGCCGCTCGTCCATCCTCGCTGTGCGTCTTTGTTTCGATTTCCAGCTTTACGGGAATTCCTGCCGGGAGCCAGTCTGCCGCGGAAATCTCCGCCGTTAAGCCAGAGGATCCGATTTTGATAGACCGCGATTCTGAGCGCGTCTCGCCGGTCGTATCGGTCACATCCACTTCTATTTCAAAAGTGAACACCGTGTCGGCTCCTCCGAGAAATGCCAAATCCGGGTCCGCTTTGAATTCCACGCTAAAACTGCCGTCCGGCTTAGTCTCAGCGAGGTCCCGCGCGATTTGCTTGCCGCCGGAAAACCCGTATCCGCTCCAACGTGACACCCGCCATTTTACAGAACATCCGCTCATCGCCGCCCCCGAGAATGCGACTGCCTTTCCCGTGATGGTTACGCGGTCACCGAGTTTGGGCGAGTCGTGCGGCGCAGCGAGTTCGATGCGGAATTTCGGACGTTTGTATTCCTCGACGCGCACGGTCGTGTGTCCGCTCGGACCAGCGCGAACAATGATATTCATCTCACCGGTCAGACCCGTTTGCGGCGCAGGAAATCTCCCGCTGAACGAACCGTAGTCATTCGTCCGGTGCGCAGACTTTGCGATTTCGCGCTGGTTCGCATCTACGAGCGCGACCTCCACGTCCTGTCCACCGAGCACCTTGTAGTCGTTGGTCTGCTTATCCGACGACAGGCAGATTCCCTTGAACTGAATCGTTTGTCCGGGCCGATACAGCGAACGGTCGGTGAAGAAAATTGTCTCCTGCCCGGCGCTCTCTTCGCTGTTGCCTTCATTCACACCACCCGATGCCGAAGCCACTCCATGTTCGCCATGCATCGCGAGAATGCTTCCGCTGCCGTTCGGGAGCTCGCTGAATGAAAACTTCCCGTCCGCGTCGGTTGTGGACGATTTCACTGGTTCTTTCTGGAGCTTGTCTGTGCGCCAAAACTGAACAGTCGCGCCTTTGATGGGGTTTCCGCTGCGGGCGTCGAGAACGAGACCGCTCACGCTTCGGGTTCCCGGGCCGCCGCGGGTGAGCAGGGCGATGTTGCTCACCCAGATATTGTCGCCACCGACGTGGGCGTCCTTCGCGGAGAAGTCCTGCTTTAGGCTCGTGAGCAGTCGGTAGAATCCTGGTTTCACATCCTGAGGGACAGGAATGTCAGTGTCCCGCGACTTAAAATCCGGCGTTGCCGGCAGGTCCGCTTTCCAAGTTCTCGCGGGCTTCGTTGCAAGCATCCGCCTCAAAAAGAACTCGTCGTTCCCGACGTGCATATCGCGCGACCATTCCAGCGGGATGAGGCGGAAATAGATGGCGGGTGTGTTGCGATGCTCCACGTGAATCACGGGCCACGGCGCATTCCAAACGCGCTCGGTGTCGGTCTGAATGTCGGGGGCCTCGACCTCCGTGACAATGTCCCGACACTCCCGTCCGCCGATGCTTTTCGGAAACGCGGCGAATCCGGCTTTTGCAATTTCGCGGGCCTCGGCAGGCGACTCTTCGAGGACTGACTTGGCCCACATCGTCCGTGCCGATGCAGAGATTTCGTGTGCCGCTTCGGCCTCGCAAAAGCGTTTCAACGCTTCGCGGTATCGGTCCAATGTCTTTTCTCCTACGGCGAAGTTGATTCCAAATCGGAGCCTTTCCAGATCGCAGTGAAGGAATGCCGAACGATCTGAATCTCCTGCGTGAAAACGCATCAGGCGCTGGAGCATTTGCACTGCCTTTGCGTTTGGGTCCGTGCCCTTGAATTCCCATCGGAGAAACTCATCCCTTGGAGCGAATATTGGTCCGTCTGCGGACAACGCGGGCTCATCGCCATCCTTGTCGAGATAGAAGTTTCCCGAGACACAGAATGCGACCGCTGAGTGCGCGACAAAGTCGAAGAGCGTCGGTCTCCAAGCGTCTGGGACGGTGCCTTTGCGAAGCAATCCGTTGAAGTCGGTAATCGGGATTTTTCCGAGTAACTCTCCGGAGGTCAGCGCTTTTTCAAAGTGTGTTTCGACCTCCTTAAGAATACGGGCTGAGTCCCATGTCGTAAAATCGCGAGCGCCATCTGAGTTGTTCGCTTCCGGCGGATGAGTGACAAGACTCCGATTCTCGAGACCACGGTCGCGGTCGCGGTAGTAGTCCCAATACCAGTTCGCCAGAATCAACTCCAACATCGGCTGCATTTCCGGCGCAGCCGTCTTCATTTCGGCTTCCATCATTCGGACCTTCATCTCCCGCCCTTTGGTTTCCATGCGCGCCTCAAAAAAAATCCGCCGTGCGATCGCCCGTACCGCTTCAGGCCACGCTTTTTCTGCAACAGCCTGCGCGGAAATCACGCGGAGTTTTTCGATGGCGGTGCGCGGGAGCATCTTTTTCTCCGCCACATCTACAGCCTTCCAGAGCGCATCCCGATTCGCCCCGGTGGCTGTGAATGTAAGGAGTAGAATTGCGAGCGCGGCGGAGAGAAGCGTTTTCATTTCGAATAGTCGGATGAGAGCATTGGGTAAACGAATTGGCGCGCCCGAATTCATGAAAACGCCGAGAGGAGTTTCATCACCATTCCATCCGCGCGCCGATGGTGGCGAGTTCGCTGAGGCGGTCGATGGGCTGGCGGGCGCTCCAGCAGATTCCGCGGAGCAGGAGCAGGCGGTGCAGCGGGTCGTCGAATGTCCAGGTGTAGTGGCCGGGGATCGAGACGAAGACGCGTCCTTTTCCATGCTCGCGCGCCCAGAGCTGCGGACGCGGCGCGCCATCCTCCACGACGTCGCCGAGCAGCGTGATGCGCTTCGGGTCACCGATGGCCTGCCAGTAGGTTTCGTCGATGAAGTCCGTCGCTTTGAATCCTCGCGTGATGGGATGTTCGGCGTTGGGAAAATTCATCGTGAGTGCGCCGTGGCGGTATTTCAGGGCTTTGGAGTTTGAGGCGAGGCCGATGCAGTCCGCCAGCTCCGGCGCAAATTCGCGACCTTCAATCGCCCAATGAATAAACACCGCGCCGCCGCCGCGCTGGAGGAATGCGTCGAGCTCGGCTTTGCGGTCGGGGTTCCACGCGGGGTTGTTGGAGTAAAAGACGGCGACATCGGTTTTGCCGAGTTGCTCGATGGTCGGCCAGTCCTGCGCGGTGGTGACTTCCACGCCGTTCGCCAGCCCGAGCAGGGTGCTCCAGCGTTTTTGGAACAGCGGGTAATCGTGCTCGCCGGGCCCGTGATCCTTTTTCGCGGAAACGAGGACAATGCGAAGTGGGGATTGCTGATTTTCGATTGATGATTTCTGATTTGGCACGACTGCTTCCACTTCCGCGCGCTTCCGGGCGGGCGGAGGATTCGGTGCTTCAATCGGCGCGGGGACGAGCGGGGCGGGGGAGAGCAGGAATTTGATGAGGTCGTTTTGCTCTGCGGGCGTGAGCGCTTCCAGCAATCCCGGCGGCATGAGCGAAACGGGCAGCGCTTTGACTTCGCGGACTTCGGAGCGTGGGAGGTCGCGCACGGTGCCGTTTGCTTCGCCGATGCGGTAATTGTCTTTGTCCTCGGTGAGCACCACGGCGGCGAGTTCGGTTCCGTTTTTGAGCGTGATGTGATACGTGAGGTGGTCGGGATTCAGCGCAGCGCTCGGCTCGCGAATGTCGCGCTCGACGCTCGCACGGTCGCGGAAGGAAAGGTTCGAGAGGTCCGGCCCGACGCGTCCGCCCTGTCCGCCCGTCGTGTGGCAAGTCGCGCACTGCGCCTTTCCGAAGTAAAGGCGACGGCCAGCGAGCCAGTCGCCTTCGAGTTTGGCGACGACGGGCTCTGTGGCTTTCGCGTCGGCGGGTTTGGCGAAAGGAAGGAGGAAGCGGCGGACGGGGAATGCGCGTTCGCGCGGATCTTCGGCGGTGTGCCAGGTGGCGAATGTGGGGGGACCGTCATCCATTTTCACTCCTTTGAGTTCAGCGATACGCGTGGTGTTGAGCCCCATAGAGTACGACATCAGTAATGGTTCATGGATGTCGATTCGGAGCACCTTCAGCTCGGCTGTAGCGGCGAGAAGAGCTTTCGGATTGGTCTCGATTTTGAACGCATGACTGCTCGAAAGGTCGATCGAAACTTGTTCGGAAGGTCTTTCGTAGTCTAGCTTTGCTCCCGGTTGGATTGCGGGACGGAGCATTTCATAGAGGCTCAGATTTCCGTGGAGTGCGAGGCTTCCTTCCGTTCCGATCGCGGTCCAAAATGCAGCGTGGTCGGCACTGCCTGCCGTGAGACCCCGAGCGACTTCGGTATTGATGTGCGGCAGCCATCCTTGCCATTTTGTTTTGCCATCGGCGGAAGTCCACGTGGCTTCTACTCCGCTCATATCCGTCGCCAATTCGAGTGAAACGGGTAGGGCGGGTATCCTACCCGAACCGTCGAGCGTCTTGATGCGTTCATTCGGCGTTTGCGAAATGGTCGATGGTTCGACGGTCGGAGCACCGGGTTGAAAACCCGCTGCGGCGGGTAGGATACCCGCCCTGCCCGTTTCATTCTCGATGCCGCCGTTGATCGAAATGCCGTATTGCTCCGCCACGCTCTGCGGCGGGATTGCGAAGGTGATGCTGCGTTTATCGGCACTGAGTGTCGCTCCGAGGACCGGCACATCGCGGCGTGGCGCGGCCATTTGATCGCGCACAACTTGGTAGCCGGGGCGGAAGCTCTCGTAGCGGTCGCCTGCCGCGACGTAGCGTCCGGCGGTGATTTCCGCGCGCTTGGCGAGGTCGCGGAGTTTGGTCGGGTCGAGGTCGCGATCAAACGTCACGCGCAGTTCGCTGGCGCTGGCAAAATACGTGAGCACGGGCAATGGCACGGGCTCTTTTGCGGCGCTGATGCGGAATAGTTTTCCCGCGCCTTCCGGTCCGCTGCCCCAATCCGGCGCGCCGCTGTGGCAGGCCACGATGAGGTCGCCGCGCGGCGAGAGTGTCACGTCCACGGGCAGCATCGCGAGGGCTGCGATGAGTTGGTTTTGCGCGACGTATCCCGCAGCGGTTTTCACCAGTTTTGTGCGGTAGAGTTTTCCGCGCGATTCGCCGGTGACGAATGCGTCGCCCTTCCACCAATCGGGGCCGAACGTCTTCTCGCCTTCGTTGAACACAAAGCCGCATGTCGATTGATGCTGCGGGCCGTAGTCGAAGACGCTCGGCTCGTCGATCACGTCGGGCAGATGCTTCGGGTGACGCGGCGGGAAGCCGTAGTGACGGCCCTTTTCGATATGCACGAGCTCATCAAAAGGGTTGCCGTTCGGAAGCCACGTCGCGCCTTCCTGCTCGGTGATGAAAAGGTCGCCGGCTTTGCTGAACTGCGCGCCGACGGGATACCGAATGCCCGTGCAGATTGTCTCGCGCTTTGAGAAATCCGCGGAGATGCGCTGCACCGTGCCGCGCTCGGTCTTGATGTCGAAATGCGATTTTCCGTCGGCGTCGAGAAGGTAGGCGTTGTTGTAAGCGCTCACGCCGAGACCAAAATAAATCGACCCGTCCGGAGCGAGCGCGAGCCCGAGCGCATCCACGCTGCCGCCGCCGCCGGGCGACTTCTGTTTCTCCCAGCCGCTCGCGATGATGACTTGCTCGTCGCCGCGGTTGTCGCCGTTTTTGTCCGGGATAAAAAGGATGCGTCCCGCAGTCGCCACGAACACGCCGTCGCCGCGCGGGTCGCCTTTCGGTGTGAGCGCCATTCCGATGACGTTTTTCAAGTCGGGGCTCTCCCAGTAAAGGTCGGCTTTGTCCTCGCTGCCGTCGCCGTCCGTGTCGCGCAAAAGCCAGATTTTGCCGTTGTATGCACCTGCCACGAGCACGCCGTCGTGGCGGTAGCGCAGGCAGTCGATGTTCGTCATCTTCAGCGGCAACTCGCGCACTTCGAAGCCGGGCACGAACATCTGCACGGGCGGCGGATTCGCGACGGGCGTGAGAATGCGCGGCCCGCCGGGGACTTTCTCTGCGGTCGCTGCGCGGAGTCCGCTGTGTTTTTTAATGAGATACTTTTCCACGGCGTCGCGCTCGGCATCTGGAAGCGCGCGGCGATAGACGATGAGTTCCGCGATGTCGCCGTCGAGGAAGCTGATGGCGTACGGCGGATTCCCGTCGTGCGAATAGCGCCGTGCGCCGACGGTGAACTCGTCCATCGAGATTGGCGCGGGCTTTCGCGGGCGGGAGCCTTCGTCTTTTCCATCCGCTCGGAGCTTCACGGAATCCGTGCCCGCGGTGAGCGTGAAAATGTGGAACGTGCCGAAATCGAACTGCGTCTTCAGCACGTTCTTCGCGCCGGTGCCGCCGGCGACTTCGGTGTTTAGTGCGGACAGCGTGGGCGTCGCCGCGCCGCCGAGATCGAAATTCAGCCCGCTCGTGTAGTCGTTTTGCCCGGTCCGGTTCATCGCGAAGAAACCGCGGAAGAATCCGGGATTCACCCGCGGCGCAGCGACAACGAATACCGTGGCTTCCGGCATTTCGATGGACGGTGCAGCGGCGAGGAAATCGTCTTTTCCATCGAACCTTACGAACGAGCCGCCCGGCCCGCCGACGAGACGAGGCCGCGCGTCGAGCAGAGCCTGCCGCACGTCGCGGTGATTGCCGGAACCGTCGAACCACGTATCGATGACGCCGCTCGCCGGGACGGGCAGTTTGCGGGAATCGCGAGCGGCATTCTGCGCAGCGGCATCGAGCCAGACGGCGAGCGCCTCGTTGGGCGGCAGCTTTGCATCGGCCCACGGCTCTGCGGCGATGCTGGATAGGACGAAAGGGACGGAAAGGACTGAAAGGACGGCGAGTCGCATTTGGTGAGACTGTGCGACGCTTTGCGCGGCATCAAGCGGCTTTCCCGTACACCAAAACAGCAGCCCGGCACGGGTGCCGGACTGCTGTGTGGTTAAATGGTTGAGGTGCTTTTTAGTAAGCGGCCTGAGCGCCTTTGAGATTCTTCTTTTGAATCCACGGCATGAGCGAGCGGAGCTTGGCACCGGTCTTTTCGATGCCGTGCTGTTCGCCCTTCTTCATCAGCGCGTTGTATTTCTTGTAGCCGCCGTTGACTTCCTTGATCCATTCCTTCGCGAACTTGCCGCTCTGGATGTCTTTGAGCGCTGCTTTCATGCGTTTTTTCACCGATGCGTCGATGATCTTCGGTCCGACGGAAACGTCGCCCCACTTGGCGGTCTCGGAGATCGAGAAGCGCATTCCGGCGATGCCGCTTTCATTCATCAGATCGACGATCAACTTCAGCTCGTGGAGGCACTCGAAGTAGGCCATCTCAGGCGAGTAGCCGGCTTCCACCAGCACTTCGAAGCCAGCCTGCACCAGCGCTGCCGTGCCGCCGCAGAGGACGGTCTGCTCGCCGAAGAGGTCGGTCTCGGTCTCTTCCTTGAAGTCGGTCTCAATGACGCCGGCGCGGGTTCCGCCCACACCCTTCGCCCATGCGAGCGCGATTTTCTTGGCAGCCGGGCCGCCTTGATAGACTGCGATGAGCGCTGGAACGCCTTTGCCTTCGAGGAACTGACGGCGCACGATGTGGCCGGGTCCTTTTGGCGCGACGAGGATGACGTTCACATTCTTCGGCGGAACGATGGTCTTGAAATGAATGGAGAAGCCGTGGCTGAAGAGGAGCGTTTTGCCCTTCGTGAGGTTTGGCTCGATGTCCTTCTTGTATGCTGCGGCCTGCTTGGTGTCGGGCAGCGCGACAAAAATCACGTCTGCTTTTTTCACCGCTTCTGCGGAGTCGAATACTTCGAAGCCCTTGTCTTTCGCGACTTGGATCGACTTGGAGCCGGGGTAGAGGCCGATGATGACCTTGACGCCGGATTCTTTGAGGTTGAGTGCGTGTGCGTGACCCTGCGAGCCGAAGCCGAGGACTGCGCAGGTTTTGCCTTTGAACACGCCGAGGTCGGCGTCTTTGTCAGTGTAGATTTTTGCCATAAAAGGGGCGTGAGGCTAGCGGCAGGTTTCAATTGTGCAAGCGCGATGAACGATTGTTTGCATTTTCACGGTAGGGACAGCGCTTTTTATCTCGCCAAGCAGGCGGCGGTGGCTAAATCGCTGACCCTCTCACATGAGCAAAAAATACAACGTCGCTATTATCGGTTACGGCTGGGCCGCCACTGCACACATCGCCGCCATTAACGCTTCCTCGCAGGCGCAAGTCACGGCCATCTGGTCTTCGCGGAAGCTGGACGATGCGGAATTGAGCGCGAAACATGGCTCGCCGATCAAGAGCTACACCGATTTGAGCGCGATGCTGAAGGCAGACGACGTGCATGTGGTGGATATCACGAGCTACCCGAACCAGCACGCGGCTCAGTTCATAGAGGCGGCGAAAAACGGCAAGCACATCATCGTCGAAAAGCCGCTTGCGATCGAGTGGAGCGAGATTCTGGCGATGAAGAAGGCGGCGGAGTCTTCGGGAGTGAAGGTCTGCGTCTGCTTTGAGTGCCGCTACAGCTCCCAGTTTTTGAGCACGAAGGCAGTGATCGACAAAGGCCTAGTCGGGAAGCTGCACTACGGCGAAGTGGACTATTTCCACGGCATCGGGCCTTGGTATGGCCAGTATCGCTGGAATACGAAGAAGGAACTCGGCGGCAGCGCGCTGCTGACGGCCGGGTGCCATGCGCTGGATGCGCTTTTGCTTTGCATGGATGCCGAAGTGGAGGAAGTCACGAGCTATGCCACGCAGAGCAGTCACCCGATTTTCACGGCATACGAATACAAGACGACGGCGACCACGCTGGTGCGCTTCAAGGGTGGCGCAGTCGGGAAATGCGCGGCGGTAGTGGATTGCTTCCAGCCGTACTATTTCCACACGCATCTCGTGGGCAGCGAGGGCAGTATTCTGGACAACAAGTTCCATTCGATGCAGCTCGGCGGGCTGAACAAGGCGAGCTGGTCGGAGCTCTCGATGAAGATGCTCGATAGCGGCGACGTGAGCGATCATCCGTATCAGACGCAGTTTCAGGCGTTCTTCGATGCGATGGATAAGGGTGAGGATATGGCGCTCACGAGCTTCAAGGATGCGTTTGCCTCCCACCGCGTCATCGCCGCAGCCGACCTTTCGGCGCGTGAGGGGCGTGCGGTGAAGCTGACCGAGATCCCGCTGGCGTAGTTTTGCAGGGGCGGAAGCAGGGCATGACCGCTTGCACATTTCCGCCGCTCCCTTTACATCCCGCGCCGTGCAACCAACCATCCTGATCGTTGACGACGAAAAGCATACGCGCGAAGGGCTTCGCGCGTCGCTGGAGGATTCGTTCGATGTGTATATCGCTGACAACATCGCGTCGGCGATGAACGTGCTCGAAAATGAGTCCGTGGAACTGATGCTCACCGACTTGCGGCTGGGCGGGGAGGACGGGATGGTGCTCATCGAAAAGGCGATGGCGATGGCGAATCCACCTGTGGTCATCATGATGACGGCTTACGGCGGCGTGGACACTGCCGTGCAGGCGATGAAGCGCGGCGCGTATGATTTTGTGACGAAGCCGCTGAATGTGGATCGGCTGGAAATCCTCATCCGCAGGGCGCTGCGCTCGCGTGTGGTTGAAAAGGAGGTCGTGGAGCTGAAGCAAAAGGTGGAGAAGAAATTTGGGCTCGAACGGCTCATCGGGACTTCGACGGTGATGGAGGAGATCTTCGAAACGGTGAAGCAAGTGGCACCGAGCCGGGCGACCGTTTTGATCACGGGCGAAAGCGGGACGGGGAAGGAATTGGTGGCGCAGGCGATCCACGCGCTTTCGGGGCGTCCGAAAGAGAAGTTCGTGGCGGTTCACATGGCGGCTTTTTCGGCGCAGCTTTTGGAGAGCGAGCTTTTCGGGCACGAGAAGGGCGCTTTTACCGGAGCGACGGAGCGGAGGATCGGGCGCTTTGAGCAGGCGAGCGGCGGCACTTTGTTCCTCGATGAAATCGGCGAGATCGACAAAAATACGCAGGTGAAACTGCTGCGTGTTCTGGGCGAAGAGCGGAGTTTTGAGCGAGTCGGCGGGAATACGCCAATCAAGGTCGATGTGCGTCTCGTGGCGGCGACGAACCGTGATTTGGAGGCGATGGTGGAAGCGGGCGATTTCCGGGACGATCTGTTTTTCCGAATCAGCGTCGTGCGAGTCCACATGCCGCCGCTCCGTCAGCGAGTGGAGGACATCGCGCTGATCGTGCATCATTTTCTAAAGGTTGCTGCGGAAGAGAATGGAAAGCCCGTCCGTGAGTTGACGGGCGACGGAATGGCTGCGATGGAGCGCTATCCATGGCCGGGGAACGTGCGCGAGTTGCGCGGGGCCGTGGAGCGCGCGGTGGTCATGGCGACCGGCGCGAAGATCACGCTCCGCGATTTGCCTCCGGCTGTGAGGGATGGATCTGTTGCCGTCCACACGGGCGTCGCAGGCATCAAGTTGCCGCGAAGTGCCGAGGGCGGGCATTTGAACTTGCAGGATACGGAACAGCGGATGATTGTCCGCGCCCTTGAGGAAACAGGCAGCAACATCACAAAGGCTGCCAAAAAGCTC
>JAYUSJ010000219.1:0-16336 GCA_043755735.1 Verrucomicrobiaceae bacterium | reverse complement strand
GTTGCCGCAGCAAAGGTTCACGATGTCGTATTCCTCGTTCTCGCCGCCGAGCACCGTCTCCGCCCAATGCTCCTGCGGGCGCTCGGTGGGATTGTAGAGTCCCCAATACATTCCGTTGAGAAACACGTGCGCGTATCGATGGCGCGTGGCGGGATGTCCGCTGTCGAGCTGCGCTTCTTTTGCGAAGCCATCGGCGAGATACGTGGCTTCGCCGTAGGTCGGAGCGAGCCATGTATCGCGCGTGTTGCTGCGCAGTGCGATGCGCTTGAAACGCGTCGAGCCATCCGAGCCGAAGAAGTCGTGCCGGAGCCAGTTCGGCCCGTACTGCGAGCTGAAGAGGAGCATCATGTTGAGCTTCGGCGTGACGTTTAAATTTCGCGACGTGAGGCCCATGATGTGGATGCCGCTATTGATCTGAAACTGCCCGGTGCCCGCAGCGGTGATCATCTCGACCGAGCACGCTCTTTCCCAAGCATCGCCGCGCGCGCCGGGGCGGAGGTAGATGCCGTTCGTCGCGTCGAAAAGATCCGCCGCTGGAAGGACGATGGAGATGACGGGCAGCGCCTTGATAGAGTTTGCAATCGCCGTCCGCGCCTGTGTCGTGGTGAAGGCCGCGTTGCCCGCCGCCGCTGCATAGTCGGGGCTCGCGGTGCTCATCATGCCATAGTCCGCAGCAGTGCCGCCGCCGTTGCTGTAGTCCGTCCACGTCCCGCTCGGATAGCCCGACGGCGCGGCGCTCGGCTGAACGGCGACATCGTTTGCGAAGAGGTAAGTCTGCGTGTCCACGTTCGTCGATTGCATCCCCGCGAAATACGCCATCGCGCGAACGACCGTCGTGGTCGTGATGGAAATCGGCGCGGTGTAAATCGTGCCCGTCGTCTCGTTCGGAGCAGAGCCATCGGTCGTGAAGCGAATCGTCGCGCCGGGCGTCGCGCTCGTGATTGTGAGCGAAAACGGCGCGTCGAAAAACCCTCGGTCGTGGCTGAACGTCGTGTCGGCGACGTAGCCAAGCACCGTGGACGTTCCATTTGGTCCGCCGGGCGTCGGCACTGGAAAATAGCGGACCGTGGCCGCATCGGTGTCCACTGCGCGAAGCTGCGCGCCCATGAAAAACTCGGACGTCGCGGCGGCGTTCAGCCCGTGAAACGCGAGCAGATTCGTCCCGCTCACAAGCAGCGAAGCGGAAAGCGGAACGCTCTCGCGCTTCGTCGCAATCGCGGCGGCGGCGGAATTGTGCAGCAGCGTCGGCGGGGAATTTCGCGTGACGACCTGCGTGCCATTCAGCCAGACCGAGCAGCCGTCGTTGTAAGGCAAATCGAGCAACAGCGAGTCGTAAACGGCCGGGTTTGCCACGGCAAAAGTCACGCGCATCAGCGCCGAAGTATTCACGCCATTCATCGCGAGCTGCAGGTTCGTGCGGACGAACGGATCATTCGGCCCGGCGAATCTGAACGTGCCCGCCGCGTAGCGATTCACCGGCCCGCTATCAAGGTTCGTCGGGAAGACGCCCGCGCTGCCGAAGCGTCCGCCGCCGACAAACGTGAGCTTTCCGCCGCCGCTATTCGTCTCCCAGCCCGACGCGGAATTTCCGTTCAGCTCCGAAGCGCTGTAGCCGTAAGCCACAATCGAATAAGAACCCGGCGCAAGCGTGATGGGCGCAGCGAGCGGCTTGTAGCGATTGCCCTCCAGCAGCGTCCCCGGCGAGGTGGTGAAAAACGTCTGCGTCGCGAGCACCGCGCCCGCCGTGTCGTCCGCAAAATTCGTCGGCGTGCCGTTCGTATTTCGCGCGTAAAGTTGCACGGTGATGTTGCTGCCGAGTCCGTTTCCGCCGCTGTCGAAACAGCCCAACTCCGTCACGAGCACGCTCTCATTCACCACGAAATCCAGACCCAGCGTCCCGCCGTAATCCTGATTGCCCACCGTCCCCGTGAGCACCCGATAAGCGACCGTCCCGCTCGCACCGGGAAACGTCACCGAGCCAAATCCCGCCGCCGCATTTCCATTCGTCCAGCCGGTCGTGGAAAACGCCACAGCGCTGCGCCAGAGCGGGTCCACCGCCGCCGACGGCACAAGCACCTTCGCCACCGTATCGAAGTTCGTGAGCGAAGTCACGGGCTGCGAAACACCGTAGGAAACATCCGTCTTTTGCACCGGCACCGGCGCGGCGAATTCATGCGCCACCGAGTTGTCTGGACGCAGCAGCGACAGCACTTCGCCCGCTGCGTCGAGTTTGAAGCTCGTGTGCAAATACCCGGCGGGGTCGGTGTAGGGCTGCTGCAATTTCCCCGACGCAATCACAACCATGAACCCACCCGGCGAAAGCGTCGTCGCCGGAAACGTCCACGTTGTAGTGGAGTCGCGCAATTTCCACCCCGCAAGATGCACCGCCGCAGCCGTGGGATTATGAATCTCCACCCAATCCTCCGCCTCCCCAAGCCCATCGAAGAGCACCGCATCGTTCGCAGCGCCAAACTCCGAAACGACCAGATCCGCGCGCGATGGCAGGACGACGGAGAGCAGAAAAAACAGTCTGAGGATTGATTGACGGAATATCATTCGGTCCGTCGATAATGCATGCAATCGAACGCTCGTTCCAACAACAATCCTCGGCTGCTGCCGGGATTGGGCGCTACGGCGACTGCAAACGAAACACGCGTTAGATCTTCCGGTCGTTGTTGTCGGGTGGAACGTGGTGGCCCGAGATGCGGTGATGGGCTTGGGGTCAATATCTCGGGTTCAATCGGTAGAAGTCCTGAGCGCAAATTGCGGGTTATTCTATCGGGGCGTGGGATTGCAAGGTGCTTAATTTTTGAAGCATGAATAAATCCCGTATCCTTATCATTGATGATGACCCGAAAATATCGAAGCTCGTCGCTTTACTGCTCACTCGGATGAGCAGTTGCGAGGTGTGTGTCGAGAATCGACCGCATGCAGCGAAAGCTACAGCGAGTGAATTCCGACCGGATCTAATTTTGCTGGACGTAGATATGCCGGGAAAAGACGGAGGCCAGGTTGCAACCGAGTTTCGCGCCGACCCTCGCTTTGCCGATGTGCCGATTGTTTTTCTCACGTCGCTGATCTCTCCAAGCGAGGCCGGGTCCGAGGCCGTGATGCGTGGGGGGATGCCCTTTCTTTCAAAGCCAGTGAATCCCATGGCGTTGCAACGCACGATTAAGCGTCTGCTCGGAAAAGACTCTGCGGTTCCAGCGTAGGTTGTAGTTGCCGCACCGAGCCAACCTGATGAACAAAGACTACCTGCGGACGGCCCGCATCCTCTTAGTGGATGACGAGATTAGTATCCTGTGTCTTCTCGAAAACATCCTCAATCGACTTGGCTTTGCAAACATTCGCAAATTGTCCAACCCACTCGATGTGGCTCCGGCAATAGCGGAGATGCCACCGGCACTGGTAATCACAGATCTTGCCATGCCGGAGATGGACGGCATCGAATTGATCGCGCAAATCCGTCTTACGAACTCGGATCATTTGATGCTGCCCATCATCGTTTTAAGCGGCTCCGCAATGGGAGCGAATAAGCGGAAGGCTCTCGCAGCGGGAGCTACCGACATCCTTCACAAACCGCTCGATTCAGCGGAGATTCTGATGCGGATTCGCGGCGTACTGTTGAGCAGATTTCTCCACATGGAAATACAGAACCAGAATGTGTTGCTCGAAGAAAAAGTCGCGGAGCGCACCAAGGAGTTGCGCGACAGCCAGAATCAGGTGGTGCAGAGAGAGAGGTTCAGGGCCTTCGGCGAGATGGCGAGCGGCGTGGTCCACGATTTTAACAACACGCTTGTTTCGGTAATCGGCTACAGCGAGCTGCTGCTGGGCGACGAGAGTGCATTGCGCGATCCCGAGATGGTGCGGGAATACTTGCAGATCATGCTCACGGCCGGGCTCGATGCGACGCATGTCGTAGGGCGACTGCGCGATTTCTACCGCCCGCGCGAAGAGACGGATGTCTTCACGGCGATCCAGCTCAACAAGGTCGTCGCCGAGGCGGTCGCAATCGCGCAGCCAAAGTGGCGCGAGCAAACGCAGGCGCGGGGGCTGACAATCGAGGTCGCGCTGGAACTGGAGAAGGTGCCGGTGGTGTCCGGCAGTGGCGCGGAATTGCGTGAGGTGCTGATGAATTTGATCTTCAATGCGGTGGACGCAATGCCAGCGGGGGGAGTGATCACCATACGGTCGCGGCACGAGGGCGATCATGTTTTAATCGAGGTGGCTGACACGGGGAGGGGTATGCCCGAGGAAGTGCGGCGGCGGTGTTTCGAGCCATTCTTCACGACGAAGGGAACCGCAGGGACGGGCTTGGGTCTCGCGATGGTCTTCGGAATACTGAACCGGCACGACGCGCATATCGAAGTGGAGAGCGGGCCGGAGCTGGGAACGACATTTAAATTGCGCTTCCCGGTGGTGGACCGCATCGAAGGTCAAGCCGATGCATGCCGGATCGAGAAACTCGCGGTGATCAATATCCTCGTCGTGGATGATGACCCGGTTTCATGCGATGTGCTTGGCAAATACCTCCGCGCCGACGGGCATCGTGTAGAGACGGTGCGTTCCGGGGACGACGCACTATTACACCTTTCATCGAACGGGGTCGATCTGGTGATCACCGATCAAGGGATGCCGGGGATGAATGGCACCCAGTTGGCCGGCGCCGTCCGCGAAAGAGGTCACGAACTGCCGGTGGTGTTGATGAGCTGCTTCGGACCCGACCTGAGGGAGCATCCAGGCTTGTTCCGCGGCGTTTTGCGCAAGCCCATTCAGCAGCGGGAACTCCGCAAGCTCCTCAGCGAAATCGCGCGCGCCTAGAGCCGATCCTTTTTCCCGTGCCGTGCAGCGGCCCCCATCGGAGGAGGGCTGATGGAGAATGCGGGGTTTGCCCGAGTCATCGGTGACCCGCGCTCCGGCCCACGGCGCCGCTATTGATTTACGCGCACTGGAGCGCTGGAGGCAGAAACCCGACCGTCGGCGTGGAAAGCGCCTCGCCGATAGCGGTGACAAGAGTCTCCGAGCTGAATGGCTTGTAGAGCACTTCGCGCACGTTGAGCGACCGCAGTTCACCCAGGCGCGATTCATCCGCGTAGCCGCTGGAAACAATGAGGCAGACCTCCGAATCCATTTTTCTCAACACCCGGCACAGGGCCACTCCATCGACCACGGGCATCATGATATCGGTAATAACGACGAGAATCTCCGTCCTGTGTTGCGCGTAGATCGCGACGGCCTCGGCACCGTCGGAAGCGGTGAGCGCACGATAGCCGTATTGGGTGAGGACTGCGGCAGTCATGGCGCGGACCTCTTTCTCATCATCAACCACGAGGACGCATTGTCCGCTACCACGTGGCAGCGGGAAGTCACTTTTTGCGGGGGGCACAGTTTCACATTCGGCTTCGATGGGCAGGAAGATTTCGAAGGTTGTGCCGATTCCCACTTCGGACAGGACATTGAGAAATCCGCCGTGGCCTTCCACAATGCCAATGACGGTGGAAAGGCCCAGTCCCGTGCCTTTGCCAAATGGTTTCGTGGTAAAGAACGGATCGAACATTTTGTCGATGACCGGTTCCGTAATGCCGGTGCCGGTATCCTCGACGCGCATGGTGAAGTAGCGTCCGGCGTGCGAGCCCGGCTTCATGCTTGAGTACTGTTCATCGATCTCGACGGTGCCGGCGTCGATCGTCAGCGTCCCGCCATCAGGCATCGCATCGCGCGCATTCACGCAGAGATTCATGAGAACCTGGTGGAGTTGCGTCGCATCGCCTTTCACCGTGCCTAAATCCCGAGGGAGGTCGCAGCGGATGCGAATATTCCGCGGAAAGGTTTCGGTGATGATGTTCAGAATCTCCCGGAGCAGATGGCGTGGCTGGAGAAGCACGCGCTCGCCTTCGACCCCTCGGGCGAAGGTGAGCACCTGCTTCACCACGGCTGCGGCGCGCTCCGCAGATGTCTCGATCATAGTGACAAGTCCCTGGGATTCCTCCGGCAAATCCAAGCGTAGGAGTCCGGCAGACATGAGGATGGGCGAGAGCATGTTGTTCAAGTCGTGCGCAATGCCGCTTGCCAGAGTGCCGATGCTCTCCAGCCGCTGGGCACGGAGGAGGTGGGCCTCGGCTTGCTTGCGCTGTTTCATCTCGGCCTGGAGCTTTACGTTTGTATCCACCAATTCGCGAGTGCGCTCCACGACGAGCCGTTCGGTTTCGAACAGATGATCAAACGCTTCCTGGGTGAGCCTCCATTTTGCGCAGAGAGCGCAAGCCATCTGGAGCACCTCGATGGCAGCGAAGGGTTTCTTCAGGACCAGCATCTGGTCGCGGTTTCCAAGGCGGGCGAACATATCCTGCCAGGAGTAGTCCGAGTAGGCGGTGCAGATAACCACTTGCAGCTCGGGACACAGCTTCCAAAGTCGCTCCGTAGTTTCGATGCCGTCGAGTCCCGGCGGCATCCGAACGTCCACAAACGCCATTGCGTAAGGACGGCCCTCATCGACCGCCTTGCGGAGCGCCTCCACGCCATCCGCCCCTTGGTAGGCCGAGTCGATTTCGTAAGAAGGCTCTGCCGACGCGGGCTCGGGTGCGCCGAAAAATTCGGCTGCCGCCTGATCGATGAGGCTCTTCTCCGGGCAGAGGATTTTCCGGAAGTCGTCGTGAATCGCGCGGTTGTCGTCGATGATAAGGATGCGGGTGTTGGTATAGTTTTTCATGAAATTGAAGCTGGAACCGGGAGGTCGATTGTGAAGGTTGCGCCGAATCCGAGACCGTCGCTATTTACGGTGAGAGAGCCTCCCATCTCGCGAGCTGCGAGCGCGCTGCTGTGGAGTCCGAAGCCGTGGCCGTTTTTTCGGGTGGTGAAGCCATGCTCAAAGATTCGCGTTATGTTCGCGGAAGGAATCCCGATGCCGGTGTCGCTGACGGAAATCCTTACGCGCTCATCGTGACCGCGCTCCGTGCGTACTGTGATTCGCTTGTCTGTGCCGTTGCCGTCATCACACGCATATTTCGCGTTTCGAATGAGGTTCACCAAAATGAGAAGCAGCTTGTTCCGGTCGATATTCAAATGGGGGAGCGAAGGGTCGAGTTCGCGCACGAGGTTTGAACCGTGGCGCTCAAATGCTCCCGCGTTCATCCGCAAAGCGTCCTCGATCACTTCCGCCAGCGAAACCATTTCCACGACCCCTCCAGCGCCGGCGTAGCTTTGCTGCATGGCGACGATTTCGTTGATGTGCTCGATGTTCCCGCGGAGGGAACTGAGTTCATTGAGCAACGTCTGTTGCCCCGCATCGAAGTGCTGCGCAAGCTGGGTGAGGAACTTTGGCAATCGGAGCCCCTGCGGATGCGCTGTGAAAAACCCGGGCAGATCGTCCGCATGGTCATTCACGAGTAGTGCGATGCGGTCCAATCCTGCCGCCTTCAACTGGGTGACTTTTCCCATCGCAACATTGACGGACGTATTCACGCTGTTGAGCACGTTGCCGACGTTGTGCAGCACGCTCGTGGCCACTTCGGCCATGCCTGCGATGCGCGATGCATCCATCAATTCGCGATGCACTTTGGCGAGCGCGGCTTCGGCCTCCTTGCGTTCGGTGATATCGTGTGCGGTGCCCAGAATCTGCCACGGCACCCCATCCGGGCGGCGTTTAAATACCGTCTCGCGGGCCCAGATCCAGCGCCACTCTCCGGCAGCGTTCTTAAGGCGAAATTCGAGATCGAAGACCCGGCTGTCCGTCACCTTCGCGTAGTCGGTGTGCTGCTGCTCGATTCGCGGAAGGTCCTCGGGATGCATGATTGTCGGCAGGATCGTCCCGCCCAGCGCGACGATTTGCTTTGGCGAGTAACCTAGAAACTCTGCGACGTTCCGGTTCGAATAAACCGTTTTCCCCGTCGCTAGTTCAAAAAGGTAGATGATGCTCGTTGAGTTCTCAGCGATGCTCTCGGCGAAGTGCTGGCTCTCGCGCAAGGCCTTCTCCGTCGCCTTTCGTACGGATATATCTTCAAAAACGGAGATGAAGTATTTCGGCACGCCAGATTCCGCGCGCTCGAGAGTTGTGACGAGATTGATCCAGACCACTTCTCCACTTCTCCGGCGATAACGCTTTTCGGCGGTGTAAGAAGACTGTTCACCGGCAAGCATGGCAAGGCGTGCGGCCACGCCTGACTCTACGTCCTCGGGCACGGTTACGTCGGCGAATGTCATCTCAAGCAGGTCTTTTCGCTCATAGCCGATGATGCTGCACAGTTTGTCGTTCACTCTCAGGAAACGGCCCTCCGCCGAGACGTGGGCGATGCCGACGGCCGCCTGCTCGAAGGTTCCGCGGAAGCGAACTTCGCTTTCAAGCAGGGCGACTTCCGCCTTTTTCCGTTCGCTGATATTCTCGTGGGCCACGACGATTCGCACAGGTCCGTCGCCGGAAAACCGGGTGACTCTTACGATGAACCAGCGCTGCTCCGTCGGGCTGTGGCACGGATATTCCAGGTGGAAGTTTCCGCATTGTCCTGCCATGACGGCGCGGATGCCGGCCGCGACCGAGGATGCTTCATCGGAGAACTTGCCGACGGAACCGTCGCAGAGTTGCAGATAATTGTCGCCCAAGCCGCGGTGGCCCCGCCGCAGCCCATTTTCTGAGGCGAAGCCATTCCATGCAGCGTTGACTTCGACAATGGTTCCATGCTCGTCAAGAATCGCGATATGGGAGGAAAGCGCGTTGAGCGTGGACTGCAAAAAGCGTTGTGATTCCGCGAGCGCAGTCGCCGCGCGTTTGCTCTCGGTAATGTCACGGAAACTCCAGATCCGGCCGTAGTGTTTTCCGTCTCCACCAACCACGGGGGATGAGTACCGGTCCATCACCGTCCCGTCTTTCAGTTCGATTTCGTCCCGCCCGGTTTCGTTCGGGTGAGCGTATAGGTGACGGACTCTTTCGATGAATTCGGTCGGGTTTTTCGTCGCTTCGGTGACCCAGCGGACCTGAGCACTGTCGTCCACGTCTCCCACGATGTGCCGAGGGATCTTGAACAAATCCGCTACTCGCTGGTTTTGGAGAATGTTGCGGCCATCCATATCCACGACGACGATTCCATCGAGAGATGAGCGCACTTGGGCCTGGAGGAGGGCCGTCTTCCAGCGCAAGTCCTCTTCAGCCTGCTTCCGAGCTGTGATGTCCTGAATCTGCGCCACGAGATGAAGCGGCAGGCCTTCGCTGTCCCTGACTAGCGAGACACTCGTGAGCGTCGTCACGAAGTGTCCGTGTTTGTGGACGTAGCGCTTCTCCATCAAGAAAGGCCCGATTTCTCCGCCGATTAATTGGAGCACATTTGTCCGGCAGGCATCGAGCTCTCCGGGATGAGTGACGCTCTGGAAATCATGGGTGAGCAACTCGGTGTCGGAGTAACCAAGCAAATCGCATAGCGCCCGATTCACTTTGAGCCATCGTCCGTCGGTCAATACAAGGGCGACGCCGATGGGGGCATGTTCGAACGCACCGGAAAAGCGTTCCTCGCTTTCGCGCAGAACAACAAAAGCGTGCTGGCGCTCCACAACTTCCGCTCGCAGCAAAGACACGGCGGTACTTGAGCCGAGCAAAACGACCTGAATGAGCCCCATGAGGGCAAGCACCCTCCATTTTGCTGATGCAATAAGCCCTTGGAAACTCGCTGCGTCAAAATCGACACCGAGCACGCCCTCCACGCGGCCATCGGGCGCGAGCAACGGCACGAATGCGCTGACCCACGTTCCCCAGCGATCGGTGACGGGCTCGAACTCAAAACTTGCCTCCCCGAGGAACGCGCGCTCCAAAGACTGGTCTGCCTCATCGTAAACCTCACCAACGGGGGTGCGCTGCTCACGATCGCCTTCGTATTTGCCGTTTTGATCGTAGTCCGTCTCCGAATCTACGAGGAAGGCGTTTTTGCCATCGGGACGTTTGCGAAGCGTGTAGATGTCGCTGACGGAAGGATTCAGTGCGAGCCACTGCTTTTCCTGGATTATGAGGGCAAGATAGAGCGGATCATCCCCGGTTGCGTCGCTCGGCAGTCGGGCGTGCGCGTGCTCCTGCATCTCGTGGCCGTACAGCCGTGCGAATTCTCCAGTCATGCTCTCGATGCGAGTCTGTTCGCGCGAACCTGCCTCGGCAGCGAGATGCCATGCAGCAATGAGGATGCAGGCAGTCAAAATCCACGCGTATCGGGGCAGTTGTGTGCGCCGGACGCGCCAAAGCCAGAATGCAAGAGTAAGAGTCGCCAATGGCACGCATGTGGCGAAGATCAGGAATTCAAAATGTTTGGACAGCAAGGCGTGCATTTCTAGCACGGTGAGATAGCCGCCGCTGTGCCGCCGCGGGGGAGGGGAAACCCGTATTTCGTCGCGGGATTTCCCGCGAATCGACCGAAAATCCTTCAGCCGGGGGCCCGCTTTTGCGCCGTGCTACCGCAGTTCGCCCGCGAGCCACTCGACAACGAAATCGATCTCTTCGTTTGTGATCGTAAATGGGGGCATAAAGCTGAGGACATTTGTAGTCGGGGAGTCGGCGAGCATTACGATTCCGGCCCGGAGCGCGCGCTGAATGATTCGAATCGCACGTTCACCGTCCGGCAGGCCGTCGGGTGTGCGGAGTTCCATCCCGAGCATGAGTCCCATGCCTCGGATTCCGGCGATCCCTCTGCACTCGATGCTGCGGAGTCCGCCCAGGAGGCGTTCACTTTTTTCCCGAACGCGATTCGCCATGCCTTCGGAGGCATGCGCTTTGATGGATGCGATCGCCATCGCGCAGCCCACCGGGTGGCCTAGGAAAGTGCTCGTGTGGAGCGCCTCGCCGTGGCTCTCCGGCCAAGCGTTCATGATGGCCGCGCGGCCGACGCAGGCGCTGAGGGGGAAGCCGCCAGTGAGCGCTTTGCCGAGGCAAATGAGATCCGGAATGACGCCGCTGTGGTCGCACGCAAACAAAGCGCCCGTCCGGTGGAAGCCGGTCAGGATTTCGTCCAGGATGAGCAATATGCCGTGTGTGTCGCAAAATTCCCGTAGTGCTCGCAGAAAGCCGTGGGCGGGAACGACGCATCCGCCGCGGCCCTGGATCGGCTCGACGAGGATCGCGCCAATTTCCCGGGCGGAAATTGCGCAAAGGAGATCTGCGTGGAGTTTGGCGAGAGCGTCGTCGGTGGTTGGGTAAGGGAGAACGCTTGCGAGGTCGGTGAGTTGCGGGCGGAAAGGGTCCTGAAAAAATGGAATGCCGCCCGCCGCGAGTGCTCCGAATCCGAGCCCGTGGTAGCCGCCGCGAAACACAATCACGCCGGGCTTTCGCGTATGGAGCATGGAAGTTTTTAGGGCGGCCTCCACGGCGTCGGAGCCGGAGTTTCCCAGGATCACCTTGCCTGCGCCGCATTGCCAGCGCTCAAAAGTGATTTCCGACAGATGCTCGCAGAGTTCCGCTTTTACGGCGGTGGGATGCACGTCGCCCATGGCGTGGACGAGTGTCGCTGCTTGTGCGATCATTTCGGCAGCGGTGGCTCCGTGGCCGAGTGAGGCTACGCCAAAAGCGGCCGTGAGATCGAGAAAGCGGTTGCCGTCTGCGTCCCACACGTTCACGCCCTCCGCGCGTTCCCAAAAGATGGGCCACTCCGGAGAGGTAAAAGTGACGTTGCGCGATTCGCTGCGCCGCAGACGCGCGGCGAGTGCGAGCGAGCGCGGGCCGGGGATGGCGGTGTGGAGCTCGGGCAGCATCGGTTAAAGCGCGCGGCGCGTGAGAAGCAGCACTTTCCCGCTGAAATTCGCCGGGCGCTCCTGCGCGGGCTGGGCAAGCTTGAGCTTCGTTGCGGACAAGAAAACGAAGAGCGACTTTGCGGAAATGGGCGTCGCGCCAAGCTGGAAATCAAGGTCCAGATGGACCGGTGCCGTGTCCGGGTGGATGACGTAGCTCCCCGTTCCAGTTTCCGTCCCTGCGATGACGGAAAGCCGCCCGCCTTTCTCAAATACCAGGATCGTCCGGGAACCGTTGGGCTCGGTCCCCTCCCATGCACCGAGCAACTGATCGACCGGGTTATACTCACAACCGGATAGAAACAGTGCGGCGATAATGGCGATTGCGCGAGAAAGCATTCGTAGAAGGATATGCGATGCTGGCGCGGGAGTCGAGAGCCGCATCCGGTCCGCCCGACGTTTGGTAACGGGGTCTTTCATCGCCCGTCGCTTGCGTTTTCAGAAAGTGGCGGCAAAAGAGCAGGCGTGAAGTTTCTTTTTTCCGCTCGAATCGTTATCGCACTTGGGGTCTCGCATTTTGTGGGTGCCTGCGGGTCGATAGAGCCCGTCGCACCACCAGTGACGCCCGCCCTTGCTGCCGCCGCGATGGCGGATGCGGGGGAGTTGGAGCATGGACGATTGATTTATACAACGCGATGCACTGCCTGCCATAACGCAGAGCGAGTCGCCCGGTATTCGCGTTCTCAATGGGCCGGGATTTTGCCTCGAATGGCAGACGAGGCGCGCCTGAATGACGCGCAATCGCGAGCGGTCGCGGCTTACGTGATGGCTTTGGCGGGGGATTGATCCAGTCGAAACAGAACAACGCGGGCGTGTGGTATGAAAGTTGCCTGTAAGCGGTGCAATTATGCCACTATACGATGACGCCGGTCAGATTCTCACGAGCCGACCTTCAGCCAGCACACTCGCCGAGGACAATGTCGGAGGACCGGTACGCAATCCTGAAATGACGTCCCAGCCTGCTCCGTTTCAACCTTTGCCCCAGAAGCCTGAAGCGGCTCCCGATTCGGGCGGCGTGAATGCGGTGTCTGCTTCGCCAAAGCCGACGCCGGCGTTTGCCGATGTCGTCGTAGTGCAGAACAGCGGAATCGGCGCAGAGGGCCCGGTCTTCAGGGCGCCCGCGCTGCCAATTGACGACCTTCTTCGGAAAATGCTCTCGATTGGCGAGGGCGTGAGCGATCTGTTTTTCATGGTCGGACGCCCGCCGCAGGTCGAAAACTTCGGGAAGCTGCAACCGGTGGAAGGTACGGGCTACTCATCAGTCTTTGAGCCCGCGCAGACCGAAGGGCTCGCCCGCACGCTGGTTGGGACCGCGCAGCGGTTGCTTGATGATTTGAAAAACACCGGTTCCTGCGACTGTTCATACTCTGTCGAAGGGCTTGCACGATTCCGTGTGAACATCTTCAAGCAGAAGGGCTCGTTTGCAATGGTGTTGCGAAAGCTGAATACCAAGATTCCGAGCATGGCAGACCTGAAGTTGCCGCCGATTTTTGATCAGATCATCAAGGAGAAAACCGGATTGATCTTTGTCACCGGTGCGACGGGTTCCGGTAAAACGACGACGCTTGCGGCCATGCTGAATGCGATGAACGAGACGATGAGCGCGCACATTGTCACGCTCGAAGACCCCGTCGAGTTTCTGCATCCCCACAAGACGGCGACGTTCTGTCAGCGCGAAATGGGCAAGGACTTTTCCACATTCTCGATGGGCCTTCGCGCAGCTCTGCGGCAGGCTCCGAAGGTGATTCTCGTCGGCGAAATTCGAGACCGTGAGACGATGGAAATCGCTCTCACTGCCGCGGAGACCGGTCACGTCGTATATTCCACGCTGCACACCATCAGCGCGGGTCAGTCGATCAATCGTGTTCTTGGAATGTTCAGCAAGGAGGAGGAGGGGCAGGTGCGCGAGCGTCTGGCCGAAACACTCCGCTATATAGTCAGCCAGCGCCTCGCGCCGAAAGTCGGTGGCGGGCGTCTCATGGTTCCTGAAATTATGGGCAGCAGCATGCGGATTCGGGAAGCAATCCAGCTCGGTGAAAACGAGAACCGCAACTACAACGACATCATCGCATACTCGCGTGGCGACGGCTGGTGTACTTTCGAGCAGAGTCTTGGAGAGGCGTTCGAAAAGGATCTCATCACCGAAGAGACCGCGATGCTTCTTTCCGTGAGCAAGAACCGGATGCGCCAGATCATCGACGCAATTCTAAAGCGGACCGGTCGCGACAAAACCACCACCGAAGGCATCAGGTTGATGAACCATGACGAAGGGCTCCAGAAGCCCGCCGCTGCGGCGGTTCCGGAAAAACCCGCCGAAAGCCCCCATCCGGCACCTCCTCAAGGAGCGCCGGCACCCGCTCCGTTGCTGGGCTTGAAGCTCAAGCAGTAGCGTGGCCACGAAGTAATTTCGACACCCTTGTCGCAGGGAGCTGTTTACTCCGCACGGATCTCCACGGGCGTGCCGAGCTTCACCTTCTCGTAAACGAGCGGCGCAATTTCCTCGGGCAAGCGAATGCAGCCGTGCGATGCGGGATAGCCAGGCAGTTTGCCGACGTGGAAGCCCACGCCGTCCGCGGTGAGACGGCAGAAATACTTCATCGGGGCACCGACGTAACGCGTTCCGCTTGGGGCGGAATCCACCTTCGTGCTCACACCCCGGCGTACGGTGCGGCCGCGCTTGTCCACAAAATCGCCGTACACGCTCGATCGGTGATCCTTGTCTTTTTGCGTCACGGTAAACTTTCCCGTAGGCGTCATCCCCGTGCGCTTGCCGCTGGAAATCGGAGTGTCGATATACGTCAGGTTTTCGCCGAACATCACCCATGCGCGTTGCTTGGCAATGGAGATGACGACGTAGGAATTCTCCGGAGTAATCTGGGTGGCGAGGTCTTTGTTCACCACCGGCGGTTCCTGTTTGCCGATCAGTTCCGCCGCTTTTTTCACCGGCACGATCGCGGGCGGCGGAGTGAGGGATGCGACAGCGATGGGCTTGGCCGGCGGTTCCACGGGCTGCACCGGAGTCTCCTGCGCAAAAAGCGCACCGGCCATAAAAATGGCGGCAACGGGCAAGAGTGGGCTCGGCAAAGGCATGGCGGTTCTCTAATCAGCAGACATCGTGTCCTGCAATCGTGGAATCCATCAAGCGGGCTTTTGTGCGGCGAGCGCAGCCGCGGCTTTCGCCTTTGCCTCCTCGGCGCGGCGCGAGATTTCTTCCGGCGATGGAAGCGACTGTAGAACCTCCATCGGGATGTCTCCCGAAGCGGCCAGTTTCGCGAGACACTTCTGCCGTTCCGTCAGCGCCTTGTCCTCGTCGCGTTCTTTGCTGAAACGGCTCTTGTTCTTTTCACTGCGCGCACGAAGCATCGAATAAACGTCGCCGCCGAGCAGTGCCGAAATATCGATCTTCATCTTCTCGCGCTGAAGGTCCGTCGCGCTTACCGCGTCGCCATTGATTGGCCCGGCTTTGTATTTCGGAAACATGATCGCCGCTTCCGGACAAACGCGGGAGCACGCGGGGCAGTTCGTTTTGCAGTTGTCGTTATTCTGCACCTCGATGCGGCTCTCGCCATCCACGCCATACACGCCGAAAAGGCAGAAGCTGAGACACTGCATGCAGTTCGTGCAGCGGTCGTAGTCGATGACGGGGAACCACGGCTTCCACCCGCCGTGCAGCGCCGAGCCCGATGCCGATCGCTGCTCTTCGACAAGCGCTGTGATCTCCGCAACATCGCGCCCGGCAACATCGTGAAATCGGACGCTCACCGTGCCGCTTTCATCCGCAGGCTTGGCCTCGCCAAATTTCCCCAGCACGACCAGCGAGCCGCGCGTCTGTGGAGCCACTGCGCCTTTGCTGACGCTGCGGGTCACCGCATAGCCGCGCTCCAGAAGAGCCGTCATCGTGGCGAAGCGGTCGTCGAGAGGAGCGGCGCCCTCGCCTTCATAAAGGACTACGCGAAGTGTGGATTCGTCTTTGAGCATGGGAGCGGGTTTAGTCGGCGACCGTCACCGGGGAAAGCGCAAAGACGAGCACGGCGCCTCGTCTTGGTCGTCCACGATGGCGCAAAGTGTATGATAATTATCGCGCCAAATGCTGCGGGTGCTTTGAGAGGCTACAGCACGGGCTACTGTAAATCAGGTTTAGCCTCGCGTGCGTGCGGAGTCGCTTGCGAAAGTAGTCAGCGACTTTAGTCGGCAAACCGGGTCGCGTCGGGACGGGTGTTTCCTCAAGTGACGCCCCGCCGACAAGCCACCCGTCCCCGCAACAGCCGCATCGCTCCGACTAAAGTCGCAGACTACTTTCGCAAGCGCGCATTCGGCCCTCGCTCTGTTAAACCCCGCCGTTCCTACGGCTGCAAAAGCGCGCTTGCGCCGTAGTTCACGCCGCCCCCGGCGTGATTCCCTCCCACCGCGCAGCGCGCAATCTCCTATGAGCCGACGCGAAAGATGTGCCGCTTCGCGGGTTTCGAGGAGCACGCGGAGGGCCGCGTGCGCTAGTGTGCCCGGCATGGGCTTGAACTAATGAACATGAAAAGATGACATCGGAGCTGATGAGAGCAACCGTAGCTGAACCGCAAGGCGGCGTCCG
>JAYUSJ010000218.1:0-16344 GCA_043755735.1 Verrucomicrobiaceae bacterium | reverse complement strand
CTTATACCATCTCGCAAAGACAATCAGACCGACGAGTGGGTGACTACGAAGGGCGCGAAGGGCGCGAAGGTAAGGGCATCATTTCCGTGTCATCTTCGCGTCCTTCGCGCCCTTCGTAGTCATTTTGTTTTTGGAAGATGGTATCACCCAATGGGCGAGTGCTTGGATTGCCGCAAGTCCTTGGTATTTCGTGTTCTTAGTGTCTTTCGTGGAGTCCCACTCACGTTTCTAGGATCATGGTTTCCTCCTCAGATTTGCAGAATCTTACGGCACCAATCCAATCCTCCGCGCCTCATTCACCGCCTCCGCGGCACGATGCACCCCGAGCTTCGCAAGAATCGCCCCTCGCTGCTTCTCCACCGTGCTTTCCGAAGAATGTCGCAATATCGCAATCTCTTTCGTCGTTTTCCCAAGCGCCATCAGCCGCAAAACGGAATCCTCCGCTGCGGATAATAATATCCCCTTCCCTAATTTTGAAACAGCACCCCGCCGATCCAGCTCCATCACCTCTCTCGTGAACACTGTCCGCCCATCCACCACCTCCTCCACTGTGTGCAATATCTCATTCATCGACTCCACCTTCATCACAAACCCATCCGGCTTAGCCGACATCGCGCGATGAACCACAATAGGGCAAGTTGACCCAGTCGTGAACACTACTAAAGGCTTCGGCAACATTTCCCGAAGCGCCTCCAATAACTCAATTCCGCTCTTCCCCGGCAAAGTCAAATCCGACAACACCACATCCGGCATCGCCTGTTTGCACCGGAGCAAAGCAGCCTCCGCGTCGAGCGCAATATCCGCCGTATGCCCCCGGTGCTTGAAAATGAACGCATAGCTGAATGCCACAGAGTCATGATCGTCCACAATCAGCACATTGAACGGCTTCTTCGGATGGGAGCGTGAGGGCATGGAATAGAGGAAAAAGGATTTTGTTGCAGGGTCCGAACCGCTCTCTTCTGTGAGCCACGCGGACCTACACTGGAAATAAAGCAGTACCGCATCTCGTTTGAAAAGGATATTTGTCCACGATGAGTCTTTTAAAGCTGCGAAAAGGGACGACTTCACGCTATTCTATTCAATCCCCGATTCGGTCAGCGTGTAACATTTCCCGAGTGTTCGATTTCGCGTATTTTGCGTCTTTCGAGGTCAGTCCATCTCGCATGGCGGAAAACCTCCACAGACCAATAGCAGGTTCCCCCCATAAAGATTTGCGGACTCCCCCCATAGACGAACCCCCTCCCGATTTGCCATTCTCCACCAGCTGAGAGCACCCCATCTGAGCGCCGGATTCAATCGCCACAGAACCAAAACACCCAAGCCGCAGAGCCAACAAAACACCGCGCACCACCAAATCCCTCCGAAGCCCGCAGGAATCTTTCTATCCGTCACAAACAGAAACAACCTCGTCAGAAAAATAAACAACCCAGCCGCCGCCAGAACTAGTTTCACCGCAAAACTAAACAATCCCGCAAAAACCCCACTAATTTCGCCACACACAAAAACAACAAACCCGCAAAACTAAGAAATTTCGCCGCAAAACTAGTTCGTTTTGCCGCAAAAAGAAACAGTTTCACCGCAAAAAGAAACAATCCAACAGAGAAAACAGATTCTCAACTCATCCAATGCCCGATAACTCCAAAGTCAAACTCGACCTTCACGTCCTCAGCAACGAACAACTTGCAGCCAAGGCCCAAAGCATCAAACAAGCGATGACCGACAACGTCAACTTCCCCACCCCCGACCCCGCACTCAGCGCCGTCGAAAGCCTCGCCGACCAGTTACTCGACGAAAAAACCGATGCCGACGCCGCCGACGCAGTATCTCAGTCCGCCACGGCCGCCATGAACACCACACGCCGCGTGCTCATCACCGAGATCACCGCACTCGGTGCCTATGTGCAAAAAACCAGCCTTGGCAACGCCGCAAAAATCAAAAGCGCCGACATGGACGTAGAAAAAGACCGCGAACCCGCCCAACTACCCGCCGCCCCCGCCACCCTCAGCGTCAAACCCGGTGCCAACGAAGGCGAACTCGCCTGCAAATGGCCGACCGACAAAACCGCCGACTTCTACGAACTCGAATGCGCCACCGCCGTCACCGGCCCCTTCACCCACGCCGAAGCCGGGACCAAAGCCAAAGCAACGATAAAAAACCTAGCCTCCGGCACCATCTACTACGTCCGAGTCCGCACCTGCAACGCCGCCGGTAAAGGCCCCTGGAGCGAAACCGTAACCCGCCGCGCTCCATAAGTAGTCCAGTTGCGCCGCCAACTGGCCGCGAGTCGCTACGCGATTCGCCCCTCAGTTGCAGCGCAACGGAGCACCACCGCATCAATGAACACACAGAACGATCTGCCGCGTTCTCTCAGCACTCAACAAAGAACTCTCAACTACCATGAAACTCATCCACTCCATCGCATTCGCTCTGAGTGCGCTCACTCTCCATGCGACAAACGTGCAACTCGATCTCGAAGTACCTGCCGATATGGCGGGGCACACTTTTAATCTCTATCTCTATTACCCAGGGGACACGAGTCCTACGTCGATGACTACGTTTGGCCCAAGCTATTGGAACAGTGCGACGGAACGGTTGAGCCTTTCGGTGCTCGTGGAGCAAGGGAGCTGGCAGTACGTAATCGAGAATCAAACCCTTGGAGGATTGGGATTCGATGCCGGAAATTACACTAATTCTTTTTTCTCGCTTACCTCGGAGGATTTTACGGCCAACGGAAACAACCTGTTCACCTTTTGGGTGTACGCGTCAGAGCAAGCTGATGTTTTCGGGCTTTTGTTTAACGCACCCACAAACACTGGTGATTTTACCGCAGCATTCCCGATGACCGGGATGACTGGCACTCTGACTTTGCCAGATTGGGGAATCGTGAATCTCTGGAGCGATACTGGGATTCCACGCTCGTACATGTCGGGCACGGGAACCTTGGTAAACATCTCTCAGGCTACCTACCTCGACCCCAGCCACACTTGGCAGCCTTTGGGGAACTATGTGCTTCCGACAATGCCCGTGAGCATATGGGTCGGTGCGAATAATGCGGGCATGCAGTTCACGCTGCACACGCTAGGGGGCTCGGCGCAGAGCGTGACGGTGTCGGACCAGCAAGACGGGCAATATGTTACGGGACAGGTAGGGCTTCTTGAGGTATTTTGGGTGACTCGCGATGCGGATCAGAGGTTATCTTCGGCGGCGGTTGCCTTCTCGGGCCAAGAGAATCAAGACTGGTCAGCCGAATTTCCAGATATTGTGCCCAATTGGGTGATGACGCCATTCCTCATCGGTCACGAGTTTGCGAGTCATCCGCTCAAAGTGGTACATGCAAGCGGGGTGGAGCAATGGCTGGAGCCAGACCCGGTGTCTCCGCTGCCGGAAACGATTTCGACGACGGTGAATGGAGTGAGCCAGAACTATCAAGTGTTCCACTTTCGAGCGACGGTGGATACTACGCAGGCTTGGACGCTGGTGGATACGACGACGAGTGCGGATTTGGGGCAACGTACGACCGTGACGGATGGGCTGGATAATTGGGTGCCTGATGTATCAGGGACTTCTATTTCGGTATTGATTCCGGCGAACCGAAATACGTCGGACTTCGTGCTCATCAATGATTTGGGAGAGGAAATCCCTTGGTGGGATAGCTTGAGTCAAGGGTCGTGGAGTTTCTTGAGTTATGGACTGGAATGCACGGTGGATTACCGAATCGGGTCGATGAATTTTACGAATACCGGTGGAAATTGGAGGGTGCGCGATAAGGGCACTGGATTGGAATACGGGGTCGATCCGAATATGGCCGGTGAACCTCTCGATCTCTCTTGGCAGTTGCCGACGAGCAATCTGTCGTTGCAACTCCCGGCATCTCGTTGGACGCACGATTTGTGGCTCTGGAGTCCTGGTCGCTTCGAGAAAATCCGCCCCGTGACGATGCAGGGATTGTGGAGTTTTTATGGAAGCGCGGAGACCTTTGATCAGACGGTTTCATTCTCCCCGTTTAATTCGTTTATCGGCACTGCGGTTTACGGGGACAATCGTTCCTCTGGTTCGACGTCCTGATACGGGGTATTCGCTGTGGTGGATATGACGACGAGCGAGGTTGCGCCGATCGATGTTAATTACCCGACGGAGCTTGGCAGTTGGTCCACAGCCTCCGACCTCATTGATACGGACGGCGACGGGCTCTACGACTGGTATGAGTTCCTCGTCGGGACCAATGCCACTCTTTGGGACACGGATGGCGATGGCGTGAATGACGGTGCCGAACTCGCCGCAGGCACTAATCCCCGCGTCCAATCGCTCACTGTCGCTGCGGCGTCTTCCCTGCAAATCTTCACACCTCTCGAATAATTTCCAATGAACACCTCAAACCTTCCACAATCCATGAACGCAATCTCAAGGAGGGGGGCCGTCTCGGCCCCCAGAGACGCTCAGCGTCTAGTAAAATCAAAGGGGCCGGGACGGCCCCTCTACTCCCACATCCTCGCTGGCTCCATTGCTGCCGTCGTGCTCTTCGCGCAAGCGCCGCAGCTCGATGCGCAATGCTGCGGCGGTGGTGGTGCGACCAGCGGTTCGAATATCACGCTCAACGACTTCAAATCGCTGCTTTCCAAGCGGCAATCACCGAAGCGCTTGGTGGTGAAAATCGCGCCGGGCGAGGCTCACACGCTCCATCTCGATAATCTCACTACGGGCACTACGGAATCGGTCGCGATTCCTGCGAATACGGCGCTGAGTTCTATCGTGCTGCCTGCCCCGAGTGATGCGGATGTGCGCGTTCGCATGGTGCATACGGCGACGGGCGGGGTCTCGAATCGCAGCACGTTGGTCACGCAACGCTCGGTGTCTCCGAGCAGCGACAGCGGGCCGACTCAGTCGGATTCAGAGTCATCGGGTGAGTCGTGTTCAGGCGGTGATTTTTCAGCGCCGATTGAGGAATCGAATATGACGACGACCAGTGCGCGGTCCTCGAAATCCTCAAAGCCCGGCGACGGCAGGCCGACGACGGTGAGCCCGCCGCCGGATGAAGCGTTCGGCATTATCAATCCGAAATTTGGTGCGGAGGTGAGCAAGGCGTTTCAGAACGCTGCTCCGTGTGTGCGCTTGGAGATGAATACTGGCACAGGGTTCAGCGGACGCGGTGCGCCTAAGTTGGTTTTCCAGATGCCTGCGGCGAATGCGAGTCAGGCTCCTTCGCGGAGTATGCTCAAGACTTCGATGTTGCGCGGCGCGGGTGCTACGATTGGCGGGTTCGCCGGTAACTTTCATTCCGATGCTGGTCAGACGACTGGGGTGGTTTATACAGAAGCGGGTTTGATCCGTGAAATACGCACGATGGATGTCCATGCCATTGTTGCCGACCTTCCTAACCCTGCCGACGGGTTTGAGGTCCGCTTTTATAAGGTCACAGCGGCGGGCGGTGGCTTCTCCGGGACCATTTTAGGCAGCGGAAGCGGAGGCACGCCGACTACACCCACGACTCCTACGGGTACGTATCCGCCAGGGAACACGGACCCGCAAAACGGTGCGACGCCGGAGGTAATTTGGCGCTTTCACTCCGTCGGCGGCTACACAGTGCTCTCGAAAATCTCGAACGGGCATACGAATGATTATAAATACTCAAACAACGGCCCCGGCACGCTGTATGAGGAACTTCCGGAGTCGTGCCCCAGCAGTAACTACTCGGCCATTTGGGACTCGGGGGACATCAATTCTTTACCGCCCGGCAACGTCGCGATTTACCGCTATGGAACGCGAAACGGCTCATCGACGAGCACCATCGTCAATCAAGGCCCAGACAATGTGGGGCCGATTTTCACTCCGAGCCCCAATCAGGACGTAATCGACATCATCACAGGGGATCCAGAAATCCCACCAAACACTCCCGAAAATCCCACGCCAGATCCGATTCCGGGCACCGACGATACGGTGACGACCACCGCCTCCACTGGCTACTACAACATCGAAACCGTCACGCCCGATGCCTACGCGCCCGTTCGCGACATCACCATCCTGCGTCCGCTTCCATTTGGCGTTGTGCCCAATGTGGATGCTGCCGCAGCGACGGTGGCAAACTGCGATGCGACGATCATCCATCACGAAGACACCGCGAGCGGCTGGAGTCGCGATTGGACGCGCAAGCTCGCAGGCGTGCAAGTCGAGCGCCATTACGCGACGCAGACGACTGCCGTTCACGCGTTCCCGCCGGGTGGATTGCCCGCGCAACAAGTGAATGTGCTCACGGATATGCACTTCGGCTCGGCGGCTTCCGCTGCGAAAGTCTCGGTGCAGAAAACCATCTCACCACTCGCTGCGGATACGCGGCTCGCGGGCTTGCCGGTCTATCGGCTGGGGGAAGATGGCACGGTGACGGAGTTTAATTACACCTTCGGAATCGCCGGGATTCGTGGGGAGTTCGATTTCACCAATGACGGCACGGATGTGAAGACGGAGGCGACAGTTTATGCAAACGGGCGCACGTCCAAATATGTCACCATCGCGAACGACGGCGAGACGGTGTTTGAGGAAAGCTACCGCATGCAAGGCGGCACTTCGTATCTCGTGAGCCGCGTGGCGCACGGCTATACAAATGGCTTCCGCACATTGAGCGAACGAGCGACGACGACCGGCTGGCAGCCGACTTACAGCGCACAATCGAATGGGCATTTTCTGGATTGGGAAATGGGCGAGGACGGTGTGGTGACGAGCTACGAGGATACGGATTTGACCGACGCCGAGCACACGCCAAACCGCATCACCCGCGCCGCAGTGCCCGCCGCGAATGGCAGGCCGGGGGTTCCGGCCCAAGTGCGGGAGACTGGTAAAGATTGCTATGGCTGGAATTGGGAAACGACTCGCGAAACCGTGGCCGGACCCATTCTTTCTAAGCGCACTTGGAGAGTGGACGCCGAAGGGGCCATCGAGGAAGAAGTGCTCAACGACTGGCTGCACAGCCGGTACGTGCGCACGGTGAATGCCGACCTCACGCAAAGCGTCTCCATTTATCAGCGCAAGTTCGGCTCCGCAGTTGGCACCGAGCGCCTCATCTCCACTCGCACGACCGACCGCGAAGGCCGCTTGCTCTCCGTGAGCGGCGACGCTGTCGTGCCGGAGACGCACGCGCATTCCGTCACCGCAGCGGGTTGGTGGAAAGAAGTCGTCACCCGTGGCGACGCGACGGATAACATCGTGGCTGAGCGTTCGTGGGAAACGCACGGCACCGGGCGCACTGAATCGCTGCCGAGCGGCGGCGCGAATTTCCGCACGTATGGCTTCGATGCAAAGGGCCGCGTGAATTCCGTGACGGATGCCGGAACGCTCGTCGCGCAATCCGCCTACAACGACGCCACCGGCGCGGTCACTCACACGACGCTCGCCGCGCCGGACCCTTCGGTGGTCGCGACGCAATCGACGAGCATTGAGGAATCGGGCGGCAAAACTTGGGAAGTGAGCACGACGGTGAAAGGCACGGAAGTCAACACGCACAAGCGGCGCATCGGGCTGCTGGAGCCAAACGTTCTTTCGGAGTCAATCTCGGTCAGCAACGGCGTGGCGACTTCTTTCGTGGTGACTCGGCAGGAAGTCACGGGCGGGACTGCTTTTGAATTCGTAGAAGCGACTACTCCGACTGGCGTGGCTACGAGCTACCGCTACACCAAGGCAGGCGTGGAAGTGGCGCGATTGTCGCAGGTCGCGGGCAGTTCGTTGGATTTAGTTTCCATCCAGACGGATGCCATTGGGCGGGCGCTCACGACGACGCATTCCGCGAATGGAACGAGCACGACGAACAGCTACTTCGCCTTCAACGCGTTTGGCGGCGCATTGCAGAGCAGCACGAGTACGGGCGTGGATATCAATTGGACGCCCGACGCCGTGAGCACCGCGACTTCGTTCACCTATTACGACGCGGATAACGCCGCTGCCGGGCGCGTCTTTTCCCGGACGACGGATACGATGACGACCTACTTTTCCCATACCGCACGCGGCCAGCAGCGGGCGACTTGGGGCGCGACGTATCCCGTCCGCTACACCTACGACGGCGCGGGACGCCTCAAAAAGATGGAGACGTATCGCGATGAGAGTGCGCTCGGTGCATTTGCCGCAAATGCAAATCCCGAAGCATGGCCCGCTGGGGATTCGACCACTTGGGAATACTACCCCGGCAAGAACTTGCTCAAACAAAAGCGCGATGCCGCAAACGTAGGTGCGCTTTACGGCTACGACAATCGAGGCCGCATGAGCACGCGCACTTGGGCTCGTGGCGTCGTCACCACTTACGGCTACAACACCGCAGGGCAAATGCGCACCACGACTTACAGCGACGGGACGCCGAATGTCACGATGACCTACGATGCACAAGGCCGCGTCGTCACCCTCACCGATGGCACCGGCACGCGCACTTTCACCTACGATGCCGCAGGCAGGCGGCTCGGCGAGCTATACACCGCCGGGCGGGTGGACGGTCTGCATTTCGTCCATGACGACGCCGGGCGGCAAGTCGGCTACGCGCTCACGGATGAAAACGGCTGGGCGACTTGGCAGGGCTGGGGCTACGGCAACGACGGCCATCAGAGCGGGGTGATGACGCCGGAAGGCTGGGTCGGCTACAGCTACAACCCGAATAGTCATTGGCCGCAAACACGCTCGTTCGCGACGTATGCTGATAGTAGCGCATTGGGAAGCTATCTCCCCGTTTACGTCAACGCACACGCGTATTCCGATGGGCTCGGGCGACTGGTCCGCGCAGAGACCATCGGCAAAAATGGCAGCACGCTGAATACGAGCCTCAGTCGCACCTACGCCTACAATGAAAAGGGCCAGCGCGACCGCGTGACTTACGAAACCGGCGATTACTGGACTTACAATTACAACGCCCGCAACGAAGTCACTGGAGGGCAGAAATGGTATGATAACCTTGCGCAAGACGGCAACCCCGACCAATGGAGCAACGCCGCCGTGGGCAACTCGCAGCACGCCTACACGTTCGACGCTATCGGCAACCGCAAGACGGCGCTGACGGCGTTTGGGCAATCGACCAGCATCATGTCCAATGCGCTGAACCAGACGGTAAGTCGCAATTTGAGCTACCAAGCCAAATTCAGCGGAGTCGCGAACCCGCTGACGACCGTAAGCGTCAGTGTGAACGGCGCACAGAAGCCCACTTGGCGGGAGCGCGACGGCGCGTGGATGAGCTACAGCACCTTTATTTCAGGCGCAGGAAAATGGTCGCCCGTTTCCGTGACTGAAATGCTCTCCGGCCAGCCGCCGACTGAAAAAACGGGGTTCAAATTCATGGAGCGAATCCTCGCCTCGACTGGCACCGCACCGATTTCGCTCGGCTACGATCTGGATGGCAACCAAACCATCGACCCACGCTGGGACCATACTTGGGATGCGGAAAACCGGCTCATCAAAAGCCAGTTGCGCCAGCACGTCATCGACTTCAACCCGACGATGCCAAATGAACGCATCACCTACACCTACGACGCGCAATGGCGGCGGGCGACGAAGAAAGTGGAAACTCGGGCTAGCGCGACCGCGCCGTGGGTGATACAAACCCACATGCGCTACGCCTACGAAGGGTGGAATCTGATTGCCGAATGGGAGATCAAAACGTCTCCGGTAAAGCTCACGCGCACGCACCATTGGGGCATCGACCTGAGCGGCACGCGGAGCGGAGCAGGCGGAGTCGGCGGCCTAGTGATGACCCGCCACCACACCCTCGCCGGGCACAATGCAGTAAAATCCACCATCCCCGCCTACGACGATGGCAGTAACATCATCGGTTATCTCGATACTGCTGACGGGAAACTCGTCGCCGAATACGAATACGGCCCCTTCGGTGAACCCCTCCGCGAAACCGGCCCCCTAGCCAAAGCCCACCCCCACCGCTGGAGCAGTAAATACACGGATGAGGAAACGGGGTTCAGCTACTACGGGTATCGCTACTACGTGCCGCAGAGTGGAAGGTGGCTGTCGAGGGACCCGATTGAGGAAAAAGGTGGATTGGGACTTTACTCGTTTGTTTTTAACGACGCTAATTATTGGTTAGATGTTTGGGGTAATAAAGGAAAAAGTAAAGGAGGCGGCAAATACGGTGTAGGAGATGCAGCTAGGGATATCGATACGGCAAACGGTGTACATGATGCTGGGGGGAAGTTGTTTGATGATGATGATGATGATAAGCCCGAGAAACCTGCTACTCAGGGCCAAAGCTGTGAGCCGGGTGAGCCTGATCGATTCGTAAAATGGCCTGAGAATTGTAATGTGAAGCAAAAGGCCATTTGTTGGACAATATCGCTTTTCTCCAGAACGGTGCCGGGTAAGAAGGGATGTTTCGGCATTCTTCATTGCACGCCCAAGGGGCCAACGGGCGGGTATCCCCAAGTTGGTGACACAGTGCATAACGAGTGGGTTTTAGAAAAGAAAACGTGCGATCCATGCCTATCAAATCCTGAATATAGGACTGGTGAATGGTACGACGATGGAGAGGTAGTTAAGTGATTTGATTTTATGAAATCATACGCAATTTCTCTCAGCGCGGCATTTCTCTTGTTCTCTTGTGGGCAATCTCCAAAAGTCATTAGTGATATTCCGTTTCTACGTGATGTTAATCGTTTATATGGAGCAGGAACAGGGATTAAGACATCCGGTGTTGACTCCGATATAGTTGAAATATGGGAGGTTTTGCCAGTGAGCAAAAGCAATATGCACATCCAACTTTTAGCTGGGGTGTCCAAGGCAAGTGGAAAAAGATCATTACGATTAGCGATATGCGGGCACTCTATTTCTGGGGGGCTTCCAAGGTTCGGGAACCCTGATATTTCGATGGAGATACCGGAGAACCAAATAGATACCGTGCTTAAATCGATTGATATTGGAATTGTGGAAGTTTTATTTAGCGAGGCTGCGAAAAATGGGTGGACAGAGCTAAAGCCCGGTGACCGCTTTAATTTTAGGCGGATCACTATTCCGTATCCGAGCACAAAAGAAAGGTGATGCGCATAAGTGGAAACGGGAAACGGGGTCAGGCGATAAAAAAGAAAAACTGCGCCGAAATGAGCCTGAATATTTCCAATTCAACGCCTAACTCCGAGTTCCTCTGAACCCGATTTCGCCAACGCGTCTCTATAGGTGAACACGCATGAGGCGGGAGAGTGATGCGCGGCGTGGTGGTCGCGCCGATGTGATAATCCGGCCCATCATTCGTCATTTGAGAACTGCCCTCAATTCAGGGCCGACAACGCACTAACGCCGCTCGTCGAAGCCCGCGCGCTTGAACTTGCGGGCCTTTGGGAACTTTGCCTCCACGCCTTTTCGCAGGCGGTCCAGATAGACAAGCATTTCCAGGATGGAGTCCGTCTTATCCGGAAACATTTCCTGCAAAATGCTCCAGGCGGAGAGTGAGCGGTCGATGGAAATGAGGGTGACTTTCGCGGTTCCGTCCGCATCCCGTTCCGCGGCGAATGCAGCGTTTTCCTGCTCCTCCACGAGCGAGCTAAAAGCGCGTCCGAGCTTCACGAAAATGAAGTGCTGATACCAGCGGATGATCTCCACGCAATCGTTCAGGCGCACGAGATCGCCCTTTGCGTTTGCGACGCTCACTTCGCCAGTGGCGACCTGCTGTTCCAACTCGTGGACGTGTTGAAGTGGCAGGCGGAGTTCGTTGTTGAACCACTCGTCAACCATGTGCGCGTAAGTCATGGCGAGCTTCGTCTCTTTTTGACCGATTGCGCGCGCCCGACGCTCGACGTGTTTTTCGTGCGCATCGGCGGCTTCGATGGATGGAATGCCCTGGGTTCCAGCGAGCTTTTTGAGCGATTTATCGAGCGTCAGTTTCGCGTCCGCGTAGATACGCTCCATGGTGTTCCAGAACTTCTGGTTGCTCATGTCGCGGGCTTCCGGGTCGTCGCCGAAGTAGCGCTCGTTTACCGCGAAATTGTAGCAGCGATGGGAGAATTCGCACCGTTCGCACCAGCGGTCGCAGTAATTAAAAATACCGGGAATGAAGTGCGGATCGTCGGGGTCGAGCTTGCGCGGACGCGGAGCCCGCGGCTTTTTAGGCTGCGTTTTCTTCGATGATTTACGAGGGCGCTTTTCTGGCATTCCCTTTCGGTACGGCGGGGGGCGAATCTAAGCAAGCGGACAGATTGTTTCGATCACGCAAACAGCGCGGGGATGTGCTTGGCTTTCACCAATTCACGCGGCTGGTTGAGGTGATTGTAAACGATCGTCTCCGGGTCGATTCCAAATGCGTGGTAGATGCTCGCGAGCAACTCCGTGGGGTGGACGGGATCGCTCTTCGGCGAGGCGCCGGTGGCATCGCTCTCACCGTGGACGTAGCCGCGCTTTATGCCCGCTCCTGCGATGGCTGCGGTGTAGCAGTAGGGCCAGTGGTCGCGGCCATCCGCGCTGTTTTGATTGCCGCTGGTGGAGACGCCTTTTTCCGGGCTGCGTCCGAATTCTCCGAGCGCCACGACGATCGTTTCTTCCAGCAAGCCGCGGGAATCCATGTCTTCGATGAATGCCGAGAATCCTTTGTCGAACATCGGCGCGGCCTGATCACGAAGGCGCGTCGTGAGTCCAGCGTGCGTGTCCCACGAGTGGTTGTCGCTGTTCGCAACTTTGGGCCAGATGACTTCCACGACGCGAGTGCCAGCCTCGACGAGGCGGCGGGCGAGGAGAAGTGATTGTCCAAAAGTGTTCATCCCATAACGCTCGCGCATGACATCGGTTTCGCGATCCATCTCGAAGGCTTCCCGTGCTTTACCGCTCGTGATCAAGTCGAGTGCTTTGCCGTAGTAATCATCGAGTTGGTAGCTCTCGACGGCTTTGTCGATCTCGGGCATCGCGTGCTCCATCGCATCGCGCAAACGGGCGCGGCGCTGGAGCCGGTGCGCGTAAACGTCGGGACGAAGTTTGAGGTCATCCACTTTGATGCGGCTCATCTTCGTCATATCGAGATCATCACCATCGGGGAAGAGCGTGTATGGCTCGAAGGATTTGCCGAGAAACCCTGCGCCGCCGCCTTTTCCGACGACGTTTGATTCCTGAAGCGGGCGGGGGAGCATTACGAACGGGAGCACTGGATCGGTCTGCGGTTTGAGACGGATAATGTTGCTGCCGAAATTCGGAAAGTCCTTCGCGTTTGGCGGCTCAAGCTGGCCGGAGGGTGAGACTTTGTCGGTCGTGTATCCGGTCATGATCTGGTAGATCGCGGCGGTGTGATTGAAGAGCCCGTTCGGCGTGTAGCTCATCGAACGAATCGTGGTGAAACGGTCGTTCAGCTTCGCCAGGCCGGGAAGCAGTTCGGTAAAGCGGGTGCCGGGGATTTTGGTCGCGATGTCCTTGAAAGGACTGCGCATTTTGTCGGGCAGATTTTCCTTCGGGTCCCAAAGGTCGAGATGCGACGGGCCGCCTTGGAGATAGACCATCACGATGTGCTTTGCCTTCCCAAATCCGCCGCCGCCGGGCGTGCTCACGGCGCGCGCCTTGAGCGAGAGTGCCGAGCCGAGTGTGAGCCCAAGAATGGCGCTGCCGCCGACGCGAAGTAAATCGCGGCGCGTCAGGCCGAGGTGTGGGTCACAAAGGTCGCGTCCAGGCTGTCCAGGGATTCTGATCATAGTAGTAGTAGGGAGGAGAAGGCGTGGGATGCGGATATCTTAGTCGAAACGATGCCCTGATGCTCCGCGTCAGTCAGCGCGATGTCAGCCGGAAGACAATGGCAACGAAGGGATCGTTTGGTGTGACCGCACGACTGGTCGGACCCGGTTAGTTCTGCGTCTCCACGTCCACGAAGACCGGTTGTCCGGCCCGGTAGATGTTCACGGGTGCGAGAACGTTGGTGTTGTCGCTGCCTGCGCCGCCGTCGATTTTGACGGTCTTTTTGAAGTCGCCGAATTTATCCACGGCGGCACCGATATTCACGGTGTCGGCCCCATCCCCGAGGAATATGCCGACTGCTCCGCTGTAAATGTTCGCGAACAGGCTCGCGAGGCGTACGGTGTCGATACCGCCGAGTGTCGTGGCAGTCAGTGCTCCGGCCATGCGGCCGATGTTGAGGATGACGAAGTCGTTTCCGTCTCCGGTGTTGATGGTGAACGGGCCTTTCGCCGAGGGGTGTGATTATAAGTGGAATCGAGCGAGTCAATTCGTGCTCATGCGAAAAGACTTACGCGGGGTAGCGTCTGCGCCCTCGTCCCGACACGTCGGGACGACTGCGTCGCCCCCGACGCAGCGGAGCGATTTGGCGGTTCGTGCCAGTGCCAGCACTTGGTTGTCTCTCTCCGTCTTCGCCTGGCGATGTTTCGGCGAGGGCGCCGAAACCAGCCTGCGAGGGCGCAGGCGCTACCCTGCGGCAGTTCTTTTGCTACCCTCCCGCTCAGTCTTTTTCCACTTTTATCACACCCTGGCGGAGCATCCGTTCCGTTTTTCCTGTGCCTGCGAATCCGTCGGTGAGATGCTTGCGCTTTTGATGAAGCGCACCATCCTGCCTGCATCCATACGAGCCGTGATTCCGGCGGCAATATACGTACTCGCGCCGCTGTTGCTGGCTGCGGGCACGTATTGGTGGATTGCCCGCGAGCAGTCGGAAAGGAGCTCCGTTTTTGCCCGGATAGAACTTCCTGCGGACCGGGTGCGCGAGCGGTATGAAGCCGACGTCGCGATGGCGGAATCAACTCTGCGGAATAATCCGGAATCGCCGCTGGCTTTCCAGGTGCTCGCCGAAGCCTGCCTCGGCCTCGGGACTTATCTGGATTCTCGAAGCAAACCCGAATCGAAATCGGCGGCGATTCAGGCGCTCCAGCGGAGTGTCGAGGCTTCCGGCGAAGCGTTGAAATTGGAGCCGAAGAAGGCGTCTTCGATCGTCTTCCATTCGGCGTGCCTGACCACGGCATCCATCCGATTGTCGAATCGAGGCACTGGCGAAGAGCTCGATCAGGCAATCGATTTCGCACGGAAGGCTGTGGAGTTTGCCGGGTATGCATTGGCACCGTGGGGCGACGAGGACGGCCCGCTCTCAGCCGCGTGTTTGAGTCTGGAGCAGTTGGGAAATGCGCTCATCCAGCGACGGGCGGCAGCGGACTTCAACGAGGCGCAAGACGCGTTGCAACGCAGCGTGTCATTTGCAGAACGTCGCGTCGCATTGAAGCCCGGCTCCGACGAGGCCTTGTTGAATTTGGTCCGGGTGCTTCACAGTCTCGGCGATTATTTCGCGCGGCGCGGGCTCACTGGCGACCAGAATTTTCCGCCGGAATACTATCAGCGCGCCGCAAACGAATGTGAGACTTGGCTGAAGAAATATCCTGCCCAATCAAGCACCAAGAGGGCACTTGCCGATGCGCTCACAAAGCTCGGCGATTTTCTCGCGAAGCGGGATGCCTTCGGCGACCGGGCGGATGCGCTCCCTTTCTACGTCCGTGCGCTGGAGCTCCGAAAAAAGGCATTGGAAGCGCAGCCGGATTCCCGCATCGACATTCTCTTCGTCGCCCACGCCTACCGCAGAATCGCGGAGGCGGAAGACGCACTCGGCCGTGCCGACGCCGCGAGAGCGCACTGGCTGGATTGCTACCTGCGACTCGGCGATTTCGACAGGCAAAACGGGAGAATGAGCACGGACGACCAAGCGCTCTACAAAAATCTCCGGAAGCGTTTCGTCGAGAAGCAGAAATAGAGATTAGCGCAAATCGGGGCGCGGCCGAAAAGGCACGAAACCGCTGCGCAAAAAGATTTTTCTACCCGAAATTCTCCACCCGCAACAATCTCGGCTCGCCGATGACACATGGGAGCGCCTGGATCTTTGCGATGGCTTCGCGGACTTGGGCGTGGGTGGCGTCGTGGAGCATGAGGATGAGCTCGGCTTGCGCGCCGTCGCTCTCGGGCTGGATCATGGAGCTGATGCCGATGTTCGCGGCGCCGAGGACTCCGGCGACTTTGGAGAGGACGCCCGGTTTGTCGTCCACGGGGACGCGGAGGTAATACTGGCAGGTGATTGCGTCGAGCGGCTTGCAGTCGCCGTAGAGACCGTGGGGCATGAATCCGCAGTCGCGGCGGCGCACGTCGAGCGCGGTGGCGGCTTCGGCGAGGTCGGCGATGACTGCGCTGGCGGTGGCGTCCTGGCCCGCGCCGCGTCCGTAGAAAAGCGTTTCGCCGACGACGTCGCCGTGGACGCAGAGGGCGTTGAAGACGCCGTTGACGCTGGCGAGCACGTGCTTCTCGGGCACGAGTGTGGGATGGACGCGGACTTCGATTTCCGCGCCGGCGTCGGCTTTGATGATGCCGAGGAGCTTGATGCGGTAGCCGAGTTTTTTGGCAAAGCAGATGTCGCGGGCGGTGACT
>JAYUSJ010000217.1:0-45931 GCA_043755735.1 Verrucomicrobiaceae bacterium | reverse complement strand
GTCGCGCCAGGACTCGACTTCGGCGTTGCGGGGGTTCATGCGCCAGAGGAGGCGGTTGTCGCCGTCGGCGGCGAAGGATGCGGCGTTGTAGCGGCTGGCCATTTGCCAGGTGGCGGAAAGGAGGATGGTGCGGTGGAGCTTTTTGAGCGACCGGCCTTGCTCGACGAATGTGGAGGCGAGCCAGTCGGAGGACAATGGAGGACAATGAGTCCGTCCCCGCCGTTCACGGCAACACGCCCGCCAAATCCTCCGGCGACGGCGGCTCCCAAGCAGAAGGCGCATGGCTAGTCGCCTCGCGAAGTCCGTCGGCGAGCAGACGAGCGAGGTCCATCGAGCTAAGTTTGGAAGCGATATCCGGCATAACGTCACCGAAGTATTCGTCATCCAGCGCGCGGTGTGACAGGGAAAAAATCCAGGGGAGCAAAAACAGCGAAATAAAGTCACTTGCGCTCGCAGCGCACGCTGTACGAAGAGACGGCCAGTGACGTCATCTTTTCCGGCAACTCGGTGGTCGTTCATTGCGGCGGCAGGTGCCGGCGGCGAGAAGGCCACCGCACAGAAAGCACTCGCCGAGTTGTGCCGCGTCTATTGGTTTCCGCTTTACACTTTTGCCCGGCGAAAAGGCCTCGGTCCCGAGGACGCGGAAGATGCCACGCAGACACTCTTTGCCTCGATTCTGGAATCCGAATTCTTCGCCAGTGCCGACGCATCCCTCTGACGCCTCCGCACCTTTCTGATCAACGCTTTTTCCAAACGGATGATCGATTTCCAACGCTCCGCATCCCGGCTCAAACGCGGTGGCGGCGTGGAGTTCATCCCTTTCGACCTCGCCGAGGCCGAGCAGCGATTTGAAGCCACCCCAGCCCGCGATTTCGACGCCGATTGGGCCGCAGCGTTGATCGACAGCGCCGTGCGAAAACTCGCGGCCGACTTCGCCGAATCCGGACGCACCGAGATCTTCGCCGCGCTGCTGCCCTTCCTCGGCACCAGGCGCAAATCGCTTCGCGCCTCGGCATGAGCCACGTCGCCCTGCGCCAGACGCTCATGCGATTCCGCGATCGCTTCCGCACCGTCCTCCGCGCCCAAATCGCCGACACCCTCCGCGAACCCGCCGAGACCACAATCGACGACGAACTCCGCACACTCAGCGCCGTGCTGGCGAGCGGTAGTTTAGAGCATGTGCCAAAAGAAGTTTCCCGTTCGACAGCAAAGATTGGTGAAGCCGCTTGCGAATAGGAGCGGCGACATTCTTGTCGCCGACAGCGTAGTGGTCCGTAGGCGTCTTGGAATCGAGAGCAGTCTTGGGGTTACTGTTCGGAATCTGCGCGTCATTTTTGTTTGTCGCGCTGTCGGCGACAGGAATGTCGCCGCTCCTATGAGGGAACCGCTCAACCGGAAACGACTTTTGGCAATCGCCCTAAGTAGTGCTGACTGATGGGATCGGGGCACGGGCATTCGAGGCATCCCTGCACGATTCGTTACCACTTAGAGTAAGATTATGGTACTTATAGTTCGATTCGTGCTACCTTTCATGCGTTGCAGGCAACTGCGTCACTCAAAAAACTCTATGAAAACACAACTCCGAATCTCACTCGCGTCGCTCGCTATTGCGGGCTTAACCCAGATGGTCTCCGCAGCTCCAGGTGGCGGTGGCGGTGGACAGCTGAGATTTGAAGGCAGCGGCATTTACTTCGGCCTTGCAGACGGCACCGCCTTTGCAGACTCGGGCTGCGTCAGCGTCGTCGTCTCGGGCAAGGGAGCGGCGACTGTCGGACTGAAAATCGGTGCGGAAAAATCCGCGGTGGTCGGGACGATCGACCCGTTGACGAAGCAGTTCACGGTGAAGGTTGGTTCCGAAAATCCTCATGGCGTCGCCTTCACGTTGGTCAGCGATCCCAATCAGCCGACCCGCGCAGACGGAACTCTGACGGTGGACGGAAATCCGGTTTCTTTCTCCGCGCCGGTGCTGACGCGGAATCCGGTCGGTGCAAATGTTCCGGCGGCGGGGAAATTTACGGCTGTGCTGGATGGAATCATCGGAACTGCCGCACTCGAGACGACAGCGGGCGTTGCGAAACTCCGGGTGTTGCCGGGAGGAAAACTGAAAGTCGATCCGACGATGGCAGACGGACGGGTTCTTCCGTTTGTCGCACAGATCGCGGCGGATGGTTCGGCGCGCTTCTGGCGTCCGATCGGAAAAACCGGAGCACTCACGGGAACTCTACAATTTAGCAATGACTCGCTCGCGACCGCCGATGCGACGGGCTCGGTGGATTGGTTCAAGCCGGCGAAAGAGGATGGGCGATTCTACCCCGAGGCTTTCGCCGCGGCGCTGACGCTTGAGGGTTCGCGTTACACGAAGGTCGCGCCGATTCTTGATTTCTCGGCCTCGGCCGGCGTGGGTGTGCTCACCGTGGATTTGAGCGAATTTGCGGCACCGGTCGTCGTGGAGGGCACGCTGGACGACAAGAACAAGTTCACGATCACCGGCGATGGCAGCGTGAAACTCGGGTTCAACCAGGGCGTCGGACTCGCACGCGGTGCGGCGGCGGAGGCTTCGGGCGCGAAGGGCGGTTTAGCCGGCGTCGTGCTCCAGAAGCAGAACGTTGCGCGAGGCATCGTCTTCGGCGCTGCGGCGACTGGTGAGTTCCAACTCAACATCAAGCCGTAATAAGCAATATTTAGCGGAATTCAGCGCCGCCGGGGATTTATTTACCCGGCGGCGTTCCCTTTTTCGGGGACTGCGATGGTGATTACGCCCCGGTAAACAAAAATTCCGTGCGTTTTCGCAAAAGCGCGGCAGTTTGCCGTCACTCAAATTTTCGCAATCACGCCCTTCCTCAGTTGAACACAAAACTACTACTCAAAAGCATCCTGCTTTGCCTCGCCGGACTCTCGACCGCCGGGGCGCAGAGCTTATCGGACTTTTTGCCGCCGGGCACGGACCTCGGCGACCCTGCGCAACGCGCGGATGTCGTGGCGAAAATGCAGGGCGTCGAGCGGACGAAGCGCGATGCGGCGCGGGCGAAGGCGGCGCAGCGCGGGCTGCCGTTGCGCCTGGTGAAGCCGAATGGGACGGTGTGGGAACTTGCGGATTTTTCCGGCGATGTGCCGCTTTATTTCACGACGCATAATGTGAACGCCGCGATCTCGAATGGCGCGAGTCTTTTGCAGGCTGCGCCGTTTTCGCTCACGGGCTCGGGCGTGACGGTGGGCGTTTGGGATGGCGGGTCTGTGCGTTCGACGCATGTGGAATTTGGCGGACGCGTCACGGTGAAGGACGGCGCGGCGACGATCGATCACGCCACGCATGTCGGCGGCACCGTCGCGGCTTCGGGCGTGCTGGCCTCGGCGAAGGGCATGGCGACTGCGGCGAGCGTGGATTCGTACGAATGGACGAGCGACAAAAGCGAGATGACTTCGCGCGGCGCGACGTATCCAGGCGAGTCGGGAAAAATCTACCTTTCCAATCACAGCTACGGTTTTATTTCCGGCTGGAACTACACGGGCAAAGCGTCGCCGATTTGGGATTGGTGGGGCAATGGAACGACGACTGCGGGTGTCGAGCAGGACTTCGGGAAATACGACACGAATGCGCGCGACACGGATTCGCTGGCGTTCAACGCTCCGTACTATCTCATCTTCCGCAGCGCGGGAAATGACCGCGGCGACAATCCCGGCACGGGGCAAAGTATTTCGCTCACGCCGAACGGCGCGGCTTCGACGACTTACGACGCAGCGCTGCATCCTCCGGGCGATGCGATTTACAAGAGCGGCTACGACACGATGGGCTTCGATTCCGTGGCGAAAAATGTCATTTCCGTCGGCTCGGCGAGCGACGCTGTGAATGGCGCGAATCGCAACGTTGCGGCTGCATTTCTCAGCGGCTTTTCGGCGTGCGGTCCGACGGACGACGGACGCATCAAGCCCGACGTGGTGGCCAACGGCGAGTCTCTGAATTCGTCATTCTCCGGCGCAAACAATGCGTATGGGAGCATCAGCGGAACGAGCATGAGCACGCCGAGCGCGACTGGGGCGGCGGCGTTGCTGGTGAAGCATTTTGGCAATCTTTTTCCCGGACAGGCGATGCGCGCGAGCACGCTGAAGGCGCTCATTATTCACACCGCCGACGACCGTGGTGTCGCCGGGCCGGATTACCAATACGGCTGGGGCTTGATGAATGTGAAAGCGGCTGCGGACGCGATTACCGCGTATCAATCCACGCCGGGAAATTCGCGCATCGTCGAGAACCGGCTCACGAGCGCGGTGCTCACACGCACGCATTCATTTACGTGGGACGGAGTTTCGCCAATCCGCGCGACGCTTGTGTGGACGGACCCGGCGGGCGCATCGACCACGACGCACGATTTCCGCACCGCGCGGCTGGTGAACAATCTCGACCTGAAAATCACCGCGCCCGGCGGCGGAAATTCGTCGCCATTTATCATGCCCTATGTCGGCAACTGGACGAATGCCGCGTTCGCCACGCCCGCGACGACTGGCAAAAATAATACGGATAACGTCGAGCAAGTGCTCATCGCATCGCCCGGCGCGGCGGGCGTTTATTCGGCAGTCGTGACGATTGATGGAACGCTGACGAATGGCTTGCAGAATTACTCGCTCGTCATCACCGGAAGCAGCAGTGGCGCGGCTCCCACGCCGACGCTCACGAGCATCGCACCCGCAACAGGCAGCACGGGCACGGTCGTCGCGAGCGTGAGCGGCGCAAACATCCAGCTCGGCGCGACGGTGAAGCTCACAAAAACCGGACAGTCGGACATCGTGGCGACGGGCATCGAGTCGTTCGGTGATTTGGTGAAAATCCGCGCGGACATCACGGGCCGCGCATCGGGTCTGTGGAATGTCGTCGTCACAAATCCCGGCGGGCAGACAGCGACGCTGGCAAACGCATTTTCCATCATCGGCCCGCTCTGGCAGGACGACCTCGAAGGCGGCGCGCCCGGCTGGACGCATGGAAATACCGACGGGAGCATCAACAATTGGGCGCTCAGCACGGCACAGAGCCGGTCGCCTACGCGGAGTTGGTTCGCCGCAGGACCGGCTTCCACAAATATCGACGACCTCAATTCGCCCTCCATCGCGATTCCCGGCAGCGCGTCGAATCTGACGCTCAGCTTTTGGCATCGCTACGATCTGCAAAGCGGTCGCGATGGCGGCGTGCTGGAGTTTTCCGTGGATGGAGGCGCGTGGTTCGATGTCACGGCGAGCGGCTCTGGCGCTGCGTTCGGGACGGGCGGATACAACTCCTCGTTTTCCACGACAGGAAATCCCAATACCCGAAATCCGCTCGCACCCCGCGCGTGCTGGACCGGAGCAACCACGGCGTTTTCACAAGTAGTGGTCAATTTGACCGACAACGCCAAATACGCCGGCCACGCGCTGCGCATCCGCTGGCGGCTCGCGACCAACAGCTCCACCGCGAGCAACGGCTGGTACATCGACGACGTCGCGCTCAACGGCGGCGGCGCAGCGATAAATCTCCCGCCGAGCATCGCGACGGACGCAGCAGCGATCGCTTCGCCAGTCGTCGGCACGAGCACATCGCTCAGCGTCGCAGCGACCGACGACGCTGGGGAGCCCACGCTCACCTACACTTGGTCCTACACGGGCGGCACATTCCTCACGCCGGTCGATTTCACCGAAAACGGAACGAACGCAGCGAAGGCGACGAGCGCGATTTTCAGCGGCGCGGGCGCATATACATTTACCGTCACCGTTCGCGACGCCGAGAGTCTCAGCGTTCAAAGCAGCGTCGATGTGATCGTGGAGCAAACCGCAAGCGGACTCACCGTCGCGCCTGAAAATACGACCATCGGCAAAGGCGATACGCAGCTTTTCAGCGCGAGCGTGAATGATCAATTCGGAGCGCCGCTGGTCTTGCAGCCTGCGGTGACCTGGAGTGTAACGGGCGGCGGCACCATTGCGGGCGACGGCACTTTCTCAGCCACGACGGTGGGCGGTCCGTTCGCGGTCGCTGCTGCGAGCGGTGCTTTCAGCGCGGGCGCATCGGTCACGGTTACGGGGGAAACGCTCACGCACTGGCGCACGGCGAATTTCACCGGCGCGGAGATCACCGCCGGGCTCGCCGACGATCTCGCCGATGCCGACGGCGACAATTTAAACAACCTGCTCGAATACGCCCTCGGCACAAACCCACGCACCGCGACCATCCCGCCCGCAGCCACGCTGAATCCCGCCGGCCACGTTAGCCTAACGCTCACACGTCCGAAGGCGCTGCCCGGCTTGCTGTATTTCGGCGAAGCGACGAGCGACCTCGGCTCGTGGCCGACAAGCGTCCCCATCGAAATCCTCGCCGACGGCGACCCGCAAACGATCCGCCTCACCGACCCACTCAGCACCACCGACAGCGCAAGACGTTTCCTCCGCCTCCGAGTCACGGCGCCATGAAGTCGGTAGTCCGCATTATTCTCTCACTCTTCGCGATCGCTGCTGCTCGCGCCGATGAGCCGTGGCCGACGGTGTTTGATCCGTTTCGCGTGCAGACGCTCTACATTCAGATCGATCCTTCGGATTGGAATCAGGTTTTGCACGACACCGATTTCTACGACGTGAACTCCGACATTCGGAAGACGTGTCAGATCTGGATGAGCGGCGACACCGCGCCGAACAGCCTCGCGACGGCGCTGACCGTGCAAATCCGCCGCAAGAGCGACCCCGCGCTCCCGAGCGAAGCAAACCCGGTAAAGGTCTCACTCAAGATCGACGTGAACGAGTTTGTCCCCGGACAAAGCATCCGCGGGCTGAAGAAACTCTCGCTGGAAAACGGCGGCGGCGGAAACGGAATCCTCAAAGAGGGCTTCGCGATGAACATGCACCGCATGGCTGCGGATGCTGGATTTCACCACTGGAATTTCGGAAACGCCTCATGGATGCGCGTGGTCGTGAACGGGACTTACGTCGGACTTTACATGTCCCCGGAGCAGCGCGACGTCTCGTTTTTAAAGAATCGCGGGATGTACAAGCAGCACGCTTCCTGGCTCTACGAGGTGAATGGAAGTCTGACGCGCGATGATTCGGTGAACACGACGGACAGCCCGACGCACAGTCATCTCAATTACTATCCGTTTCGCGCTCCGAATGCCGCTCCGTCGAACTTCGAGCAGGATGTCTCGGAATGGGTGGAGATGCGCTCGATGCTTACGATGGCCGCGATTGAGGCGTTCATCGCAAACACGGACGGTCTCTTCACAAAGAGCGCATCCAATCAGGGGAAGAACAGTTTTCTCGCGGACTGGCTCCCTTCGATGAAAGTGCGGCGGACGTATCTGCCGTGGGATCTCGACGGTGGTTTTGCGAATACATCGTGGGACATCTTCGCGGGTGGCAGCGGCCAGCAGGCGCAGCGTCGGTACCAGACGCAAATCCTCCAGCATTATTGGTATGGCGAAATGTACCGCCATATTTTCAGCGAACTGCTCGACGGCCCGCTTTCCTTGGCCGCGATGAATGCGTGGCTGGACCAATGGGTAAGCGCGGTCGGTCCGTCTCTCGCCGAGGATCCAAATGCCGATGTGGGCCAGGTCGCAAGTCTTCGCAGCTATATCGCGGCCCGGATTCCGAACATCCGGACACAGATCGGAACGTTCATCCAGCCGCCGGTCTTCGGTCCGGGAGCGGGCGAAATCGCAGGCGGCTTTTCGTTTTCACTCGCGCATCCGAATACGACCGGCACGAGCACAATTTACTACACGACAGACGGCTCCGACCCACGCGCCCACGGTGGCGGAGTGGGCGCAGGTGCCGTGGCATATTCCGGTGCATTGACGCTTTCGCAGAGCGCGCAGATCATGGCCCGCGTGCGCAACGTGAACGGTGCGACGACGCGCTGGAGCAATGTGCGCGAAGCAGCGTTCAATGTCGCGGGCGCGCTCGCCGCGCTGAAGCTCACGGAAATCCACTACAAGCCGCTTGGCGCGGTGCCGTTCGAGGATGCGGATGAGTTTGAGTTTCTGGAGTTCAAGAATACCGGCGCGACTGCGCTCAATCTCAGCAATTGCGTGCTCGACGGCGTAGACTTCGTGTTCCCTCGCGGCACCGTCGTGGCACCCGGCGCGTTCGTGGTGCTCGTTGCAAATCCCGCCGCATTCGAGGCCCGCTATCCGGGCGTGCCGTACCTCGGCGTGTATTGGAGGAACCTGAGCAATTCGGGCGAGAAGCTGCGCCTCGCAAATTCCGACGGCAGCACGATTATTTCCTGCGAGTACTCAAGCGCGCCGCCGTGGCAGCTAGGCGCAGTCGCGATGGGGCGATCGTTGGTGAATTTGAATCCTTCGGGAAATCCCGATGAACCCGCGAACTGGCGCGCGAGCACGAATGCCGGTGGTTCACCGGGAGTCGATGATCCCGCTCCGCCTTTCGCTTCGGGAATCGTATTCAATGAGATTCTCGCGAAGACGAGTCAGCCGCTCGAAGACGCGATCGAACTGCACAATCCCACGGGTGCGGCGATCGATGTGAGCGGGTGGTGGCTCAGCGATGACTACGATCCGCTTCTCGACCCGGCGCTCGCACAGCTCAAAAAGTTCCGCATTCCCGCAGGCACCGTCATTCCCGCAGGCGGTTACGCGGTTTTCTACGAAGCGCAGTTTAATCCCGCCGCGCCGACGGCATCCGCTCCCATTCCGTTTGCGTTGTCGCAGGATGGCGAGACCATTTACCTCGCAAGCGCAGATGGCGCGGGAAATTTGACCGGACATATCGCGGGACAGAAATTTGGTGCGGCGGAAAACAACGTCGCGCAGGGACTCGTCGCGGGTGGTGATTTCGCGGCACTCACGGCTCATACATTTGGCGTCGCCTCGCCAGTGGATCGGCCGCATTTCCGCACCGGTGCTGGCTCAGCGAACGCGGGGCCGCGAATCGGGCCGATCATTTTCACCGAGATTCAGTATCAGCCGGATGGCGCCGGGACCGAGTATATCGAGTTCAAGAACACCAGTGCCTCGCCCGTCGCGCTGGACGGATGGTTCATCGAGGGTGCCGCTTTCACATTTCCTGTGGGAACGACGATCTCCGCGGGTGGTTTGCTGGTCGTCGCAGATACCGCCGATGCGGCCGCGTTCCGCTCCGCTCGCGGAGTGCCTGCCGAGGTTCCGGTGGTCGGCGGGATTTTCGATCTCGGAGATGCCGGCGAATCGCTGGAGTTGCTCAAACCCAATGCCGACCCGCTGCGACCGGCGATTCGCATCGAGCGAGTGCGCTACAATGACAAGGCACCGTGGCCGACCGAGGCTGCGGGCCGGGGCTACGCATTGGAGCGGTTATCGCCGACTGCGTTCGGGAACAATCCGCTGAACTGGCACACGGCTATCGCCGGAGGTTCGCCGGGCATTTTCAATCCGCTCGTCACCAGCACCGTCATCGCGCGCGGAAGCGCCTGGAATTTCCACGCACTGGCGCGCGATCTCGGTGCGGCGTGGCGCGGGCTCGATTACTCCGACAGCGCGTGGAGCAGCGGGCGTGCAGCGTTTGGTTTCGGCACCGCTGTTTCCACCCCGCTGCCGTACACTGCGAATCCAAAGCCCATCACGACGTGGCTGCGCAAAACGTTCGCCGTCGCCGATGCTCCGGCTGGAATCTCTACGCTCACGGCGACGGTGAACTACAACGACGGCTTCATCACCTACCTCAACGGCACGGAAATCATCCGCCGCTCACTGCCCGGCAGCGTGAATGTGAACACGCCCGCGACGCCTCACGCACACGGGGTTTTTGAGACGGTGGATTTGACCTCGCTCAAATCCCTTCTTTTGCCCGGTAGAAATGTTCTCGCGGTCGAACTGCACCTCGCCGGTTCGTCGGATGCCGATGCGTACTTCGATGCGGACCTCGCATACACGCGCGCCTCGAATGCTCCCGCCGACACCGATAACGACGGAATTCCCGACACCTGGGAAATTGCGAACGGCCTCAATCCCGCGAACAACCTCGACGCGCAACTCGATACCGACGGCGATGGCTTTACCGCGCTGCAGGAATACGTCTCCGACACGAATCCGAATTCCGCAAACAGCCGGCTATCGATCGCTCCACCGACGATTATCCCGGGTGGTTTCCGGTTGAGTATCCCGACCGTGACCGGGCGGACCTACCGCATCGAGTACTCGGACAACCTCCCGACCTGGTCCACGCTCGAAGACAACATCGGCGGCACAGGCGGAACAATCGTCCGGGACGATCTCACGCCGCAGCCGCAGCGGTTCTACCGCCTACGCGTGTCGCTTTAATCGCCGCGCGCATTCTTGCAAAACGAACTCCACTTGGAGTGGCGGGCTGGGGCCGCCATTGGTGTTCAAAGCACCGGGGGCGGACGAATTGCGCCTTCGGCGGTTGTAAAAATGGCGGCCTCAGCCCGCCACTCCCAGCGGGGTTTCCGTGCGGTCTAGCCTTCGACGATCTCCGTTGCACTTCGATTCCCATTCGTTCCGGTTTGCGGCATTCCATGCCTCCGCGCTGGCGCTCTTCGTCAATTCCCCGCCCGCAGGAAAAATCGAGCCTTGCCGCGATAAATAATCCGTAGCTCAATGCGGCCGCCACCGCCCCGCCAAAACATCGAGCGCAGCGGAGCGACGCCTTGGCACAAGCCCGCACGTTGATTGACCAACTTACCATCCCATGAAAAAACTACTCATCGCCCTGCTCCTCGCGCCGCTCTTCAGCTCGCTCGCTGCGGACGCTACTGCGCGCAAGAGCGTCCTCTTTCTCATCTCGGACGACCTGAACAACTACCTCGGCTGCTATGGCGACCCTCGCGCCAAAACGCCGAATATTGACAAGCTCGCGGCTCGCGGCGTGAAATTCGACCGTGCGTATTGCACCTTCCCGCTCTGCGGGCCGAGCCGGAACTCGATGCTCACCGGCCTTTATCCAAACAGCACCGGCATCCTCTCGAATGCGCAAATTTTCCGCCAGACAATCCCCGGACAGATCAGCCTCTCGCAGGCATTCCGGCAGCAGGGATATTTTGCCGGGCGCATCGGCAAGCTCTACCATTTCAATGTGCCGAAATCCATCGGAACCGACGGTCACGACGACCCCGCGTCGTGGGAGCTGGAGCTGAATCCCGCCGGTGTGGACCGGCTCGAAGAGGAGCCGAAAATCACGACGCTCACACCGGGCCAGTTTGGCGGCACGCTGAGCTGGTATGCCTCGCCGAAAAGTGACGGGCATCACACCGACGCGATGATGGCCGCCGATGCGGAGTGGGTGCTGGAGCGTTGCGCAAAGCAGAAGCAGCGGCCGTTTTTTCTCGCGGTCGGATTCTTCCGTCCGCACACGCCGTACGTCTCGCCGAAGACGCCTTACTTCGACCTTTATCCCGAGGCACAGATGCCGGTGGTGCAGGGCGTGAAGGAGGACCAGGCCGACCTCCCCGCCGCGGCGCTCGGCAGTTACAAAAAGGAGCAGGACAAACTGACCGACGACCTGCGCCGCCAGACGTTGCAGGCGTATTATGCGAGCATCAGTTTCATGGACGCGCAAGTGGGCCGTGTGGTGGATGCGCTCGACCGGCTCGGGCTCGCGGAGAGCACGATCATCGTCTTCACCAGCGACCACGGCTACCACATGGGCGAGCACGGTCTGTGGCAAAAGCAGAGCCTCTTTGAAGGCAGCGCGCGCGTGCCGCTTCTCATCGTGGCACCGGGCGTCACGAAGAAGGGCACAGTGGCCGCATCGCCCGTCAGCCACCTCGACCTTTACCCGACGCTCACGGAACTCGCAGGGGTGAAAGCGCCCGCGAATTTGCAAGGCCGGAGCCTCGTGCCGATGCTGAAAGACACGACCGCTGCCGGTCGCGGCTGGGCGCTCACGCAAGTCGTGCGCGGCGGCAATTTCAACCGCCAGGGTGCCGCGCCCGCGGTGGGCGATAAAAACAAACGTTTCTTTGGCTACAGCCTGCGGACTGCCCGCTGGCGCTACACCGAGTGGGACGAAGGCACGCAAGGCCGCGAGCTTTACGACCATGACGCCGACCCGAAGGAGCTTACGAATCTCGCCGACAATCCCGAGCACGCAAAGACCGTCGCCGAACTCTCCACACAACTCCGCGCCGCCGCGAAGAGCACATTCCCAGCCGACGGCAAGACGCCCGAACTCAGCAAGGAAGCCGGCATCTGGGCACCGCAGCTCTCGGACTAATCGCTTTGAGCGGGGCGTGACCAACTGATACCATCTTTCAGAGATAATCGGACGATTCGCAGCGTGATGGCAGCAGATGGCGAGGCTGCCCAAGCAAGTCGTAGCTGCGACGCCTTCGTCGCAGCAGGTGCCAGCGGCGCCTCGCCGCTTACGCGCCGATTGCGACGGGGCGTCGCAGGCACTTCCTGCGACGGGGCGTCGCAGCTACATCGCGGCATTCGCTCGGGAACATCTCTTTATAGATTGCGTAATGTATGGACTACGCAATTTACGGCGACCGAACTCAAACGGAGCTACGCGTTACGCTTACCTACGACAGGCAATCGCGGCGTTCCGGTTCAACGCGGCAAGCGCTCTCAATCGAGGGAAAGCAAAACGCCTTTCTCCCAGATGGAAGAAAGGCGTGTTGCGAAGGGTTTCCGGCGGTTATTTCCGACGGCGGAGACGTTGTCCACCGAGGAGCAATCCGATTCCACCGAGGAGCATCGTGACGGCTCCGGGCTCGGGAACGACTGACAGAACGACGTCGTTGTCGTCTGTGCCGCCTGTGTAGTCGATCATGAGCGAGGTATTGTTGCCGAAGTCGCTGAAGAGGTCGCCATCCGCCAGCGGTGTGCCAGCGAATGTGAAGAGACCGCCGCCCCCGATGGTATCAAGCCCATCGTTGTTGATGATGGTGAAGCTATCGCCAATCTGTTGCCCGTATCCGAAGTTAATCGCGAGTGCGGTGTTGGATTGCAGGGTGACTGAGCCGGTGACATTCAGTTGGTCGTAGAGCGTGCCGACTGTCGTTCCGTTCAGTTCGATGGACAGCGCACCTCCGTTGAATGTGACGTTGCCGCTGTTGAGAATGCCTGGGCTTGCTCCGGGAGCGAGAGTGCCTCCGTTGACTATTACGGGGCCGACTGTTCCCGTTCCGCTCAGCGTTCCGTTCAAGTTGACCGTCGTGATGCTGCCACTGATGCTGCCGTTGACCCTGAGTTCGCCGCCATTGACGGTGGTCGCACCAGTGTAAGTATTCGTGCCAGCGAGGATGGTTGTTCCTGCGCCGTTGTGTTCGAGTGCTCCCGCGCCCGAAATCGTGTTCGGGACGTTCAGTGTGCCGGTGCGGTTGAACTTGAGCGTTCCAGCGTTTGTTACTGCGCCTGCACCGAGGCTGCCAGTGGCTCCACCGTTGCCGATTTCGAGCACGCCAGCGGCGATATTCGTCGTGCCTGCGTAGCTATTGGTTCCAGCAAGGGTCAGACGTCCGTTGCCGGTCTTGTTGATTCCACCCACGCCAGTGATGTCACCAGTCATGGTCGCGCCGTATTGGAAGACGTGAATTTGTGTATCCACGTTCAGCGTTGCTGCATTTGCGACTGTGTAGTCCGCATTGCCACCGTCATCATATGTGAACAGCGAGCCATTACCTGGGTCGAGCATCGCTGCGTAATTGGCAGCGTTCAGTGTTCCGGCCCCCGTCACGTCGCGGCCAAAGCCAATGCCCCATCCGTTGTTTGGCCCGACCCCGCCGCCACCCTGACCCACGCGAAGCTCAAATGTGTGAGGACCTGCTGCGAGCGTCACGGTCGCCTGCGTCGGATTGTTCCACGTTCCGTCGTTCAGGAGGATATTGCCATCGATCTTGAGCAGCACGCTGTCGTCGAATTGCTCCGCAAAGCTCCATGTCGCACCGCCCGCAGGGACGATGAGATTGCCGCGGTAACCCCATGTGGTGTTGTCGCCGAACTCGGCGGCATTGGTCGTTTGTGCCTTCGGCGTGCCGAGCTGCACGGAATCAAACGGAATTGCATCCGTTGTATTAAATCCACCCGCGAGGCGACCTTCTATCAGACCGTTGCCTGACGCATTGTCGAACGACAGGATACCGCCATTTCCGACGAGGGTTCCCGCTCCGAGTGCATTGTTGTGGCGGACCGAGATGGTCCCAGCATCGAGGTTCACGCCACCAGCATACGAGCTGTCTCCGCTGAGCTGCAGCTTTCCGTTGCCTGCTTTGGTGAGTGCGCCGACACCGTCAAGCGATGTGCTGATCCCGATGTTCTTGCCATCGGTGTTGAAGATTGCGCCGCCTGCTTTGACATCCACGCTGCTCGTATCGAAGCCAGTGATGAAGTTTCCGTTCGTTGCGTTTGGTTTGATCACCGTGCCGTTGAAGTTCAACTGGGCCGATGCGCCTGCGCCGCGAGTGATGGTGTTCAATTTGATCTCACCACCTCCGAAGTTCACCGTTCCATTTGAACTGCCGCCGCCGCTGTTGCGTGCGACGATCAGAGCGCCGTTGATTTGCGTCACGCCGCCAGAGACGTTCATCACGCCGACAGCGGTTCCGCCAGCGTTGTCTGCATTATGGGCTACGGTGATTTCGTTTGTGGTCACTGTGCCTCCCGAGATGTTCAGGACGCCGTTTCCGTTTGAACGATGACCGATGGAGATGGAACTGACTGCGAGAGCGCCTGTTCCACTGACGTTCATTGAGCCGCCGTGGTCTGTGCCAACTTCGATTCCAGCAGACGATGCAAGCGTGCCTCCACTGAGGTTGTATTGGGCGCTCGTCGGGTCATTCGATCCCCCGCCGAGACCAATCGCCACCCAAGAGTTGTGGCTCACTTCGCCGCCGGTTTGATTGATGGTTCCCGTCCCCCCATTGGCTCCGATGTTGATGTATCCGCTGTTTCCAGCGGTCGATCCCTTTAGCGTCGCTGTGCCCGAAATGTTCAGCGTTCCTGTGCCGCCATTGCCGACCTCCAAATATCCATAGGAGCCTACTGTGGTTCCAGCAAGGTTCATTGTTCCAGTCCCTCCGCCGTTTCCGACGATGAGAGCGCCACCCGCAGTGAAGGTTCCGTCCGTCACGCTCGCGGTTCCGGTTGCGCCGCCTGCCGCACCGATGATTACATTCTTCTGCCCGATAACTGCGCCGCCAGTCACGGTAAGTGAGCTAGTCGAGCCGTTCAAGCGCGCCACAAACAAGTCGCAGCTTGCGGCGAGCGTGCTTGCGCCGGTCAATGTGACCGATGCGTTGCCTGCGCCACCGATCGTGAATTCACCACCGGAAATCGTCGCATCAACACCTGTCACCGAAACAGCCGGGCCGGCATTGCGGGCAATCTCAATCGCCCCTGCGGTTGAGATGCTTCCACCCGTGCCGAGCGTCACATTTCCGTCGGCGATGAATCCGCCGGCGGAGGTGATCGAGCCGTTCATCGTGAGGCTGCCCTCGAAGATGGCCGTGTCACCCGTGTAAGTGTTGACGCCGCCGAGAACAAGCGTTCCCGCACCGACTTTGGCGAGCCCGCCTGCGCCCGAAATGTCTTGGTTGATAGTGAGAGTCTTCGTAGCAGGGACGCTGAATCCGCCGCCGCCGCTGTTGAGCGTGACCGTGCGGGTTGGAGCGAGCGTCATTGTCTCGGTGACTGCGAGGACGCCGCCGGATGCAAGCGATGGTGCTGCGAGGGTGAGTCCGCCGTTCACATCGCCGAGTGCGCTGTCAGCGCCGATGATCAACGCACCGGAGTTGATAAACGTTCCTCCGGTATAGTCGTTGGCGGCATTGCCGAGCACAAGTGTTCCAACACCGCTCTTCGTGAGGCCGATTCCGACTCCCGTGATTTTCGAAGCAATCGTCGCGACTCCCGCCGCGCTATTTTGAATCACCACGAGGTCGAGATTGTTTCCGGAAGTGAGAGTCTCGCCTGCCGTCGAAGCAATGATGACGTTACCTGCCGTGCTCGGGATCAAAATGCCTCCCGAAGCGACCGTCGTGTTTGCGTCCAGCGTGATGTTTGCTGTTGCCTTGATGCTGTTGACTGCGCCGCCACCAGTGATTGGAGCGGTGACATCGAGGTTGTTCGCCGCGCCGAATGTCGCTGCATAATCCGCGGCGACCGCTGCGACGATTTTGTCAGCTCCGTCATTCTTGGCCCAGTCGTTTCCGTTTACCGTCACGCCTTTGCCGAGGATGCCGTTCACGTTCGCACTGGTCGTTGAGACAGTGCCGACAGTGCCGACATCTACCGTTCCGCCAGCATTCCGTGTGATTGCACCGAGGTTGATGGTTCCTGCGCCAACATTTTCGGCGATCTCAATCCGCGAACTGCCGGAGTTGATTGTGGTTCCGGTGAAGTTCTGCGTATTCGCCACCGCACCGGTGTTCACGCGGAGCGTGCCGCCACCGAGGACGAGGCCTGCATTTGCCACCAAGTTGGTCGGTGCGCCTGCGGCGGTGAAGTCGAGATTCAAGACCCCGGAAGTCACGCCAGTGTTGCCGGTGTTGATCTGATTATTGGTGATGTTCAACTGTCCAAATCCGCCCTTGGTCAGCCCACCCGTGCCGCTGAAGATTGCGTTCGATGTCACCGTGAAGTTGTTCGTATCGATGGTCAGGCCAGCGCCATTCAGAACCAACTGCGCTGGGGTCATTCCACGAATGAAGTCCGCCTCGTTCCGCTTGGCTTTCAACGTTCCGCCATCCGCATTCAGACGCCCGGTTGTGCTTCCCGTCGGGTCATTGATAAAATTCGCTGCCAAAATGCCGCCATTCAAGTTCAGCGTGGAGACTGTCGCTCCACCCTGCGTGTTGAACTCCACTGAGTTTCCGATATCCAACAGCCCACCAGTCACGTTGACCGTTCCACTGGAGCCATTCAGATGCCCGATGAAGAGATCTCCACCCGTGCAGCAACCGATTCCGACTATGCCGCCTGTCACGTTGAGAACGCCGGTTCCGCTTTCGCCGACCATACCGTGGCTGTATGAGTTAAATGACCCGCCAAGAACATTCATCGTGCCGCTACCACCGCCGTCGTTGCCGATGCGGAGTTCTTGATTAGTGTTCCATACCCGGCCATCAGTTTGGTTATAAAGACCAGTTCCGGCGCGACCGACGATAAACCAGCTATTACCTTCCACGGTGCCGCCTGTGACGTTGATATTACCGGTTGAACCGCCATCAAAGCCCGCATTGATTTCGCCGCCGGAACGCACGTGACCACCTGCCACACTGAGCGTTCCAGTGCCGGTATCTGCTTCATCAGGGTGACCACCGAGAACCAGTCCGGCACCGCCGGCTACCAAGGTGCCATCGTTCGAAACACTGATCACGCCGGTTCCGCTCTCACCTACGATGATGCGGGACCCGCTGTTCTGCCGGAACACCGATCCGGCTCCCTCAATGTTTACATTACCGAACGAGCCGCCATCGACAGCCATGCGAACAATGCCAGCGTATTCAACCACACCACCGGTGCTAACGTTCACATTTCCTGTGCTGCCTGTGGTCCAACCAAGGAGGAAATCGCCACCATCCGGGTGGAGGTATTTGCCGCCGTCGGTGACATTCATGGTGCCCGTGCCGCTACCGCCATCACGCCCCATGGTCGTCCATCCGTTGTTTCGGAAGGTGCCGCCCGCAATGTTCAGCGTGCCGTTGCCGCCGGCGCGACCAAGGTTCAATTCGCCAGCGATTTTCGTCACCGTGTTTCCGCTTTGCGTCAGGGTTCCGACTGCGCCGGCATTATTGCCGATAAACACGCTGTCGTTCACGTTCAATGCACTGTCGATCAAATTGAGCGCTCCCGTTGAAGTGCCGCCGTCTGCGACGATAAACCATCCACCCTGCGAGTTAATCGTGCCTCCGTTGGCGCTCACAGTGCCCTTCGCATTGTGGCCAATCCGGAATTCACGGCCGTTGAGAGTGCCTCCGGATGAAATATTGACAAAGCCTTGGTTGTTTGGGTTGGCGTCCCGTCCGATGCTGACTTCCCGTCCGGTGCTGTTGACCACCGCGTTGTCGGCGATGTTCAAGGTTCCCGTCGTATTGCCGTTCCAGCCGACGATCAAGCCGTTGGCGGTCAATGTCGAACCTGCACCGCTCACGGTTGCATTGCCGACGCTTCCGTCGTTTTCGCCGACAGTGAACCAGCCGACGTTCGTGTTCAGACGACCGCCGTCGAGAATGTTCACGGTTCCGTTGCCTCCGCCCACACCGACGCGGAAGAAGTCGTCGCCTGCTGTGAATGCGTTCATCACAGCTTCCGTTCCGACGATGTTCAGCGTTCCAACGCCGCCGACACCCTCACCGACGCGGACAAAGTTCCTGACGTTCACGGTTCCGGAATTGAGACTCACTGTTCCAGTGCCGCCGTTACGTCCGATGAAGAAATTGGATCCGATGCTCACGGTTGAATTTCCGTTGACGCTCATGAGGCCGATCGGTCCTTGAGGACGGCCATTCGTGTCGATACCGACGTGCCAGTCTGTTCCGACTTCCAAATTACCGCTGTCCATGTTCAACGTGCCTTTGCCACCCTCGTGGCCGACGCCGCCCCATTGTCCCATCGAGAGCTTTCCTCCGTTCGTGATATTGACTGCGCCTTCGGCCCGACCACCACCAGTGCTACCGACACCGGCACGGAAGTAGTTATTGGTCGTCACGAGCGAGCCTGCTCCGTCGATATTCAGAGTTCCCCGGCCTGTGTCACCGTTTGCATCAGTGTTTCCCCCAACCTGGAACTGATCGCTATTCACCACCTCAAATACGCCGCCGTTCGAAACCGTAAGGTTGCCTATGCCGCTCTCACCGATCATGATCCGCGCCCCGCCGGCCGAATCCTGACGAAGTTTCGACCCGGCACCGTCAATCGTGATATTTCCCGTTGCCCCATTATCAACCCCGACGCGGAACCACCATGCGTAGTTCATCTGACCACCGTTCGTGATGTTGACATTCGCCGTAGTTCCAGGCTGCCAGCCGATAAGCGCGTCACCGTTGATACCCACTGGGTGATTATAAACACCACCCTCACCGATATTCAGAGTCGCGGTCGTAGCGGCTCCGCCAGTGTCGCGCCCCATCGTCAGCCAGCCATTTACGTTCATGGTGGCGTTCGTGATGTTGACAGTTCCATTGGACCCGCCGCCACCTTGACCGATTGCGAGATTGTTATTCAGTTGGGCCGTTCCGCCAGAGAGATTCAGCGTGCCCTGAGCACTGTCGCGTCCTACGAAGACCTCGCCATTTACTATCAACTGCCCGGCGGTCTGAGAGTACGTTCCCGTCACCAGATTTCCGCCGTTGCGACCGAGGTTAAACTCGCGGGCGACCTGCACAAGACCACCGTTGTTATTGATCACACCGCTCGAAGGTGTGGTCGGCGACCCTTCCATGCCGACATGGAGGTCGTTGGCCGTTACCACAAAGGTTGCGCCTGTGCCGATATTTACGGTTCCGTGACTCTGACGCCCGATGTGCATCGAATCGCCGACCGTGAACGAACCGCCACCCCCGCCAACTCCGAGATTGTAGAATGCATCGCCGCCACGCTCACGACCGATGGCGCTCCAACCCGCAACGTTTATCGCTCCGCCTTCCTGATTGATCGTCGCGGTACCCGTGTCACCCCAGAACAAGTGACCGGCACCACCGGTGTGGTTCAGAATATTGATGGTGGAGTTGACCATGTTGATGTTTGCCGTGCTGGCCACACCATCCCACGCGCCGAACAGCGCCCACGCCGACACGTTGAGCGTGCCGTTATCCATGTTGATGGTTCCGGAAGCGCCGACTCCATGACCGACGCCAAAATTCCCATCCACATTCGCACCGCCTTCGTTGGTGCTGGTGTAGTTTACGACGCCGCCGTCAAGGATGTTTAGCGTTCCCGAGCCATTGTTTCCCACTCGGAATTCCCGGCTCTTTGAATTGAATGCCGAGCCTGGGCCGGACACCGTCAGACTTCCCACCGATCCGCCCTCACGTGCGATGTGGACTTCGCCACCGCCTACATTGGCACCGCCCACGCCGACCGCCATCATGTGATTGAAGACGCCGCCGTTGGTAATCGTCATCGTGCCGATCCCGTTTTCGCCGATGTTGGTCTGTGCGTTATTATCCCCGCTGCTGAGCACATTCACCGTCGAGCCCGCACCGTCAATTGTCATCGTGCCCGTCGATCCCGCGCCACGAGCCAAATTGAACCACCAGTTGTGATTTACGGTGCCGCCATTCGCCACATTGATTGTTCCATTTCCACCGTTGTAGCCGACTTGGACGTCCTGCCTGGAGCCGGTCACAGTCCCGCGCTCCCATTTGGAATCGGCTCCGGATACATTCAATGTTCCGGTTCCACCGTTGCGTCCGATTTCCACCCACTCGTTGGTTTGAAGGATACCCTTGCTGATATTGATCAGACCAACAGTGCCAGCTCCGTTTCCGGTAAAAAGCTCGCGACTTTTGATCCGGTCCGTGGAATTTGCGAGATCGATCGACAAGGTGCCCCGGGATCCCCCTTCAGTTCCCACATTGATTTGATTTGGTGTGCCTCCACCGCCCGCGGTAAGCGTCGTTCCTGCCGCGTTGCCGTGCGTGATGTTCATCACGCCGGTTCCCGATTTTCCGATGTCGTAGTTCCCGCTCGTATCGATGTTTCCACCGCTGAAATTGTAAGTGCCCGTGCTGCCTGGATCGAGGCCGATCACGAACCAGTTGCCGGTTTTTACCGATCCACCGCTTTGATTGACCGTGGCGTTTCCGAATCGTCCCACGATGAGTCGTCCTTCAGCACCGCTGTTGTCCAGCAATGTGCCTGCGTTGGTGTCGTCGGAGATATTGACCACGCCGGTGGAGCCCGGTTCGGAGGCGATGACGGTCCAACTGTTATTGGTCAGGTATTTACCACCCGACTCAAGGTTCATCGTGCCGACCGAACCCGTGTTGTTTCCGATTTTTGAAGACCAACCACCATTAAAGTGGGCCTCCGCACCATTGCGGATGGTAAGCGTTCCGCGACCACCGCCGCCATTTCCCACGTATGATTCACCGGCTGCTGTGAGGTTCGTGCCGACGCCGTCCATGGTCAACGTTCCCACGCCCTCATTTCCAACGGACAACTGGGCCAACGTCGCGGTTCCGCCGAACATATTCCACACACCGGAGCCGGAATTATCACGCGCAATATTGGTCGTGCTCACCGTATTGATGATCGCGCCACCTGTCTGATTCAAAATTCCGCTGGCCGGAGTCGCGCCGTTCCCAAAGGTGCCGATATCGAATGTTCCATTTCCAGCGCCCTTTGTGAACGTTCCGCCGGAGAGATTGAAGACACCCGAACCACCATCGCGGCCGATTGCGACCCACGAGTTCGCCAGGATGTTTCCACCGGTCATGTTCACGGTGCCGTTACCGAGACCGTTGCCGACTTGGAATTCGCCATTCGCCGTGATAGATGCAGTTCCTGAAATATTCAGGGTGCCGGTGCCGCCGCCGTCACCCACGCGGAAGTCCCCGCCGGAAGATGTGGTGCCACCGCTAATGGAACCGATTCCAGTTCCGCCGATGCCCAATGCAAACAAGCCGCCCACTGCAAGAGATCCGCCGGATTGGTTGTAGTTTCCAGTTCCGCCGCCGCGACCGATTTCAGCGACGTTGTTCGCTGTGACGACACCGCTGACGATGTTCAGAGTGCCCGTCGCGCCGTTGTTTCCGACGTAGAATGCACCGGTCGTGAGCGTATCGGTCGGAATCGTGTAATTGACGTTCACGGTTCCGTTCGCACCTGCGCCCGAACCAACATGGAACCATTCCGAATTGTTCAGCGTGCCGCCCGTAAGATTGACCACACCGACCGCCGCGCCGCCACTCTCCGCGATCTGCACCCGCCTTCCGTTCAAATTCAAAGAACCACCGGTTTGAGTGAGTGAACCCGAACCAGCGCCGCCGACAAACAGGTGATTAGCGAAATTGATCGCGCTTCCCGCGCCCTCGACCAAGACGGTTCCACTACTGCCGCCATTGCGACCCACCCACATTTCGTCCGCAGTATTCACGACACCGCCCGCGCTCACGGTGAGTGCACCGCTTCCGTCTTCACCGATGTTTGTTTGACCAGCAGACTGCGTGAGTGTCGAACCTGCACCGGATACGGTGATTTGTCCGGATGAACCCGCACTACGTGCGACGTTCACCCACCAGTTATGGGTCAACGATCCGCCGTTGGTGATATTGAGGTTACCCGTGCCGCCTTCGAACCCGATATGGAAGTCCTGACCGGATGCATTCGTGAGCGCTCCGCCATTCAGATTCAAAGTTCCCGTGCTGCCAGCCTGGCGTCCCACATAAGACTGCCCGGCACCAGCGGCAATCGTGTTCACGCCGCCCGTGATGTTCACAACGCCCGTATGCGTCGCACCACCCTGATCGCCAGCGACAGCGAGGAATTTGGTCGTCGTTGTTCCGCCGGAAATATCCAGCGTTCCATTGCTGTTATTGCGGATACCGACGGCGATTTTATCGACGTTGACGGTTGCCGTCCCGCTGATGCTCATGCTTCCCGCGCGGTCTGCGCCGATCTCGAGAGGCGCGCCGCCGTTCCCTGTCAGGGAGCCGCCGCTAATGTTGTAACTGGAACCAGCAGCGCCAGCACCGAAACCAATTGCCATCCATCCGCCAAAGCTTACCGCTCCACCCGTCTGAGTGACGGTGCCCACGCCGCCATTGACGCCGATGAGCATGTTATTGACGCTATTGAGCGTGCCGCCGGTCACATTCACATTACCAGTGCTGCCGACGCCCGCGCCGATCTGGAACGACTCCGCGCCGCCCGGGCCATCGATAGTCGCAAGGCCCGACGAGACGTTCAAATTTCCGGTCCCGCCGTTGTTTCCCACCGTCAAGCCGCCAGCGCCGATTGCGAGTGTTCCACCCTCGACGCTCAGTGTTCCCGTCGCGCCTGTCGTGTCGCCCACCGTGGCCCGCGCAGTGCCGGTGTTCAGACGCCCGTCAGATTTCACTCTCACAGTGCCTGTGCCCGCTCCTGCTCCCCCACCCTGTGTGCCGCCGACGGTCAAAGTCACATTATTGGTCGCCAAGTCGAGCAGTGATGAATCGGCAACTCCGCCTCCGTCACCGACATTGATCGTTCCGGTCGCTCCCGCATTGATACCCACCGCGAGCCCAAGCCCGCCCAAGGAACCGGACGCCGCACCACTCAGCGTCATCGTTCCTTGATTGATGTTCACAGTTCCATCACCGGCATTCGTGCCCAAATCAGTCACCGTAACACCCACCACAACAGTATTGGCGGTCCCAGAGGTGAACGCGCCGCCATTATTAATGTTTAGTGTGCCCGTTCCAGTGCCGCCAGTTTTCGTAAGCCCAATCGCTATGGTCGTGCCGAATAACGGAGGGGCACCGGGGACCCAAGTCTGGGTCAACGCTCCGCCGTCCACTGTGATCGAATTCCCATTCGCGATGACCAGATTCGGAAGCAACCCAGCCACGTTCGTCATGGAGCCATCGTAGCTGATGGAGTGAGTCGCGCTGATGATCGCGCTGTCGCTCGCGTAGGTATTTGGGAAACCGACACCGACATCCCAAGAGAGAGAATTGCCCCAATCGCCCGTGGCGACGGAAGTGAATGTGGCCGCCTGAACAAGGCTGGAAGCCGATGCTGCGAGGATTGAAACAATGAGACCGGAAGATAGACGTTTTGTTTTCATGGAGTAGGAAATGGTTGTTTTGGGTGTGGAGTTGGACGGTTTTCGAGGTGAGTTACTTGGAGTGAAAAGATTCGAGATCTTTCCAGATATTTCACGATGCACGACGGCAGTCAATAAATGATTCACAATTTTCGGCGTTTTTTTCGATTTTCGTCAAACAAGTGAGGGCTTTGATGGGCCGAAATGCGGGAATCGTCCATTTGAACGTCTATCGTTCGCGCACGTCGATACCGCAGCGTGACGGTGGTCCGCGAAGTCCCCGCGCTTGATAAAATACAAAGCGACGAACTTGCGTTGCGCGAAAATCGGCATATGGTTGGCGAAAATCCGTCTCCAAAACCACTCTATGCACTCCCTTTTTCGAACCTCACTCCTCGTTCTGGCCACTGTTCTGTGCCTGCCTGCGCACGCGGGGCAATACCCTGCCGCTGGCCCACAGACTTTCACGTTTGCCGACGGGACCACAAATCTCGGCGATGCATCCGTCGTCGGTTCTACGTTTCCGGGGACTTATACGAAGGTAATGTCGAACAAACTTCTGCTCGCGAACAAGACGTTTTCGGGCAACTCGGGCTCGTGGCGTATCCCGAATCTCGACGTGGGAGTGAGCGTTCAGGAGTTCAATGTCACGTTTACGGCGGGCATGTTCAAATCGAGCGGAACGCAGCAACCAGGCAAGGGCTGGGCGTTGAACTTTGGTGCGATCCCCACTTCGGGGCATGGAACCGGCGATTTGGGATTCGCGATGACGAACGGGCTCGTGATCAGCTTCGACACGTTTGCAGAGACGACGAATGACATTCCGTCGATCGAGATTTACTGCAATAACACGAGCGTCGGGAATTTTCTTTCCACCTCGCTGGTTCCCACAAATACAGTTTCCGGCGGCACTTTCACACTGACAAATCCCGCGACGGGAGGAACGACCGGAACCATCGCCTACAATGCGTCGGCAACGACCGTCCAGACGGCGATGCGGCTGGTGAGCGGATGGAGCACGGTGGCGGTGACTGGCAGCGCGGGCGCATGGACAGTGAATCGCGGCGCAGTGGGCAACTACGCAGACCCAACTGGAAATGGCGCAGCGCTCGCCGGCCCCACGGCGGGAACGTTCATGACGCCAGGACTTGGTGGCGTCGTGGTGACGAACACAGTGGACGGCACCCCGACCACGAATGAAATCTGGACGATTGGACTGGTAAGCCGCGGATTCCTCTACGATGCAACGCAGCGGAATGTAACCATCCATTGGGACTACGACGGGCTCGACATGACGTATAACGGGCAGACAATTTTCACGGATCTGCCGACTCCGGGCTTTTCGCCTGCGAGCGGGAACACGTTTTGTTTCACGGCGTCCACTGCGGGCGGTGCGCAGGATACTTATTTGGATGATGTGCTGATCTCCACGACGCCCGCTGGCCCAGCAAATACGGGCCTGATCATCAGTGAGTTCATGGCGGAAAATGCTAATGGCCTCGAAGACGAAGACATGGACTCTCCCGATTGGATCGAGATTTACAATGGCTCGAATGCTTCGGTGAATATCGGCGGCTACAAGCTCACGAACGGGACGACTACGTGGACTTTCCCGAGCACGACCATGGCAGCTTACGGGCACCTCGTCGTGTATGCGTCGGCGAAAAACCGTGCGGTAAATCCGGCGCTCTACCATACGAATTTCACGCTCCCGAAAACGGGCGGAACGGTATCGCTGCTGAGTCCCGCGAATGCCGTGCTGAGCACTTACACTTACCCGAATCAAACCGAAGACATCAGCTACGGCATCAGGTATCAGGGCGGCGCTACCGGGTTCCTCGATACACCAAGCCCCGGCGCACCGACGCTTTACAGCTACATCGTCGCGCCAAACGGCCCGGCGGAAGATGTCGTTTTTTCGCGTGAAGGCGGAATCATCACTGGAGCGACGCCGGTCTCCATCACCGCACCGCTCGCACCGGGCTCGGTCGTCCGCTACACGACGGATAACACGCTCCCTTCCGCCGCGAGTCCGCTCTACACCGGAACGCTAAACCCAGCAACGACCACGACGTATCGCGCCCGGATCTTCACGCCAAACTACCTGCCCGGCCCTGTCAGCAGCCGCACGTTCCTGCAAATCGACGCGTCGCTTTCGAACTATAACGCTTCCGGTCAGCCGTTCAGATCGCACCTCCCGCTCATCGTGCTCGACAGCTTCGGCGTGAACGTCGATGGCGTGACGGACAGCGCGCAGCCCCGCCCGCACCGGCTCACATACGGCGTGGTCATCGATAAAGACGTGACTGGTTTTGCGAGCATCACCTCCCCCGTCGTGGACTTCCAAGGCCGCGGCGGCACTCATGTCCGCGGCGACAGTTCGTCCGGCTTTGCGCAGAAATCGTATGCGTGGGAGACGTGGGACAATTTCAACAACGACAAGAAAGCGTCCCTCCTCGGGATGCCCTCGGAGAGCGATTGGGCGCTTTACGGTCCTTACACGGACAAGACGTTTATCCGCAATTTCATCATCTACTCGAAAATGCGCGAACTCCATGGCGACGCCAATGGCTTCGGCATGCGGGTGAAAATGTGTGAAGTCATTTACAACCAAGATCCCGGCCAAGCCTTGAGCTACAACGACTACCGGGGCGTCTTCGTCCTCATGGAGCGGATCAAGCGGGGCAAAGACCGCGTGGACATCGAGAAGCTCACTGACAAAGTGACCGACCCGAATCTCATCACTGGCGGCTACATCTTCCGGCGCGACCGCGCGAGCTCGGATGGAACGACGAACCTCCCGGTGGGCATGAACTCGCACACCCCGGGAGTCCTGAATGCCGCGCAGACGACGTATCTCACGAACTACCTCAACGCATTTAACAACGCGCTGAATGGCGCGAATTTCGCCGACCCCGTGCTCGGCTACGCGCCATATATCGACCGCGACTCGTTCATCGACAACTGGTGGTTTGTCGAAATCTCCAAGCAGATCGACGGTTATCGACTTTCGACGTATTTTTACAAGGACCGCGGCCCGAATGCGAAGCTGGTTGCCGCTCCGATTTGGGACTACAATCTCTCGCTCGGAAATGCCGACTACCTTTTCGGCGACCAGCCAACCGGGTGGTATTGGAACCAGACAGATACTTACTGGTGGGCGCGCCTCCGGCAGGACCCGAACTATGAACAGCGCCACTGGGACCGCTATTGGGAATTGCGCCGCGGCCTTTTCGCAACCAACTCGATCTTGCCATACATCGACCAGATTGCATCCATCGCCCTGAATGGCAGCACGACGCCCGTCGGCAACAACATGACCATCCCAAGCGGTCAGCCGTCCACGATAGAAAACGCGACAATGCGGCACTATCGGAAATTCCCGATTCTCGGCACCTACGTCTGGCCAAACGCTGCCGGGTATGCGGACCGCATCTACTTCAACAGCAACGGAAATTCGACAACCGGCGAAATCGATTGGATGAAGAACTGGCTTACGCTGCGCTTGAACTGGATCGACGACCAGAACTTCGGCAGCGGCACGACGATCTTCCGCCCGCCGAATTTCTCGAACTACGGCGGCAATGTCGCCTCCGGCACGCAACTCACCATCACGCCATACACCGGCACCGCGCCGGGCGGCTACATCTACGCGACGGGAACGATTTACTACACGACCGATGGCAGCGACCCAAAGGCGGGCGCGGTCGCACCGACGGAGTTTACGCTCATTCCTGCGGGCACGGCGTGCAAATGGCTCGTCCCGTCCGCAGGCAACGGCGGAACCACGCTTACAGCGGGTGCCGGCGACCAATGGACGACCTACACAGATCCGAGCAACATCGCGAACTGGACCAACGCAAACGCGGGAATCGGATACGACAACAATCCAGACTACCTCCCTCACATCGGTGCCAACGGCAACACAGGCAGCCAGATGTTCAACGTCAACGCCACCGCCTACCTGCGCGTCACATTTAACATCCCCGACCAAGCCACGCTCGACAACATCGACGTCCTCAAACTCGGGATGAAATACGACGACGGCTTCCGCGCTTACATCAACGGAGTGGCCGTAGTCGGACGAAACGACACACACGGGACAGTGACCTCAAATCCACCGTTCGCCATCGCCTCGAATATTGCCAACGAAGCGGCTGCGGTGTTGTTCGAAGACATCGACGTCTCGTCGCTTGGCAAGCCCGCACTGCGCGTCGGCACCAATGTCCTCGCGATTCACTGCCTCAACGGCACCGATGCCTCATCGAGCGACCTTCTCATCTCGCCAAAGCTCACGTATTTCCCGCCTGGTGGCGGTGGTGGAAGCGGCGGTACTGCTTACACTGGGCCGCTCACGCTGACCTCCTCGCAAACGGTCAAAGCCCGCCTTCTCTCCGGCAGCACATGGTCCCCGATCACGACCGGCGAATACGTCGTAAACGCTGTGCCCGCCAGCGCGAGCAACATCGTCATCTCCGAGTTTCTCTACAATCCGACCGCGGCGACGCCTGCGGAAGTCACTGCGGGCTATGGAGACAACGATTTTGAATATGTGGAGTTCATGAACGTCGGCCCTGGGAAGGTGGATTTGACGGGCTGTAACCTCGCTGGAGGCGTGAACTTCGACTTCGACGTTGCAGACCCAGGCACGCTCACGCTCGACCCCGGACAACGCATCCTCGTCGCAGCCAACCTCGCGGCGTTCAATTCACGCTACAACCCGCCGCTCGGAACCAAGATCGCCGGAGCGTTTGGAGGCAGCCTCAGCAATCAAGGCGAGGCGTTTTCCGTGCTCGACGCCGCGAATAACACCATCGCCACCGTCTCCTACCTGCCCGTCGCGCCGTGGCCCGTCGAGGCCAGCACACTCGGTTACAGCCTCGTGCTCAACAATCCCGTCAGCGGCACGACCTATGGCGCGGAAAAATGGCGCATCGGCGCACAACCCGGCGGCACTCCCGGCCAACCCGCAGGCCCGGCATTTGCCGGAAACCCGAACGGCGATACGGATGGAGACGGCTACAGCGATTATCTCGAATACGCCCTCGGAAATCCGCAAGGCACACCCGGCACGACAAACCGTCCCGGTGCTACGGTACAAAGCCATACCGTCAGCGGCATTCCCGGCAACTACCTGACATTCAGCTACCGCCGCAACAACGCAGCCGACGGCGTGAATTATTTCGTGGAACTGAGCACAAACCTCACCGCATGGGACGGCACACCAGCCGCCGTGACGTATGTCGGCACGGTCGTAAATGGCGACGGCACATCCACCATCACCTACCGCGCTACGAATCCATTCAACGCCGAAATTCCGCAGTTCATGCGCCTGCGCGTCGCGCCGTAAGCATTTGGGTCAACCGGATTGCGAAAGTGATCGAGCGTCCCTTGCGAAAGTAGAAAGCAAGCGGCGCCCCATTCTTGCGTTCCGTTTCAGAGCGGGTAGCTTGCACGACTATCACCCGAATGAAATCCTTTCTAGGAACCGTCGTCGCGCTGGCACTTGCCGCCTCTGACTCATTTGCCGGTCGCTATCCGACTACCGGCACGCAGACGTTTACCTACGCGGATAACACCGTCACGCTCACGCCGGAAAATGCCGTCGCGAATTCGTCGTTCGGAACGACTTTCGCGTCCGTCAGCGGGAACGCGCTTCGGCTTTCAAAGACGGGCCTTGGAAGCGGTGCCGGCTCGCTGAAAATCCCCGACCTCGATCCGGGAAAACAGATGCTCGCTTTCGATGCCACGTTCACCGTGCGGATGGCGAAAAGCTCTGCGAGTGCGGTCCCCGGCGCGGGCTGGGCGCTCAATTTCGGTGCGCTCCCAAATGACAACGGCGCGGGGCCAAACGGCTTCACGATGGTCGGCGGACTTGCTGTGGGCTTCGATACATTTGCCGACAATGCGACCGATGTTCCATCTGTGCAGATTCTCTGCAACGGCTCCACGGTCGCGAATTTCCCCGCGTCAGTGTTCACTGAAATTCCACCGCTCGTGGGCGGCACGTTCACTTTGACAAATCCCGTCTCCGGCGGGACGACCGCCAACATCGCCTACAACGCCGCTGCGAGCAGCGTGCAGTTCGCAATGCGCGCGGTGAGCGGCTGGAGCACGGTCACCGTGACCGGCGCAGCGCCAAACTGGACAGTGAATCGCGGCGCAGTCGGCAGCTACGCGGACCCGACTGGAAACCCCATCAACCTCAATCCGAGCAGCTCGCTCGTGGGCATCGTGAACACCGTCGATGCCACGCCGAGCACGAACGAAATCTGGACGGTCTCGCTGCTTCCACGCGGGTTCGTTTTTGACGCCACGCCGCGTGCGGTGGCGATTCACTGGGACGACTCCGGGCTCGATGTGACTTACAACGGTCAGGTGATTTGCACGAATGTGCCAACGCCCGGTTTCACGCCGGCGCCCGGCCATCGATTCGGAATCACGGCAAGCAACGCGTCCTCGAATACGCAGGATACATTTATCGACGACCTGCTCATCACGACCGTGGACAAACTCGAAACGGGCGGTCCGGTGATTACGGAATTCGTCGCGGAAAACGACAGCGGGTTTGAGGATGATTTTGTCGAGTATTCCGACTGGATCGAGATTTACAACGGGCAAAACGTGAGCGCGAATCTCGCTGGCTGGCGGCTCACGGACACTGCGGGCGGCGCAGGCTGGACGTTCCCGGCGGTGACACTTGCGCCTTACGAATACAAGGTCGTCTTCGCCTCCGCGCGCAATCTCACGAACCCCGCGAGCTGGCTGCACACGAGCTTCAAACTCGGAAACGGCGGCGGATACCTCGCGCTCATCCGTCCCGATAATTCCATCGCGACGGCGTTCAACTACGGACAACAATTCAGCGACGTGAGCTACGGCGAAAAAGGACTCGGCAGAACACTCGGCCACCTTCTTCCGCCCACGCCCGGAACTCCGGCTGGCGGCTCGAACGAGCAAGCGCAAGCGGGCAAAGCCGAGGACATCGTGTGGTCGCGCGAAAGCGGAATCATCACAGGGACAACGGCACTTTCGATCACTGCACCGCTCGCGCCCGGAGCCGTCGTCCGCTACACGCTCGACAACTCGCCACCCACCGGCAGCTCGCCGATTTACACCGCGCCGTTTTCCATCACCGCGAGCACGAACCTCAAAGCCCGTGTCTATACTCCGGGCCGTTTGCCGGGCGACACCAGCGGCCGCACGTTCCTCCTCGTGGACTCGACGCTCACGAATTACAACGGCTCGGGACAAAACTTCAGTTCGAATATTCCGGTCATTGTTTTCGACAGCTTCGGCACGAATGTGGACGCGGAAAACGGAGCGAGTCGCCCGCTCCGCTACACCGCGTGTGTGGTCATCGACACCGACCCGCTCACCGGTCGCGCCAGCCTCACGACGCTCCCGAATTACGCAGGCCGCGGCGCTACGAAAGTCCACGGCGAAAGCTCCGCAGGCTTCACGCAGCGCTCGTATAATTGGGAAGTGTGGAACAGCGACGACGTGGACAAAGACGTCGGCATCCTCGGCATGCCCGCGCACTCCGACTGGGTGCTCCACGGCCCGTTCTCGGACAAAGGAGTGATGCGAAATCACCTCATGTTCTCGATGATGCGCGACATGCGGCCCGACTACCTCGCCCCTCGGACACGGCAGGTGGAAGTGTTCTTCAATCAAAACGGCGGCGCAGTCGGCTACGAAGACTACCGCGGCATTTACACCGTCATGGAAAAACTCACGCGCGGAAAAAATCGCGCCGACGTCGAGAAGCTCAACGACAAAGTCACCGACCCCGCGATGGTAAGCGGCGGATACATATTCAAAACCGACAAAGCCGACCCGGGTGCGACCAATTTCTACGGCGCCGGCGTGGCGATGCAATCACACTACCCCGAGGTTTACACGACCGCGCAGCTCAACTCGATCAAAGGCTACCTCGACAGCTACCACGCCGTGCTCACCTCCGGCATATTCGCCGACCCCGTTACCGGATACGCAGCGTGGATTGATGTGCCGTCATTCATCGACGCGCAACTCGCGGTGGAGCTCTCCAAGCAAATCGACGGCTACGTTTTCAGCACCTACTGGCACAAACCGCGCGCGGGGAAAATCAAGGCCGGCCCGATCTGGGATTTCAACATCGCGCTCGGCAACGCGAACTACGCCCAGGGAGAACGCGCCGATGGATGGAACTACGACGCCGTCGGCGCAAACTCCGGTGGCGTCGGCCAGATATGGTATCCCCGCCTGCACGCCGACCCGCTTTACCGCCGCGCGACGTTTGACCGCTATTGGGAATGGCGGCGCAGTGTGCTCACAAACGCCGCGTGGACGGCGCGCGTTGATTCCGAAGTCGCGAAGCTCACCGACGGAGGAAACGCGGCACTCATTACCGCGACCTCCGCGACCAGCATCCAAAGCGCCGCAGCGCGCCACTTCCGCAAATACGTCGCGGGTTACGCGGGCATGGGCACTCCGCTGCTCGGCGGCGACTACTGGCCGAATCCGCCCGGATGGGAAACGCGCACGACGTATCAGGCCGAGGTGGATTACTTGAAGAACTGGATGCTCACACGGCTTGCGTGGATGGACGATCAATACCTCAGCGGCACCACTGTTTTGCGTCCGCCGAACTTCAGCGTCCCACCCGGCGACACGGCAGCAGGAACGCCGCTCTCTATCACCGCATTTACAGGCACACCGCCCGCAGGAACGACCTACGCGACGGGCACGATCTACTACACGCTCGACGGCAGCGACCCAGCAGCCGGCGCAACGCTCCCGACAGAATACACACTCATCTCCGGCAGCAACGCAGCGTGCAAATGGCTCGTCCCAAGCGGCGCGAACGGCGGCTCCATCCTGACCGCCGTAGCGGGCGCGCAGCAATGGACGACCTACACCGACCCGCCAAACATCGCGAACTGGACCAGTGCCAATACGGGCATCGGCTACGACAATAATCCGGATTATCTCCCGCTCATCGGCGCGGGCGGAAACACCGGTTCGCAGATGTTCAGCATCAATGCGACCTGCTACGTTCGCGTCGCATTTACCATCCCCGATGCAGCCACGCTGGCAGCCATCGGCACGCTGAAACTCTCGATGAAATACGACGACGGCGTCCGCGCATTTCTCAATGGCAGCCTCGTCGCCGGACGCAATGACACCGACCCGACGATGCTGAGCGACGCGTCCACCGCCGTCGCCAGCGCCGTCCGCAACGACGAAGGCGCAGCCGTCACGTTTGAAGAAATCGACATTTCCACCGGCGGAATCCCCGCGCTGCGCGTCGGCACAAACGTGCTCGCGATTCACTGCCTCAATCTCCCCGCCGGTTCCAGCGACCTCATCATGGTCCCAAAGCTTACCTACCTCCTGCCCGGCGCAGGCGGCGGCAACACCGGCGGAATCGCCTACACCGGACCGCTCACGCTCAACACCACGACCACCGTCAAAGCCCGCCTGCAAACCTCGCTCGGCGCGTGGACTCCCGTGAACACCGCGACCTACACAATCAACACCGTGCCCGCCGACGCCACGAATCTCGTCATCGCGGAAATGATGTATAACCCCGCCAACCCGACCATCGCCGAGCAAAACAACGGCTGGCTGAACGCGAGCGAGTTTGAATACCTCGAACTGCAAAACATCAGTGCGCAAACGCTCGACCTCACCAACGTGCGATTCACCGAGGGCATCAACTTTAACTTCACCGACGGCGAGCCCACCGCGCGAGCCCTGCCGCCCGGCGGACGCGTGCTCATCGTCGGCAACAAACCCGCGTATCTCTCCCGCCACGGCGCACCGCCTTCCACCGTAAAAATCGCCGGCACATGGCAGGGCAGCCTCTCGAACGGCGGCGAGCAATTGCTCCTCCGCGAGGAAAGCGGAGCGACCATCCGCGACTTTGCGTTCAACAACAAGGAGCCGTGGCCAAAGAACGCCGACGGCGACGGATACAGCATCGTCCTCAACAATCCTACGACCAATCCATCGCACGGCAACGGCCACAACTGGCGGCTGAGCGTCATCCCCGGCGGCACACCGGGCGCGGCGAAGAGCGCGACGTTTGCAGGCTTGCCGTCCGGCGATACCGATGGCGACGGCTTCAGCGATTACCTCGAATACGCGCTCGGCATTTCCGAATCCATCCCCGGCACTGGCAACCGGCCCTCCGCTGCGGTACAAACGCACACCGTCAACGGCGTGCCCGGCAACTACCTCACCTTCACCTACCGCCGCAACAACGCCGCAGACGGCGTGAATTACTTCGTGGAACTGAGCACAAACCTCACCGCCTGGGACAGCACACCAGCCGCCGTGACGTATGTCGGCAGCAACGCAAACGGCGACGGCACATCCACCGTCACCTGCCGCGCGACGCAGCCATTCAATCCCGCCGTACCGCAGTTCATGCGACTGCGCGTGTCACCGTAGCCAGGCCTACTGCACAGGTTTCACCGCGTAGCGACGCTCATTGTAAAGTTCCGCGGCGGTTTGAAATAGTGACGTTGTATCTGCGGCGGCTTCCGGCGTGGAGGCATCGAGTTCCTGCCGCGTCACGGTCTTCCGATCGATGCGCTTGAATCGCTCAACGACTTTGCCGAGGCTCAGCGCAATCATTTCATCCCCGCGAAACTGCGCGATGCTGCGGTTGTGATTCATGAGCGCAAAACGAGAAGCTGCAGGCGCGAGCAAATCGCGACCATAAAAAACGGTGTCATACGGACGCCCGATCAAACCGAGCAACGTTGGCGCAACATCAAGCTGGCAACCGAGGGTGTCGATTCTCGAAGGCGCTTTCACCGCAGCCGGACCGAGGATGAGAAGAATGACAGCGCGACAAAAACTGCCGCCTGCGCGAGCAGGAACGGCATTCGCGATTTTCCGGCAGTGGCACCGCTGCTCCAGACAACCTCACACCACAACGATTCGGGCATTTGCTTTTCCAAATCGGCATGTAAGATGGTCACGCCATGAAGACATCCCGCCGTTCATTTCTCACTACGTCGCTCACCACTGCCGCAGCACTCGGAGCACGGCTTTCCGCCGCCGATGCGGCCACCGGATTGAAAGGCCGCATCCATCATTCGGTCTGCAAATGGTGCTACCCGAAAGTGCCGCTCGAAGTTCTCTGCACCGCGAGCAAAGCAATGGGCATCACGAGCATCGACCTCGTAGAGCCGTCGGACTTTCCCACCTTGAAAAAGCACGGCCTCACGTCGGCGATGACCTCATTTCCAACGATTGCGGGGCAAAAGGGGGAGAAAATTGGAAGCATCCCGTTTGGCTTCAACCGGCCGGAGCATCACGACCTACTCATCAAGGCTTATGAGCCGTTCATCGCTGCGGTCGCGGATGCCGGCTTCACGAATCTGATTTGCTTTTCCGGAAACCGGAATGGAATGGACGACGAGACCGGACTCAAAAACTGCGCAGCGGGGCTCAAAAAGCTGCTGCCGCTCGCCGAAAAACGCGGCGTGACGCTCGTGATGGAACTTTTGAACAGTCGCGTGAATCATCCCGATTACATGTGCGACCACAGCGATTGGGGCATCGCACTTTGCAAAGCAATCGGGTCCGAGCGCTTCAAACTGCTCTTCGACATTTACCACATGCAGATCATGGACGGAGACGTGATCTCGCGCATTCGCGCCGGGAAGGATTACTTCGCGCACTATCACACGGGCGGTGTTCCCGGACGCAACGAGATCGATGAGACGCAGGAGTTGAATTATCCCGCAATCATGCGCGCGATCGTGGAAACGGGTTACAAGGGATTCGTCGCGCAGGAGTTCATTCCGAAACGTGAGCCGTTGGTTTCACTCAAGCAGGCCGTCGGCATCTGCGACATTTAAGCTCCGCTGAATCCTCACGAATTAAAGACCGCGCTGATCGCCGAGGCCGAGGCGCTCGGGTTTGGCGAATGCCGGATCGCGCCGGCGGGAGAGCCTCCTCACGCAGAGGCATTTCGCGAGTGGCTGGCTGCGGGCAATCATGGAGACATGGCGTGGATGGCGAGAAATGCAGACCGCAGAACCAATCCCGATCTCGTTTTGCCGGGTGTGAAGTCGGTGATCATGCTCGCGATGAATTACTGGCAGCCGGGCTCCGAGTCTTCCGGGATCGCCCGGTACGCGTGGGGTGACGATTACCATGATATCATGGAGCCGAAGCTCTGGCAGCTCGACGCATGGCTGCAAACGCACGGCGGGAAACAGCGGCAGTATGTGGACACCGGCCCTGTGCTGGAGAGGGATTTCGCGGCGCTCTCCGGACTGGGCTGGCATGGGAAAAGCACCATGCTCATTCATACCAGGATGGGCACCTGGTTTTTTCTGGCCTCGATTTTCACCACGCTGGAACTGCCACCCGACGAGCCTGCACGCGACCACTGCGGAAAATGTACAAGCTGCATGACGGCTTGCCCCACCGGTGCGATCACCTCTCCCCGGCATGTCGATGCGAGACTTTGCATCAGCTACCTGACCATCGAAAACAAAGGCCCGATCCCGCTGGAGCTCCGCCCGCTTGTGGGCCACCGCATTTACGGATGCGACGCGTGCCTCGATGCGTGCCCGTGGAACCGCTTTGCGCAGGATTCCCGCGAAGCCCGGTTCGCAGCTCGCGGCTTTGTCGGGATGCCACTGCGGGACTATCTCGCCCTTGATGATGAAGCGTTCCGCACGCTGTTTCACAAGTCTCCGATTAAGCGAATCAAACGAGCCCGGCTGCTTCGCAACGTGTGCGTGGCACTTGGAAATGTGGGCACGGAAGAAGACCTGCCCGCACTGGATCTGGCCGCCAACGATCTGGAACCGCTTATCGCAGAACACGCTGCATGGGGAGCCGCGCGCATCCGCGAACGCATCGTAATTTCATAAAAACCACAATCAATCGGAACACTTGGCACCGCGAATGCTTTTCTCAAATGGCATGTTCACATACGCCTATCAAGCTCGAGATACTTCCGGTAAAGTTGTCACCGGCGTCCAAGAGGGTCTTAACGAAGAAAACGCCATCAACGCGCTGATGACGCGGGGATTGCTCGTTCTGTCGATTCAGCAGAAATCGGCCGGCAAAATCGCCCGCGGTGCAATCAAGGTATCCGAGACGGACCTCGTGCTCTTTACCCGGCAGCTCGCCACCATGGTAGATGCCGGGCTTCCGCTGGTCAGCGGTCTCACCGCCCTCTTTGAGCAATCCGACCCGCGCAAGCAGGCCGGACTCCGCCGCGTCATCGGAGAGGTCAGCGCACATGTGCAGGACGGCGCAACATTTACCGAATCCATCGGCAAGCACCCGACCATCTTCAAGAAACTCTACACCTCCATGGTGAAGGCTGGCGAGTCCGGCGGTATGCTTGCAGAGGTGCTGGATCGGCTCGCAGGCTTCCTGGAAGCATCCGCACGGCTGGCGAAGAAAGTAAAATCCGCGCTGACATACCCCGTCATCGTGATCTGTATCGCCATGGCGATCACCACATTCCTGATCGTGAAAGTAGTTCCGGTGTTCGGCAGCATCTTTGCGGACTTCGGCGCCAAACTCCCCGCCCCTACCCAGTTCCTGATGGACCTGTCGGATTTCATTCGCGCCTACTGGTATATCATCGTCGCGGCGATCGGAGGCACGTTCTACGCCATTCGAGCATGGGTAAACAGCAAGACCGGCGCGGCGACGTGGGATCGATGGAAGCTCAAGCTGCCGATCTTCGGCCCGCTCATCCACAAGATTTGCATGACGCGATTTGCACGCACATTCGCCCAGCTCATCCGTTCAGGCGTTCCGATTCTCGAAGTACTGCAAATCGTCGGCGACACCTCCGGCAACAGCGTCGTGACAAACGCCCTTCGCACCGTCTCGGGCGACGTAGAAAGAGGTGAGAACCTCACCGCCGCACTCAGCCGTCAACCCATCTTCCCGCCCATGATGCTCCGCATGGTGTCCGCCGGTGAGAGCACCGGTAAAATCGACACCATGCTTGAGAAAATGGCTGACTTCTGGGATGAAGAGATCGAGGCCACACTTGCGGCACTCACATCCCTCATGGAGCCCATCCTCATCGTATTTCTCGGCGTCATCGTCGGCGGCATCGTCATCGCGATGTTCCTGCCAATCTTCAAACTGAGCGACGTGGTCTCGAACTAAAGACGCGGCCTCAGGCTGCAACCAAGCCGCCCACACAAAGAAGCGCTCCATAGGCGAGCCCGGCGAATGCCGCGGCTCGCCAACGCGTTTCCGAGGAAGTCACCCATGCGACCTGATCGCGCAGCGTGTAGGGCATTCCGACCCAGAACATCCCCGCAATGATCCAGACGTAAGTAAGCGACACGAGCAGCAAGCGGACCTGCTCATCCCGCATGAATGCAGCTTCCAGCAGCGGCTCGGCCGCCATCAGCACCAGCCCGCCCAGAGCGCGGACGGCCAGAAATTCCTGCATGAAAAAAATCGCCAGCACCGCCGAGACCGGCGTCAAGTAGAGCACCAGACTGCGCCAGTTGCTGAACTCCCCAAGGTCGCTCACCTTCACGAGCCAGAAAAACCACGCTGCCAGAATGATGGTCAAAATCGCACCCGCAGGCTTGTTGCGGGGGAAATTCCGGAGCCATTCCTTTGCCGCCCCTCCCCGTAGAATCGCAAAAAGATGCGAGGTGACCAAAAGCAAACCGACAAGAAGCATCACTGATTTGAGCGTGAACGAATAGATCATGTAAAACGGGCGCCATGCAACTTCGCCGGCCGCACTTGCGCAAGCTTTACGTTGCGCAAGCTTGCCAGCCGCCCTTCTCCGCTTACTCTCCGTGCCCGACAATGTACCAAACGAACGAAATTTTCGCCAAGATGCCCGCACCCGTTGCGGCTCAAATCTTCACCCACCTTGCAGAGAAAGAGCCGAAACTCCTTTACGCCACACTCTCCACACTTTGCCAGCAGCGAAAAATCCGTCCGGTCTTCGTCGAAAGAAAGCCGAAATTGGAACGCTACGCATGGATCCGCGACGGACTCGGGCGCAAGCAAAATGCAGATGTCGCGGCCCATCTCCTCCAGATCTGGCTCGTCGGCGCACACAGCAAACTCCTTTGCGATTTCCTCGACGGCCTCGGCATCACGCATGACGAGCACGGCACCATCGACGCCCTCCCCGAAGCACCCGAAAAAGCGAAACTCGCCGACGTCGTCACAAGCCTCGTCACCAAACACGACCCCGGAGTCGTAGCCGTTTACCTCCACGCATTCCAGGCCACGGACGAAAACGGATGGGCAACACTCGAAGAACTCCTCGCTGAAGACGAACGACTGAAGCTCGGTTGATGCACGCGGCAGGTTTCCGGAGGTAATGGTAAGGCCACTTTAAAAAGATTCTTTCCATCCAGTCAGGAATCGATTATGAAGACCATAGAAAGTATCATATGAAAACATTACTCAACCTTCTTTCACTTTCCTTCGCTGCTCAATGTCTGGCCGCTCCATACTCTCCACCTCCGGTGGACAACCCGAATCCGGACCCGTTCCAATCCGAACGATTTCACATCCTGGTGGAAAAGTTTAATTTCGACAGGAGCCGCTTCGAGACCGAGAAAAGCGCGGGATTACTATGCGATGGCAACCAGGCCACCGGAGCGCAGTTCGAAGGCAGGCAGCAGTTCGTGCTGGAGCTTTCCAAATCCGAATTGGTTCAACGCATCAGCCTGATCGGGAATGGAAGCGCACGCTTCACGATTTCCGTAGCGACTGAAAAACCCGCCGCTGGGGCCGCATGGGAGCAAGTTGTCAAAAACGTGCCGCTCTCCGAGCAATGGGGCTCGGACAAACCGATCAATCGCCCCGCTCGCTACATCCTCATCGAGACGGATACAGCATCGAAGTTCAATCTGAACGAACTCGTCGTTTACGGAAAACTGGCCCCCGTTGGAGCTCGCCGGTACCTGGTTGATGTTTGGAATAACGGGCCATCCGAGGAACCGCTGCCAATGATTGGCGAGCCGCCGAAAAAATCCCGCCCCTCCGCCCGGCCAGACACCGCGTCCGGCAAACCCACTTCGCGCAGCGTCATCAAGAGCCTTCGAAGCGGTGGCTCCAGAGCGCAGCGTGCACAATAAAACGGCTCACTTTTCCTGCAAAGCATCCTTGAACATCTCGGGGTTGCAGTAGCAGCAATCACCGGCGTCCTCGCAGCGAAAGGAAAGCGCGTGGATCTATTTGGAGTCATCGTACTCGCCTTGGTCACGGCCTTTGGGGGCGGAACCATCCGCGATCTCACGCTGGGAGACACACCCGTTTTTTGGGTGCGGGATTCATTGTTTACGATTACTGCGGCCATCACTGCGTTTGCCACGTTCTTCATCGCGCGGGGACGGAATTTACCGGCAAACGTCCTGCTCATCGCAGACGCTGCGGCGCTGTCTTTTTTCACCATGCTCGGCGCAAAGAAAGCGCTCTCATTTGGAGTCGCTCCACACATCGCCATAGCCATGGGACTCATCACGGGAGTCGCGGGCGGAGTATTGCGCGATGTGCTAATCGGGCACATCCCTCACGTTTTCCGACGCGACATCTACCTCTACGCGACCGCCGCGTTCTTCGGCGCGCTCGCATTCGTGATTCTGGAGCGGGTCCGCCCAAACGCCGCAGAGAACCTCCCGCTGGGCGCAGGCGTGACCCTCGCCCTCCGGCTCATCGGCATCCGCTGGCGCATCGCACTGCCGGTATTTGACGATCATCGCGAAAAGTAATCGCATCCCCTCGCCGCTTGCCGTAACCTCTCAGCATGAATCGCCGCCAATTCTTCACTGCGGGCGCAGCCACCCTTACTGCAACCGCTCTTGCCGATGACCCCGCACCTGCAAAATTCAAGAAGCCAATCAAGTTTGGCATCTCGACTTATAGTTACTGGCACTTCGAGGAAAAAAAATTTCCCATCGAGACCGTCATTGAGCGGGCCGCGCAACTCGGAGTCGAAGGCGTCGATGTCCTCCACCGCCAGATGGAGATCGCCGAAAAGGGACCTTTCGACGCGCCGGCCCGCGCCTACTGCCGCAATCTGAAACGCATCGCATTTCGCAATGGGATCGACCTCATCTGCCTCAGCACCCATCAGAACTTCGTCAACCCGGACCCAAAACTCCGGCAGGCCGCGATCGATCACACACTCAAGACCCTGGAGATTGCGGACTCCCTCGGCGCTCCATGTATTCGCGTCAACGCCGGTCGCTGGAACACTATTGCGGATTTCGACGAGTTCATGAAAAAGCGCGGCCTCGAGCCACCAATCGCCGGGCGCAGTGAAGACGAGGCGTTCGATTGGTCCATCGACGGACTCGGAAAATGCCTGAAGCGTGCCGAAGAACTCGGCATCATTCTCGCACTCGAAAATCACTGGGGCCTCTCCCGCTCCCCGGAAGGAATGAACCGCATCCTCGGGGCGTTCAATTCACCCTTCATCGGGGCACTCGTCGATACAGGAAACTTCCTCGAAGACCCCTACGACAAAATCGCCGCCATCGCTCCACGCGCAGCATTCGTGCAGGCCAAGACCTACAACGGCGGCGGGCTCTGGTACACGCTGGAGCTCGACTATCCGCGCATCGCCAGAATTCTCGCAGACGCCAACTACAGCGGCTACGTGGCACTGGAAATGGAAGGCAAGGAACCCGCCGACACCGCGGTCCCGAAGAGTATTGACATGCTCCGAAAAGCTTTTGGCGGATAGTGCGGCTAAGGACTTTGCGGGTTCGGTGTTCTGTCTTCGGAAAATCACCCGATGACACCCTTCGCTGACTGGACCTTTTTTGGAGTATTGCTGCTGTACGCGGTTTTGCCCGTCTGCGTACTCGGCGCGCTCGGAAAGGCCAGCGCGCGACGCAGTTTCGTCGCATCTCTGCTCGTGCTGGGATTCATTTTCAGCACCCACAGCAGTGCCGTGCTTCGCATCACCGGACTGTCGCTGCCCGCGCTCGGCGGGCCGGAGCTACTGCAGCCGTGGACCAGCCAGACGGGCAGCACACAGTTCGCTCCGTTCTATATTTTTGTCGCATCGGCACTATGGGAGTCGCTCGTCTGTATCGCGTTTCTTCGGTGGAAATCGCGCGCTACATTTTATGCCGCGATGGTTCTTATCCTTGCTCCGCTTTTCACCAGCAAGCTCATGCCATATTTTGCGGTCGATAATGCGTTCGGCTTTCTCGGCATCAGCTACGTCACCTTTCGAGCGCTCGATGTGATTTTCTCCATCCACGACGGCGTCGTAAAAACGCTTTCACCCGGTCAGCTTTTTGCGTTTCTGTTTTTCTTCCCCACCGTTTCTTCCGGGCCGATTGATCGTTACCGGCGGTTCGGGCTGGACTGGGCGAAAGAGCGCTCGCGTGCCGAGTTCCTCGATGATTTGGACTTCGCGATTCAGCGCGTGATGCGCGGATTCCTCTACAAGTTCATTGTCGCCGCCCTCATCGACGAGCACATCGAAACTCCCCTCGAAAAAGCGACCGGCTTTTGGGCCACGGTTGGCGCGATGTATTCCTACACTTTCTATTTGTTCTTCGATTTCGCCGGCTACAGCGCATTCGCCGTGGGCGTAAGCCGTTTCCTCGGCATTCGCACGCCGGAGAATTTCGACGCCCCTTTCCTCGCACGAAATATCCGGGAGTTCTGGGCACGCTGGCACCAGAGTCTTTCGTTCTGGCTTCGCGACCACGTCCACATGCGGTTCCAACTCGCCGCCGCAAAAGGAAAATGGTTCAAGGCGAAAACGACTGCCGGAACCCTGGGGACGTTTCTGACTTTTGGTATCATGGGCGTATGGCACGGTCTTGCCCTGCACTACCTCGTCTATGGCATGTACCACGCGATTCTCGTCACGGGCTACGACTCGTTCGCCCGCTGGAACAAGCAGACCAAGCGCTGGCTGGATACCGCGCGCAATCGTTGGATTTCGCGCATCGTCACGTTTCACATCATCGCCTTCGGAATGCTGATTTTCAGCGGACGCCTCATCCCGCCACCGCCGCCTGCCCACGAGGAGAAAGTGGACACATGGAGTCCAAGTCTCATCGAAGGTTACGTCTGGCGACGCGACAAACCAAACGGCGGACTGGAAGTGGAAATCTACGTGGACTGGCACTGGGCATTGCGGGTGCCGGTGGATGTCGAGCGACTCGATCTCAAGGAGCGCGGCTTCAGCAACGGCAAACACGGCTTCAAAGCAGACCTCACCCTTTGGTTCCGCGACGGACAGCCGCACAACGTGGAAGTCCGCCTCCGCGGCACGAATCAACCGATTGGAAAGTGGAAGAAAGTGATGCCGTAGCGCACGGTGCGACCAGTCACTTCGTTTTCGGCTACTCGAGATTTCTTTACTCTGAGTGTGACTCTTCATTTTGCGTGCGAAAGCCACTTCCCAAAACACCCGCGCGGGTCCGCAAAAGAAAACCTTCGACTAAAGCTGCCGCTGAAGAAAATCTTACTTCTTCTTCTGTGCGAGGCTGAACCAGTCTTCGCCGCCAAACGGATTGCCCATTCCGCCGCCGGCCGGCTTGCCGCCGGAATTGCCGCCAGTGTAACGCTCGGTGTCGCGTTTGCCGGCTTCTTTTGGAGCACCGGGTTTGCGTTGGGATTCCACGACGGCGTTTGATTTCATTGAGAGAGCGACGCGTTTGCGGACGAGGTCGATTTCCAGCACAGTGACGTTCACCTTCTGGCCGGGCTTTACGACTTCGGCGGGATCTTTCACGAAGGTATCCGAGAGCGCGCTGATGTGGACGAGGCCGTCTTGATGCACACCGATATCCACGAAGCATCCAAACGCCGTGACGTTCGTGACGATGCCGGGGAGTTTCTGGCCGGGCTTCAGATCGTTCATCGAATGCACGTCGCCGAATGAGAATGTCTCGAACTGTGCACGCGGATCGCGTCCGGGCTTGGCGAGCTCCTTGATGATGTCGTTGAGGGTCGGCAAACCGACTTCCTCAGTGACGTATTTCTTCGCGTCGATCTTCGCGCGCTTGCTGGCGTCGGCGATGAGGTCGGGAACGGTGCAACCCACATCGGCGGCCATGCGCTCGACGAGTTCGTAGCGCTCCGGATGAACTGCGCTGCCATCCAGCGGATGATCCCCGCCGCGGATGCGCAGGAATCCCGCCGCTTGTTCATACGCTTTTGGTCCGAGCGCGGCGACTTTCAGCAACTCCTTGCGCGTCTTGAACGGACCGTTTTCATCGCGATGCGCAATGATGTTTGCAGCGACGCGGCTGTTGAGTCCGGAAATGTAGGCGAGCAGGGATTTGCTCGCGGTGTTGAGTTCCACGCCGACGTTGTTCACGCACGAGGTGACTACGTCATCGAGTTGCTTTTTCAGCGCTGTCTGATCCACGTCGTGCTGATACTGACCGACGCCGATGCTCTTCGGATCGAGCTTCACGAGCTCGGCAAGCGGGTCCATGAGACGCCGCCCGATCGAGACCGCACCGCGCACGGTGAGGTCGTGATTCGGAAACTCTTCGCGGGCAATTTCGCTGGCCGAATAAATGGACGCGCCGCTCTCGTTCACCATCACCACAGGTATATGCGACGGCAGTTTCAGCGAGCGGATGAACGTCTCCGTTTCACGCCCCGCGGTGCCGTTACCAATGGCGATCGCCTCCACATTAAACTTCTCGATGCAGATCTTGATCATCCGCGCCGCGAGTTCTTCCTCGCGCTCAGGATAAATGACATCGTTGCCGAGAAGCTTGCCCTGCTTGTCGAGCAGCACGATTTTGCACCCCGTCCGAAAGCCCGGATCGATTCCGAGCACTGCCTTCTGCCCAAGCGGCGCAGCGAGGAGCACTTCGCGGATGTTCGCCGCGAAGACGCGGATGGCTTCTTCGTCGGCCTTCTTTTTGAAAGTGATGCGCGCTTCGCCTTCCATCGCGAAACCGAGAAGTCGCTTGTAGCAATCCTGCGCAGCCTCGCGCACCTGCAACGCTGCGGGCGATTTTCCTTTCACAAACAGCGACTCCAGCAACGCGACGGCCTCCGCCTCATCCGGAGTGAGCCGGCAAATGAGAAACCCTTCGCTCTCGCCGCGGCGCATCGCGAGGATGCGGTGCGACGGGGCGCTGCCCGCAGGCTCGCTCCAGTCGAAGTAGTCTTTGAACTTCGCGCCTTCCTCTTCCTTCCCGCTGAGGACTTTCGAGCGCATAGTCCCCTGCTCCATATATAATGTGCGCATCCGGGCGCGGGCATTCGCATCGTCCGAGATGCGCTCCGCGATGATGTCGCGTGCACCAGCCAGCGCTTCCTCCGGATTGGCGAAGGTGCCCGTCTTGTCTTCGATTTGCCACGAGCGGCCCACGTATTCTTTGGCCGCGGCCTGCACATCGAGCGCGGGATCCTGCGCCCACAGCAACTCGGAGAGCGGCTCCAGTCCTTTCTCTTTGGCCATCGTTGCGCGGGTGCGCTTCTTCGGGCGGAACGGCGCGTAGATGTCCTCCAGTGCGGTCATCGTTTCGGCGCCTTCGATTTTGATGGAAAGGATTTCAGTGAGTAGTTTGCGCTCGGTGAGCGATTCGATGATGGTGGCGCGGCGCTTGTCGAGTTCGTCGAGCTGCTCCAGCCGGTCCCGGATGCTCATGATCTTTACTTCATCGAGCTCACCGGTGCGCTCTTTGCGGTAGCGGGCGATGAAGGGCACCGTGCCGCCCTCCTCCAGCAGCACCGCAGTCGCGGCGACTTGGCGTGGTTGGATGGCGAGTTCCTTGGCGATCTTGAGGACGTGTTGTTCGAGCATGTATGGAAAGGTGCGCATCCTGCAAACGGCGCGCCGGAGGGCAACGGAAAACGGGAACTACTTTACGCCGCGCCGCAAATATTCCCGCGAGAGCTGAACGTAACGCGTCGCCCAGGTCTTGATTTCGGACTGCTCCTCGAGCGACAAAACACGCACGAGTTTCGCGGGCGAACCAAGAATGAGCGAGCCGGGTGGAAATTTTTTGTGACCCGTGACGAGCGCGCCCGCGCCAACGATGCAACGATCTCCAATCTCCGCACCGTCGAGAATCACTGCATTCATGCCGACGAGCACTTCGTTTCCGATCGTGCATGCATGGAGAATCGCCTTGTGCCCGACGGTGCAAAGCTCGCCGATTTCCACGCCGAAATCATCCGCAAGATGTACCACTGCGCCGTCCTGAATATTCGAGCGCGGACCCACGCGAATGCTGTGAATATCAGCCCGGAGCACGCATTGGTACCACACACTCGACTCCTCGCCGAGGGTGACATCTCCGATGACCGT
>JAYUSJ010000216.1:0-4958 GCA_043755735.1 Verrucomicrobiaceae bacterium | reverse complement strand
GCAGCCGGAAGCGAGCGCTTCTTCAAAAGTAAGGTCCGTCGAGCCGTCGTCCACGGCGAGCACGAGGTCGAGTTGCTTCATCGCGCGCCCCGCGACTTCGCGGATGTTCTTCTCCTCAAAGTAACACGGAATGAGCGCGGCGACGTTGGCGCGGTGGGCGATGGGCTGTGACATACGCCCCTCTCTATAGAAAGAACCGTGCGAGCCGCGAACAACAAAAAGCCCCGCTCTCTCGCGAGAGCGGGGCTTCTGTGATTTGCTAACCGGATTTGCTATTGAAGCACCTAGGGCAGGCTGATTTCAATCCGTCCGCCCACGAGCGGTCCGGCCATATATCCCCACGCCGTGTTGGTTTTTTGGAGATAGACTCCCGAGCAGCGCGCACCGAGAGGAGCCGCAGGCGTCTTCAGCGATCCGAGGAATACGCCTTTCACTGGATAGGTAACCCAGAATGGAATGGCTGGAATCCTGTTCGGCGTGCCCAATGCCAGTGTCGTGGCAATGTCGAAGGGAGCCACGAGGCCTCCTCCCGTGAGGTGCATGGTTGCATTTCCCGATGGGAGAGGGATGGCCGAATTATAGACGCAGCCGTTGGCGGTGAGCGTGGTGGTCAGTCCCGCAGCGTGCGTGCCGCGTGCTTGCGGAGGCAGCACCCATTTCAATTCTCCCGTGACGTCCGTCGCGGCGAGGTCCGCGAGGATGAATTCTCCGCCGATGACGCCGCGTGGGTTCGTGCCGATGATTCCGCGGTAGAGCACGAAGCTTCCGTTATCGCGGACCAGTGCGTTGCCGAAGAGGATGCGTCCGTCCGGCAGTTTACCGCCGAAGCCCACTCGTGCCCCTCCGGTCGTCGTCGCACGGGCCCATCCGCCGCCGGGGATGGTGGCAGGGGTGATGCTCGCGAGCGCGATGTTGTGCTTGCGCGCCGTCGTGGTGGCTTTGCCGGGACGAAGGTCGCCCGTGTAGGTATTTCCACCGCTGACGAGCGTAAAGATGAGATGCTTGTCCGCATTCACCGCTGCCGTGACCGTTCCGAGCGGCACTGCGAGTCCGGAGGCTCCCGCGACCGGGAAGATAGCCGCTCCACTGCCCGCTCCGAGCTGAATGGTGGCGACGATTTTCGTCGTGGCCTTGCTCGCGGTCACGCGACCGGAGATCTCGCCGGCGCTGTTATAGAGGAGGCCCTGCCATTTGGTAGGCGAAGCGATCGGAGTCCCGGCGGTGACGACCACATCTGCGCTGCCGACTTCAACTCCGTCGGTGACGGTGTAGCTGAAGGTGCCAAGGTAGCCTGCTGGAATCTCCAGCGCCCGTCCCTTAATCACAACGGTCGGCTCACTCGTGGAGACAATCGTCAACAGATTGCCGAAAGCCGAGCGGTCATTCGCCAGCGGATAGACCAGCGTTACGCCGGCCACTGCCTGCACTGCGTCGTCCACTGGCACGAGGCTTGGCTCCACGGTGACGGTGAAGCTTGCGCTGCCAACGTTGGTTGACGAATCGGTCGCCGAGACATTCACCAAGGTCGTGCCGATTGGGAACAGGCTGCCGCTCGCTGGTGATGCGGTTGCCGTGAGGGCACCGTCCACACTGTCATTGGCGGAGACACTGAAGGACACTACTGATCCGGCTGCGTTTGCGGCGATGACCGTGATGTTTGCAGGGGCCGTCACCACGGGTGGTGTCGTATCTTGCACTGTCACAGTGAAGCTCGCCGTGGAGGGATTTCCTGCGGCGTCGACTGCAGAGACACTAACCATTGTCGTGCCGATTGGGAATACGCTGCCGCTTGCAGGCGTCGCCACCGGGGTGACTGCGCTCACTGCGTCAGTTGCGCCCACACTGAAGGTAACCACTGCACCTGCGGCGCTCGTCGCCTCGGCCACGATTGGGCCGGGGACTGTGAGAGTGGGCGCGGTCGTGTCCTGCACACGCACCACAAAGCTGCCAGTTGTTGTCGCACCCGCGGAATCCGTTGCGCTGACGCTTACTGTTGTATCGCCGATCGGGAACACGCTGCCGCTCGCAGGCGTCGCGATTGCAGGCGCTGTGCCGTCCTGAACATCCGTCGCACTAACGCTGAAGGTGACTGCTGCACCCAGGGAACTCGTCGCTTCCGCGATGACCGGAGAAGCCGGGAGCACCAGCACTGGAGGCGTGTTCGCAATGGCTGCGGTAGTAAATGTCGCGTCAGGTGCCACCGAGTTACCGCCTGCACTACTCGCGACGAGGCGATAGTGATAGACCGTGTTCGGCGACAGCCCGCTGATTACCCGCGAAACGGGGACATCCGTGGTGCCGGAGCCAGCCGCGGCGGGCGCTGTCGAGTTGCCGTACGTCGCATCGAGCCCATATTCAAAACGAAAGCTCGTTACGACCCCATTTGGATTCACGACACCGTTGAGCGTGGCATCCGTCTGAGTGATGCCCGTGACTGCTGAGTTGGTAGTAGTCGGTGATGGGAGCGTGCTGACGTTGATTTGCACCGTATTCTGAACCTGCGATCCGGTGTTGTCGGTGACCGTATAGATAATCACATAGGAGCCTGAGTTTGCGGGGAGCGGAGTCCACGAGAAATTACTCGCCACACCAGGGCTCCCTGCACCCGTAATCGGGAGGCTGGGACTCATCGTCGAGCCAATGGGAACACCACTTGTGTTCAATGTTACCGTCGCGCCGCCATCTACATCAGCACCAGTCACGCTGAATGCAATTGGAGATCCTGGAGCGACATTGAAAGGACCAGGAGGATTGATCGCCATGGTTGGGGGAGTTCCGCTGGAGACGTCGATTTTGAGCTGAAAATCAACTGGGATACTTGTTTTGATGTTACCGCTCGCATCGAGATCTTCGATGATAACTTGCACCGTCCAGAATCCCGCTGTGCTGAGCCCTACGGTATTCCAAGTGACCAATCCCGAATTTGGGTTGATAGTCATCCCGGGAGGCGATACCCCACCGCCCGCTTCAGCGTCCGTGGAAATGCGGTAACGGAGCCCGTCACCGTTCGGATCGCTCGCTTGAACCAGAAATGTACTCGCGGCTCCTTGAGTCACCGTGACGATTGGCACCTGCGAGGAAACCGGGGATGAGTTCCCCGACAAAGGGGAAACAGTCGTGAACAACTGGTAGGAACCGTTAGCGCGATTCAAACTACTGCTGATACGGGCACTGCCCGATATACCAGCATTCACGAATGGCCCCGCTCCAGCGTACGTGCGGAGAATGCCTGCGTTATCGGTCCCTGGATTTAAGGCCTCACCGATCACATAGTCGTCGGTGACACTGAGTGCGACCACCCGGAATCTGAGAGTGCCGGTTGCACCGCCATCCCCAAACAGGAAGCGCGTTCCACCTTGCGTCTCCGTAAAGATGTCCCCCACATTCGGGGAACCATACGAGGATCGTCGAAACGAACCCGTGAAGTTGAACTTCACCTCGCCGGCGTTCGCCGTGGGCTGCCAATTTAGATTTCCGTAGCGGAAATGCGAAGCCATCGCAGGCATTGCGGCCGCAACAGCGAGGAACATCGCGAGAAAAAGCTGCACCCACCGGGACGGAAGGCGATTCGCAGTTCTAGCGGATTGTGGAGAAACGCCGGGCTGCGGCATTGCCGCAGCGGACGCTAGGGCTCGATTGCCTATTGGCACCGAGGCGATTGATGGGATCATGGTTTTCATTGTTGTTTGTTGTTTGTTGTGTTGTTCTGCAGGAAATTACCCGTGGTTGATTTGAGATTCGCCACTCTTTGAGCGGTGGGCACGTTGGCGGTGTGCATCAGTTTCGTAGCTCATTTAAGTTCAGTGGTTTTCAGGACTCGATGACTTCTTCCGGGCGGCGCAACAATTGAAGCCGCTCAATTCTAGTAACTGAATAGAAGGACTTCACCCCCGTGTGTCAACACCGTTAATGTCAAAACTTTAATCGACCGCGTAAATAAATACTCTAAGGAATTGGAAAATACGAGACGGACCGCCACCGCAGTGGCGACCATGTGACAGATGGTATTCATTATCACTGGTTACGTAACTCTATGCAGTTTCCAGCAAACGGTGCCGCGTGGGCCGCAATATTTTTAAAAATAAGTTATTTCTACTTAAGTCCATTATAAGTAGTGGTTTGCGTGAACGGTCCCTTAAGGGTTGACGATAGGGCGAGGGAATAACATAGCACTTTGTGTGCGAGCCGAAAACCGCTTTCAACGGTTGAAACAGCCGCTCCATCCCGCAGCGCGAGCTGGAGGATCGATCCCGTTCCTTCTAAAGACCCTTCGCGGCCTTGTACTTCTTTGGCGGTCCCTACCCGTTACGGGACGTTCAGCTCTATCTTCCCCTCCGAGCGTCGTGCCGGGGAAGAAGCCGCTATGGCTGATTTGGCGATATCCCTGGATGCTTGGCCCGCCTTTCGTGCGCCAAAGTTCCTTGATGATGGACAGGTCCCAAGTCGGCGCGCCATGGGGCTCCCAGCAGACGATTTCCCCGGTTTCGGCGATCCGAGTGAGCGTGCGTCCGTCGTTGAAAACTGCCACGGCGTCGTGACCTTCCGGGAATTTCGTCCGGACGTTCGTCGCCCGGTGTCAAACGCGGGGGATGTCGTCCTTGCGGAGCATGTAGGTGACATACATTCCATTGTGCGATGCGGCAGGATGGTTCCACTGGAAAAACGATTTTTGGTCATCTCTTCGCTGACGGTCCGGCACGTGCGATACGAGCGGCCAGCGGCGCACGGTGCCGTCGTTGCTCGCGGTGAGAAATGCCTCCGCGCCGGGGATGAGGATAAACTCGACGCCTTCGCGGGCCAGCAGCGTTTTGAGCCCGGTCTTGATCGCCGCGCCTTTGCCCGCGTTCTTTTCATGCCGGACGGCTTCGCAGCCGGAAGCGAGCGCTTCTTCAAAAGTAAGGTCCGTCGAGCCGTCGTCCACGGCGAGCACGAGGTCGAGTTGCTTCATCGCGCGCCCC
>JAYUSJ010000215.1:0-16510 GCA_043755735.1 Verrucomicrobiaceae bacterium | reverse complement strand
ACGCTCCGGCGCGCAGCGGAGCCCGCGTCGGAGAGTCCGGTTTTGCTCCAACAATTATGTCCGGTTTTGCGCCAACCCCGACACGTCAGTTGATCCTCCTTGATCAGACAAGGTCCGCCCACGCCTTCGAAGACGCTGCGATAGTTGATGCGAAAGGCCATCCGCCCGGTGAGCAAACTGTAGCGGCTCGGCGTGCAGACCGTGGACGGCGAATGCGCATCCGTGAATCGCATCCCTTCGCGCGCCAGCCGATCGATGTTCGGCGTGGGAACCTTCGACTCCGCATTGTAGCAGCCCACATCGCCGTAGCCGAGATCGTCAGCGAGGATGAAAAGGATATTCGGTTTGCTCTGGCTTTCGCCATTTGCGGCCCTGTCGAGCGCTTTCGCTTTCGCGCGAATTTCATCCTTCACCTGTTTCAACCGCTCCGGCCACACGAAGGTCGGCGCCTTTGCCGGATCGTATCCCGCCATGTGACCGTTGAGGCGCGTCGCGGGCTTGGTGTATTTCAGTTCGGTGTCGCCGAAGACTTCGCGGCACATCGCGGCGAGGCCAGGATCGTATTCGAGCAGCAGCGCGCGCGTGTTGACGTGATTGTGGTCGTGGTCGTTCAAACGGTTGTTGTCGAACCACGACTGCACGCCCTCGGCGAAATACTCGTAGTGATTCACCGCCGCATATTTGCCCTTCCACAGTCCGGCCTTCATCGCCGCAGCGTACGTCGCCTTCAGCCGGGTGTCGAAAGTAGGGTCCACATTCAGCATGCCGCGAAGGTGGATATTGTGCGCGAATTCGTGGATGACGATGCACTCCGTGGAATAGGGATCGCCGGGGTAGCCGAGCACGTTTTCCTCCGCGCACGAGCAATACGGATCGGTCTCGCTCCCACCCATGCCCCGCGCCCGCGCATCTCGATAATCCTTCGGCGCGAGGTGCGCCCACTCCGGCAGGTCGGTGGTGTATTCGTCGTGCGCCATGATGCACATGCGCGCGCCGCTCCGGATCATCGCCGCGCGCACATCGGGTCGCTTCGCGAGCATCATGTCCACGAGGAACGCCGTTTCCTTCAGCGCATAGGGATTCACTTTCGCAGAGGCCACGATGGGAAAGCCGTTCGCGCTGACAGCCTGTGTGTAAAAGGAGGGAACGCCGTTCTTGTCCGGCGGATCAAAGCGGAAACCCTGCACCGGTACCTCGCTTGTCACCGTGGCGGCCGCCTTGTCGTCGCGACCCACGACTTCAAAGCGATGCCCGATCGTCGTGGTGATGACGGTGTTCTTTCCCGGCGCAACGGAGCCATTCGGCACGCGCTCGGCGTCGGACTTCAGCCAGAAAATATCGATGGGCTGGCGGCTGCCGTTGATGATTTGCAGCCTGGGACGCGCTGGCCCCGGTGAGTCCGCTGCAAGGCATGGAAACAGCGAAAATAAAAAGATGAGGATGGAAAATGCGGCGAGCTTCATGCTTTCAGGGTTTGGAAAATTCTGCGGAGCGATATGGGGGTGCCGTCACAGCAACGAATGCCGCGGCCGATTTGCATGCGCTCCTTGCCCGCGCAGCCTCTACGCGAGCATGCCTTTTACGATGTTCCCATGGATGTCCGTGAGCCGGTAGTCGCGGCCCTGAGTGCGGAAGGTGAGGCGCGTGTGCTCGATGCCGAGCTGCTTCATGAGCGTGGCGTTGAGGTCGTGGATGTGGACGGGATCCTTCACGACGTTGTAGCTGAAGTCATCCGTCTCGCCGATGACGTGGCCGCGCTTGATGCCTGCGCCGGTGACCCAGAGGCTGAAGCAGCGCGGGTGGTGGTCGCGTCCGTAATTGTCCTGCGTGAGCGCTCCCTGCGAATACACGGTGCGCCCGAACTCGCCGCCCCAGACGATGAGCGTGTCGTCGAAAAGGCCGCGTTCTTTGAGTTCGGCGAGCAGCGCGGCGGTCGGCTGGTCGGTGTCGAAGCACTGGCTCTTGATGTCCTTCGGCAGCTTCGCGTGCTGGTCCCATCCGCGATGGTAGAGCTGGATGAAGCGCACGCCGCGCTCGGCGAGGCGTCGTGCGAGCAGGCAGTTCGCCGCGTAGGTTCCGGGTTTGCGCGACTCCGGGCCGTAGTTCTCAAAAGTCCGCGGGGATTCCTTCGAGAGATCGGCCAGGTCCGGCACGCTCGATTGCAGCCGGAAGGCCATCTCGAACTGGTCGATGCGAGACTGGATTTCCGGGTCGTGGTATTCGGCGAGCTTCATGCGGTTCAGCTCGCCGAGGTCGTCGAGCATCGTGCGGCGCTGCTTGGCCGTCATGCCCTCGGGATTTGAGAGGTAGAGGACGGGGTCTTTGCCGGAATTGAAGCGCACGCCCTGGTATTTCGCGGGCAGGAAGCCGCTGCCCCACATCCGCTCGGCGAGAGGCTGCGCGTTCGTAGAACCGCTCGGGCGCGAGATGAGCACGATGAACGCCGGCAGGTTTTCATTCGAGCTGCCGAGGCCGTAGGCGATCCACGAGCCGAACGACGGACGCCCGGCGATCTGGTGGCCGGTTTGCAGCAGCGTCATCGCCGGGTCGTGGTTGATCGCCTCGGTGTGCATCGTGCGGATGAGACAGAGGTCGTCCGCGTGCTTTGCGGTGAAGGGCAGCAGTTCGCTCAGTTCCATCCCGCACTTACCATGCTTGGCAAAGTTATAAATGCTCGGCGCGACGGGAAAGCGCGCCTGCTTCGCCGTCATGCCCGTGAGCACCTGATCGCCGCGCACTTTCGGAGGTAAATCCGTATTGAAGAGCGCCTTCAATCCCGGCTTCGGATCGAACAGCTCCAACTGCGAAGGCGCCCCGCCCTGCGTCAGCCAGATGATGCGTTTCGCCTTCGGCGCGAAATGCGGGAGGCCGGGCAGCCCGGCGGCTCCCGCGGCGGTGCCTGGATTCAGCAGCGTGGCGAGCGCAGCGGCTCCCGCAGCGGCGGTGCCGCGCGCGAGGAACTGGCGGCGGCTGATGGCGGTGAGGATGTCGTGGTTCATGGCAAAATGATGCGGATTATTCCTTCGTGATCGTTTCATCGAGGCACAGCAGCGTGCTGGCGACATTCGTCATCGCGGCGAGAGCTGCCGGTTCGAGCTTCTCTTGCGAAGGTGAAGCTACTCCCGTTTTCAGCAGGCCGGTGGCGGTGCCTGCGTTGGCGGTGAACTCGGCGCGGGCACGCTCGAATGCGCGGGTGAGCACTGCAAGCTCGGCCGGCTTCGCGTCGCGTGTCAGCATTACGCGGTAGCCATGCTGGATTTGATCCGCCAGTCGCGGTGCTGACTGGATCATACGCGCGGCGAGATGGCGCGCGGCCTCGATATAGGTGGGGTCGTTCATCAGGTTCAGCGCCTGGAGCGGTGTGTTCGAGCGCGTGCGGCGGACGGCGCAGATTTCGCGGCCCGGAGCGTCGAAAGCGATCATCGCCGGATGCGGCACGGTGCGCTTCCAGTAGGTGTAAAGGCTGCGCCGGTGCAGCCCCTCGCCGGTTTCCTGCACCCATGCCTTGGTGGATCTGCCCGCCGTGACCATCTCGTAAATACCCGGCGGGTGATACGGCTTCACGGATTTGCCGCCGATTTTTTCCGAGAGCAGTCCGGCCGCGGCGAGCGCCTGGTCTCGCACAAATTCCGCGTTCAGCCGGAAGCGCGGGCCGCGCGCGAGCAGACGGTTTTCCGGATCCGCGGCGAGCAATGCTGGCGTGACACGCGAAGCCTGCTGGTAGGTCGCACTGGTCAGGATGAGCCGCAGGACATGCTGCACGTCCCAGCCGCTGCGCATGAATTCGCCCGCGAGCCAGTCGAGCAGTTCGGGATGGCTCGGCGCCTCGCCCTGCGCGCCGAAATCCTCGCTCGTCCGCACCAGCCCCGAGCCGAAGATGGACTGCCACAGCCGGTTCACCGTCACGCGCGCGGTGAGCGGGTTCTCCCTGGCCACGAGCCAGCGCGCGAGGCCGAGACGGTTCGACGGCGCATCCTTCGGCAGCGGAGGCAGGATGGCGGGCGTGGCGGCGGCGACTTTTTCGCCGGGCTTGTTGTATTCCCCGCGCATGAGGATAAAGGTGTCCTTCGGCTTACGCTCGCTCATCACGGTGGCGGAGTCCTGCTTGGTGCGTGCTTCCGCGATGCTGTTTTTCAGTTCGGAGATTCTCTCGCGCAGTCCCCTCGCCTCCGGGCGCAGGAGCTGGAATTCCTTCCGCAGCGCCGCCTGCTCATCGCGCGTGATCGTGGCGGGTTGCTTCTCCGCGATATCGAGCACCGTCGCGGGCACGAGCTGGTCCACCGGCGCGGTGGTGAAAAGGATGCACCACTCGGTCTCCTTCGCGTTGGAGGTGACCCCGATGGAAACATTGAGCGTCTCATCCCCACCCTTCGCCTCGAATGGCTCGGCAAGCTCGAACACCAATGCCTCCGGCGGCTGGTTCGGTCCCGGCGACAGCGTCACGCCCGCAGTTCCCTTGCCTTTGCCTTTTGGTTTTTTTGGAGCCTTATCCGCAGTATCGGCCCTGGCAAGGCGCTCTGCATCCACGGCCTTGTGCGAGACACCCTCCTCCGCGCCTTTCAACCCGAGCGGCTGCACCTGCGGCAACTGCACCTGCACGCGGCCAAGCGCCACACTCGATTCATCCGCCTCCGACGAGCACTCGATCCGCAGCGCGGTAATCTTTGTCCCCGCGCGCACCTTCACCGACGCGACCACGGCCTTCGTTTCATTCTTAATCGGAGCCAGATCGAAACCGCGCGCATCGCTAGCGAGTTGCGGCTTTCCCTTCGGCACCGCGAGCTTCGCAATCTCGAAAGGCTCCCACGCCAGCCGCCGCTTCACGAGCCTGTCGGCCCAAGCGCGCACCTCCGCTTCGGCGGCCTTTTGTTTCGCGAGTTTGTCCTCGATCCCGGCGATCTCGCTCTGGAGCGGCGCGACGATTTTTCCCGCATCCAGCGATGGCAGACTGACCATGTCCAGCCCGCCGTCCCCCTGCTCGCCCACGTTGTTGTAAAATGCCTTCATCGAGTAAAAATCCCGCTGCGTGAACGGGTCATACTTGTGATCGTGGCAGCGCGTGCAATTGAACGTCTGCCCCAGCCACACCGCAGCGGTCGTCTCCACGCGGTCCGCGGTGTATTCCGCGACGAATTCCGCCGGGATGATTCCGCCCTCGGTGTTGATCCGGTGGCTGCGCTGAAAGCCCGTCGCGACTTTCTGCGCCAGCGTCGCATTCGGCAGGAGATCCCCCGCGATCTGTTCGATAGTGAATTGATCGAAGCGCATGTTCCTGTTGAACGCACCGATCACCCAATCGCGGAACGGGTGCATGTCCTGCTCGCCATCGTTCTGGTAGCCCTGCGTGTCCGCAAAGCGCGCCGCGTCGAGCCAGTCCACCGCCATGCGCTCGCCATAGCGCGGCGAGGCGAACAGGACCGTGATATAGGCGTCGGGCTTCGCGGCATCGAAGCCCTTCAGCCAATCCGCGCGCGGCGGCAGCCCCGTGAGATCGAGCGCCATGCGCCGCGCAAGCGTCGAAGGCTCCGCGCGTGGCGACGGCCTCAGCCCGCGCTCGGCGAGCTTCTGCAAAACGATCCAATCAATCGGATTCCGCGGCCACTTCAGCAGCTCCGCGTCCGCCTTCGGAATGTCTGCCGCCGCTGGCACCTTCACCGCCTGCACCGGCATGAACGCCCAGTGCTTCTCATACTTCGCGCCCTCGGCGATCCATCGCTTCAGCTTCTCCTTTTGCGCCGCCGAGAGCGTCTTGTGCGACTTCTTCGGCGGCATGATGTCGTCCACATCGTCCGTCATGATGCGCGCGACCAGCGCGCTCTTCTTCACGTCGCCCGGAACGATCGCCGCATCGCCAGACTCCGCCGGAGCAAGCGCAGCCTCGCGCTCATCGAGCCGAAGCTCGCCCTTGCGGTTCGCCTTGTCCGGCCCGTGGCAGGCAAAGCAGTAGTCCGACAATATCGGGCGGATGTCGGTGTTGTAACGCAGCGGCTCGGCGGCGTGGAGCGCGGCGAGCGGCGCGAGCAGAAGGGCGGAGAGGATGAACCGTGTTGGATTGTTGCTCATGTTGCGGGAGGTCTTCTTTTCATTCTTTTCACGGACTCTGGACTTTAAGCCCCACGCTTTTGCCAATCCAGCCAAACTACTTGAAGTATGAGCCGCCGCTGGCGAGCGAATCAATGTTCGGCGTCATGGCATAGGGTGTCCCATGCAGCTCAGGTCTCCCCATCCCGTGTCATCGACGAGAATGAAGGTGATATTTGGCTTCTGTTGGCCGGTCGCGTTGGCCGCGAAGGCGTGACTGCCCGGGAGCAGCAAGGACAACGTGACGAGAAGCAGTGCGGTTGATTTCTTCAACACCTGAATGCGCTTCACAGCCATCCCATAGGCACGGGAATAGGTGCGTGTAGCCTCTGATTTACAGGGCAGGCACAGTCGTGCTGGCGAATGCGAGATTTAGATTTTCGAGGAGGCTCTCAATTGGTGCGGTGAACGTGGCTGTCCCACAGGAATGCTTAGAATCCTGCGAAACATGGCTGTTGCGGAGTGGCAATGAAACGAAATGAGCCATCGGCTGTCCCATAGCGTCGCAACAGATCGGGCAAATCCCAACGACGCCAGAGCGAGGTTCGCATGACGGTGAAGAGGCGGGTGAAGCTATGCGCCCACCCGTGGAGGAAGGCCAAAAAGCGCAGCAGCACATAGACGAGCAACGCCGTCCACACCTGCCAGCGCACGGCATTGGCGCTGTGGCCCAGGAAGTCAGTCAGTTGGAGGGTCTGCTTGATCTGCTTGAAGAAAACTTCGATGGACCAGCGGTTCCGGTAGAGGTCGGCGATGCTGGCCGGGCTCCACTTCAGGTTGTTGGAAAGGAAGATTATCTCCTGCTCGTGTCCGTCGATCTCCACGAGCGCGACCACGCGGCGCAACAGACCGGGGTAATCCTTCGCGACAGCCGGGTTGGTGAGCACGATGAGTTCATCTCGCAGGATCTTGGCTCCGGTCACGGGCAGTTCTCCGGCGACATCGTAGGCGAGGTTCTCCTTGGCCCGCGTCACCCAGCACACGCCCCGCTGGTCGAGGTCGCAGAGGTGGAGGAAATCCAGATACGCCTTGTCGAAAAGAACGACCTCCCCGGAGCGGATTCCTGCGCAAAGTTCCCGCGAACGCAGGGCGTCATTTTCCCGTGCCGTGTCGATGATGGCGAAGCGCGGCAGAAAGCTGTGGAGGTCCAGCCGCAGATGGCACTTGGCAGCAGCCTTGCGGCGGCGGTGTTTTGCCCAGTCCATGCAGGAGGCCACCAGTTGGATCGTCGTCGAGTCCACCACATGAATAGCGCGCTTGAAACGGCGAGCGACACTTTTGCCACGGTTGCCGCGTGCAAAGCCCGGCTGGAGCGTTTGCAGATGGGCGAGCACGGCCCAGAAAATCTTCTCCGCCAGAACCGCATCGCGCTCCTTGTTGGCGTGCGAGAGATTATTGCGGCTGGGCGGCGTGGCCCCGCGCAGCGTCACCAACATTCCGCTGTGCAGGCGCAACGCATCGCACACATCATTGAGGCCGATGGCGTGAGTATGCTGTGCGTAGATGAGGCTCACCAGATGGCTCCACGGCGAGAAGGTCCGCGCCTTGGCGTCCACGCCCGTTTCCCGCGCCAGCTTGGGAACCAGATGTGGCGGAATCAAATTGCAGAGTTGCCGCAGAACAGAAAACGGACTGCGTCTCGGGCTGGGGTGATTTTTCCTTTTCATCCCTGCCGGATGGCAGAGCGAAAGCTCCGGCCCGAGCCATTTTCTTTCCCCCTCACTCGCCGATGCCCGGCCCCGTTCTGACCGTTTCCGGTGCGGCGGGCGCGAAAGCAAATTCCTGCAATTAAGGCATCGTGCAAGGCCGCGTGCCGATTGAATTTGATTGAGTGTATGGCTCGACCGGACGACAAAACGTCAATGGCAAATGAGCCCTCCAGCGTTCCCGTTCTGCACATGGAGTTGGCCGACGGCACGCCCGTGTTGCTGCGACCCGTGCTGCCGGAGGATCGCGAACGCGTGAGAATTGCCATCGCAGGAATGTCGCGTGAATCGCGCTACCGCCGCTTTTTTTCCTCCAACCTGAACCCAAGCGACGACCTGCTGCGCTATTTCACCGAAGTGGATCAGCACAACCATGTGGCATGGGGTGCGCTCGACCCATGCGCGGAAGGGCAGCCCGGTGTCGGCATCGGCCGATTCATCCGGGACCGGGACCGTCCCACCGTCGCCGAGGTTGCCTTTGCGGTGCGGGACGATCTGCAAGGTCATGGACTTGGCACCCTGCTGCTCGCGATCCTCTATCTGGTGGCCCCGTCGCACGGCATCGACACGTTCCGCGCCGTCGTTCTCGACGACAACTACACCGTAACCGACTGGCTGGCCGAACTGGGCGCAAACGGCAAGTTACGCGACGGCGTGATGGAATCCGAACTGCCTGTCCGGCGTGATTATTCACCGCTTCACGAGACCCCGGCGACAGAGCACTTCAATCGTCGCCTTCATGAATTATCAGCCAAGCTCGGGCAGCCGCCGCCGTCCCACTGACAAACCCCTCACTCCCCGACGCCCGTTTGAGTTCTGACCGTTTCCGGTGCGGCGGGCGCGAAAGCAATTTCCTAGCAAACAAAAAAACAAACACACAAAAGTGTTTTCATAATGGGCAGTTTTGTTCGGGTTTGGCGCGTGTTTAATGCAGAAAAAGGCGCTCGCCCACAGTTTTTCCAGAGATAAATCACGGTTGTTGCGGTGTCACGATCTGGTAAAAACGCTTCGGAACGCCGGGCGTGTCGTTGATTGTAGTCACCGTGTCGCTTGCTTGGGCGCTGATTTGTTGAAGCGTGGTCCATGTCGGCGCGAGGAGATCATCCTTGTAGCGGACAGTGTAGGTTTTTCCGGCGATGGCGGTGAATGTGACTGCGTATTCGCCGGGGGTGAGGGTTTTCTCGACGGTAGCCGCGAGTTTGCTGCCGGGAAGCTGCGGGTTTGTTCCGGCGAGGAACTCAGCTTTGTTGCTCTGGCCGTCGCCGTCGGCATCCAGAGTGGCATCATTCGGGTCGTTTGGATTCAGGCCATTCGCGAGTTCGTATGCGTCGGGCATGCCGTCACCGTCGGAATCCGGGTTGGGAATAGTGTTGGCTGAGCCGGGCGTTGGCGTGAGGGCGACGATGGTGGCGCTGCCGTCGGTGTAGCGACCCTGACTGACGTTGGTGGCCTGGGCAGTCACGGAGACGGAGTCGAGTTGGGCGCCAGCTCCCGTGAAGAACCACAGTCCTTCGCCCGCTTCGATGCTGAAGTTGACGTGGTTGGCGGTCGCGCTGTTGTCGTTGTCTGCGATGAGCTGAAGCCACCGGGAGTTGCCAGCGCCGCCGAGGTAGGTGTGCGGCGGGATGAGGTGTTTCGTCTTATTGCCGAAGGCGTCGGTGAGGTAGTTGCCGCTGAGCAGGACGGGTTGCGCGGCTGTGTTGAAAAGTTCGAGCCATGTGGGCTGGCCGACGGTCGGATTGGCGAGCCATTCGTTGAGCTTCACGTTGCTCGCCGCTGTGGTTCCGGCGGCTGTGTTGAGGGCGTCGCGCGTGGGGACGCCGAGGGCAAATGCGCCGGTGCCGTCCGGGATTCGGGCGAGCGAGAAATCGGGCAGTTGCTGGCCGAAGGTGACGCTGTCGCTGAGCCCGCTGCCGAGCGCGGTGGACTTGAACAGGTAGATTTGATCGCCTGCGCCGGTGATGCCGAAGCCGGTGTTCGTCGCGCTGGCGGCGGCGAGTCCGTTGCATTGGATGACGAGCCGTCCGTTGGCGGGCACGCTGGTGCCGGGACCGAATACGTATTTGCGCGGGGTGCCGACGGAATCCGTGAGCGAGAAATCGCTGAGGTCGTAGGCATTGGCGCTGTTGTTGATGAGTTCGATCCAGCCCGCGTAGCTGTTGTCGGGATTTTGGTAGGTCGTGTTGATGGGGAAGACTTCGTTGATGACGACGGGCACGCCGAGGGTGGTCGTGGTCGTAATTGCCGCGATGTCGAGCTTCATGCCCCATGTGACGTCGGAGCTTCCAGCCGCTACGCTTTGTACGGAGTTTTGGTGGACGGAGACGACGAGCACGTTGTCGCCGTTCACGAGCCCGGCGGAATTGAGAACGATGTTTTCGTAGGTTACTTCCGGTGCGAGAGTTCCTATGTCTGCGTAGGCGGCGATGCCAGTTCCGGTCATGCGGAGGCGCGGGGTGAGTGGCTGGCCGTTGAGATAAAATACCGCGCCGTCGTCGCAGATGACGCGGGCTCGGAGTTCGACGACCACATTCGCCGAAGGCAGCGCGCCATTGTAGGTGAAGTGTTTTCGGAAGTAGTACGTCTGGTACGGGCGTGTGGTGGTATGGCCGGTGAGAACGGTCGTTTTGGCAAAGCCATCGGTGTTCGCGGGGAAGGCACTCGATTCTATGTAGAAACATCCGGCGGCTGTGGGCCACGCGCTGTCGTCGTAGAGTGCTTCGGTGAAGTTGCGGCCGTTGCCGTCATTTGCGGGCGCGGCACTGGCGTGCTGGTAGTAGCTCCACGTGCCCGCGGCGGTGATGAGGTTCGGGACGGTGACGGTATTTTGCGAAACACTCGATGTGTCGAAGGGATTTGCAGCGCCGGGTGTGGGCTGGGCGAACGTCGTGATCGCGAGTGCGCCGTCGGGCGAGCGGCCTTGCGAGATGTCGGTGCGTTGCGGGCCGTAGAGGACGATGTCGAGAGTTTCGAGCGTGGGTGAAATGAAGCCGATTTCGCCCTGGAGCGGCGAGAGGCGGAAGTTGACGTGGTCGGGGCCTTGCGAGGTGTCGCTGTCGGCTTTGAACGAGAGGAATCCGCCCGCCTGGATGAACGTAAGCTGGCGGATGGGACTGCGGTCGGGCCATTCGGCGGGGTTGTCGGTGAGGTAGTGGCCGCCGATGTTCACGGGGCTTTGACCGGGGTTGTGCAGCTCGATGAAATCGTTCGCGAACAGCGTGACGGCGTCGGTGAGCCATTCGTTGATTTTCACATCACTCGCGCGGGATTGGCTGGCGGTGACATTGGAAGCGCCGAACGACGGTACGCAAAGTTCCCACGAACCATCGGGGCAGCGGCCAATCGAGCGATCGGATATTTGCTGGCCCCAAATCACGGAGTCCGCGATTCCGCCGCCTGCTGCGACGCTGCGGGTGAGCGTGAGGTCGTCGCCGCTCGCACCGAGGCCGAAGCCGGTTTTCGGCGCGGGCACTGCGGCGTTGCCGCTGGCGTAGATGACGAGGTGCGCGCCGGGAGCGAGCATGGTGCCGTTGGGGACGCTGTATTTATAAGGAAGCGCGGCGTTGTCGGTGATGCCCCAGCCCGAAAGGTCGGCGGTGGCGTTGCCGACGTTGGTCAGCTCGATGATGTCCGGGAAGACGGTGCCGAAGTTGACCGTCTCAGTATTGCTCGCGAGCACTTCGCTGATGCGGACAATCGGCGCGGGAGTCGGCGGAGTGAAGGCGGTGTCCACAGTCCAGGTGCGCGTGGCGATGGTGCCGGTGGTGCCGAATGCGGCGTCGTCTTGGTAATAGAACGCGTCGTTTTTTCCGACGACTTCGAGGGTCTGCACGCCGTTGGTGAGGCCGGTGAGCGCGATGGGATCGGCGATGGGTGTCTCGGCGCTCCAGGCACCGCCGTTGTGCCGGTATTTATAATGCGTCCAGCCGGAGCCCTGCGGGAATGCGACTGCGGTGCTCGGGATGCCGTTGCCGGTGACGAGTGTGCCGACAGTGATGTTCGCGGTAGTAGCGTTCGTGGTGCCGGTGGGCGCGCCGCTGAGCGAGACGCCGAACGGGCGCACGCCGCCTTTATCCGTGCCGTTCGGGCCGGTGCCGCGTGCGGGCGAGCCGGGCTTGAGGCCAAATTGCGCGCGGATTTTTGGCGCGAGATAGCGGAAGTTCGCGGGCGTCGGAATCGGGATGTTCGACGCGCCGGTGACAGTGTTGACGAACACGTCGTTGAGTTTCGGGTCCATGCTCACGTTGCCGCTGCCGGGGCCGGTCCATGTGATGCCGGGCGGGAAAATGTTGTTGTTCCAAGTCACGGTGCTGTTGGCCGGGATATAGTTGCGAACAAGACGCTCGGCGCTGTGGATAATGTTGCCCTCGGCATACATGCCCGCGCCGTAGGTGGTGCCGTCGTCGGCGAAATTGAGCACGCCGACGAGGAACTGCGGGTCGTTGGTGGTGTGGTATTCCTCGGTCTCCTCGGAGAGGCGTCCGTTTTGATCCACGACGGTGTTGTTGAGGAACGTGTAAAAGTTCCCCTGCTTGCCGGTGCAGGCCTGATCCACGTCGTAGATGAGGTTGCCGATTACGGTGACGTGCGAGATGTCGCCGCCGGTGTTTCCGCCGCTGACGGCGCTGGCGCTGTCCGGCGTGCCGATGCGGTGGGTGTTCATCAAAATGTTGCCTTCGATCCAAGCGTCCGTGCCGTCGAGATCGAGGATGTCGTCGTCGCCGCCCGCGCAGACGTTGTTGATGAATTGCAGGATCGGCCCGGTGCGCTGGCCGCCGGTGAAGTCGAACACGTCGTTATAGCCCGTGCTGTATCCGAAGTAGCAGTCGCGCACGATGCCGCGCCCATCGCTGCGCACGCCGCCGCCGCCGTGGACGACTTCGCCCGCGGTGTTGCCGGTCGGAAAAATGCAGTTACTCACGAGGAACGAAGCGCCGTCGAGCGAGAGGTAGTCCACGCAATTCGGGTTGAAATAGCAGTAGTCGATTTCGACGTTACCCGCATTCACATCGATCGCATAGCCGCTGGCGTGCTCGAAAATGCAGTGCCGGAAAACGGACATCGAAGATCCGACTGCGCCGTTCACATCAATGCCAGGCCAAGTATTCGTCGTGCCCGGTGCGCGAGTGAAGCGAATCGGCTGCGTCGCCGTTCCCTCGGCCAAAATGCGACCACCAGTCGCCACGATGATGTCCACTCCGTTGCCGAGATAAACGGTCGTTCCCGCTTCGATGTTGATGGTCCCGCCCGTGTTCACGTTCAGGTCCGCCGCAATCGTGTAAGGCCCGCCCGCTGCGGTCCACGTGACGCTGGTCGTGATCGGGCCGGTGACGGTGTTCGTGTTGATGTCGTCGTACCACACATCGTAATCGAGGTGCTCGGTCGGTGCGCCGGTGCCGTCGAAAGACTGAATCACCACGCGGTTGATACCCGGCGTCAGCGCAACTCCAGTGATTCTCCACTCGCCGATGGTCGGCGTGAAAGGCCCGGTGCTTACCACGCGCCACGGCACGTAGCTCGCATTGACGCCGTTCACTTTCACACTCGCCGTCGTGAGCACATTCGCCCGGCCCACGAGGTCCACCGTCGGCACGGTGACTTGCGGATAGCCGCTCACCAGCGCCGGCGCGGCGGTGACGCTGATGGTCTTCGGAATCATAGCCGTCACATTCGCGTGGCGTGTGGCAAACCACGCTTTTCGGTCCGAGATGATCGTCGCGCTCACTAGGCCCGTGAGGGTCTGGTCCACGAGCTGATTGAAATTCGCCACCGAGAACTCGCCCGTCAACAGGTCAGCAATCTGGCGGAAATACAGCGGCGCAAACTCCGGGTGCCGGAAGAACGGCAGCAGCACCGTCGGCGAGTTCGCCGGAAGACTCCCGGACGCGTGCCGCACCATGCGGAAAAGGTCATCCGTCGTGGAAGCCGGGCTGTCGCCGTGACCGAGGATCGTGTCGAGATCCCACGGGAGCAAATGCGCGCGCGGGTCCGTCGCGCCGAAGTAGAGGTAATAATCATCGCCATATCCGCGGGCGAGATTCGTCTCATTATTTCCGAGCAACGACGTCGCAGCGAACCACCGCATCCATTGCTCCACATTCACCTTCGCCTGAATCGCAGATACGTAATCCGCGTCCCAAGTCGGCGTCGCAGTGAGCGTGGTGAATTGCCCTTTCTCCATCGTCTGCGTGAGTGTGATGAGGTCGTTCCAGTTGTCCTCGCTCACATTCGTCTCCTTGAAATACACATCGCGATAAGCGTCAGCCGGCGTCTGCCCGACGCCCGGTGCCACATACTTCAAGTCGCCTTCATTGTAGAAAGTCGGCGCGCCCGCATCCGTCCGGCGCACGCTGTAAATATTCCCGCCCGAATCCTGCGGAAAATGATGGTCGGCGAAATCCGAATCGAGCGCCTCGACGCACGCATAAAAACCGTAGCTCGGCGACGACGTCGAGCCGCCCGTCGGGTCCGTGCCATTCACGCGAAGCTGAATCTGCCGAGTCTCCGGCGAAGCGAGGCCCGCCTTCCGCATATAGGCGCTGCCGAGGATTTGGAGATACGTGTACTGCGAGTTGAAATTCAGCGCCGTGCGGCCCTTCCAGTCCCAGTCGTTCGGGATGCCGATGCGGAAACTCTGCGGCGTCCGCGTCGCGCTGCCGTGGCCGCGATTTCGCACAGCGCACAAATATCGCAGCTCCGAGCCCGTGCCGTCATGCGTCGTAAATGTCGCATTGAACCGCGCATGACTGTCGCTCCCCGTGCCACCATTGATCGCCGTGAGCGTCGCCCGGTCCGTCGCTTTCATCACGATGCGATACATCGGCGCAGCGCCCGAATAAATCGTGTCGCTCACGCGGTAGAGACAGTTCTGTGTCTGCTCCGGCACGAAAGGATCGCCCTGCACCGCATTATTCATCGCCGGCGCAGGCCACGTCCGGGAATTCGTTCCGTCCGTCGCCGCGACATAAAACTCCATGATCGTCCCAGCCGTCTGTGGAGGAATCTGCCCGCCGAATATCCCATCGCCCGCCAGCCCGTCGCCGCTTGCGCCATCGTCCAGCATCGGCGCATTCACCCAAGTCCCCGCGTCAGGCCGGTAAAAAAGCGTCATCGCCACCGGCTGCCCGCCATCATCGAGCGGACGTGCCGTGATCGTCACCGCCTCCGTCGAAGCCGGCAGCAGCGGAAAATGCGTCACATCCCGAATCACCGGCGCGATGTCCGTCGAAGCGATACTGTTCGCCGCGCCCGGCGTCCCGTCCGCCGCCGTGCTCGCGCCCCAGTTTTGCCCGTATGTATTTTCCAGCGCCGTATTGATCACCTCCAGCGACTTCCCGAAGCCATCCGCCTGGCTCCGCCAGCGCCACCCGCGATGCCCGTCGTCCACATCATCCCGTTCCCGCACCGCCCAGTTGCCATCGTCGGCATAGCGCACCTCGTCCACCGTCGCACCAAGGTCGCTCTTCAACACAACATTGTTTGAACTATTGGAAAGCTCACCCGTCCACCCCGCGACGAAGTTCGTCACAGCCGGATACTTCGCCGAAAAAACCGCACCGTTTGCCGCCACCACGAGATAACCACCTGCCGGAATCGTCGTCGCCGCCGGGATGGTACAAGTCACCCCGCTCGTGAATTGCCAGCCCGCCACGCTCACAGCGGAAGCTCCGGCATTATGAAGTTCGATGTATTCCTCCTGCGAGTTCTCGGATTGCGGGTGATACATCAACTCGGAGATGACGACTTGCGCGGATGCCGTCGAAACAGCGAACAAAAGGATACACGGGATTAATCGCGAAACGGAAGTGCAGAGCATGGGTATGGAGTGAAAGTTAAAAGTGAGGGTTCTCCATATAGTCACGAAAACGTCACATCCAAAACGCTTAATGCTAACAGTTCCGAAAGGATGCGGCGTGTCCGGGGATTCCAATGTTGCGCACACGACCAGACTCCCTCACTCCCCGGCGTCCGTCCGCGTTCTGAGCGTTTCCGGTGTGGCGGGCGCGAAAGCAATTTCCTTGCAGTAGTCAAGCAGACCGCAGAGGTTTTGATTGCGTTCAAACGCAGGAACCAATCGGGATGAACGCACGATATGTTCACACGCATGAAAAAACTCGGCGCGATCCTCAGCATCGGCATCACGCTCAGCTTCGGAGCCTGCGACAAGCCCGCCCGTCCGTCTGCGCCTGAGATGACACCGCCCGCAACCATACCAAAAAGCGCCGAGCAAATTTGGCAGGACGTTTCGCCGTCGCTCATTTACGTCGTCGCGCGCGGAATTGGTGGCGGGGTGATGCAGGGGAGCGGATTCATCGTCGAGTTGGACGGGAAGCGGCTCATCCTCACCAATCGCCATGTCGTCAAAGGCGCGGAGAAAGTCTCCGTAGGCACGGATGCGAAAACGCTCGCCGTGTCGCCCGGCTACAAGATCGCCGCCGGTCTCGATCTCGCCGTCCTCGAATGTCCGGCGGACGTAAAGGCTCCTGCGCTCCCGCTCGCGACCCGCACCCTGAATCCCGGCGCGGAAGTCATGGCGCTGGGTTTTCCGCTCGGCATCGGGAAGGTCATCACACGCGGCGGCGTCGGCATCGTCGAGGAGGGCCACATCCTGTTCGACGCGCCGATTTCCCGCGGCGGCATCGCGCGCTCGGGCAAGTCCCGCGCCCACCATTTGCGGTCTTCTTCCGCGGCGTAATATCGAAGCCACAAGTCGTCGCCCGACT
>JAYUSJ010000214.1:0-16515 GCA_043755735.1 Verrucomicrobiaceae bacterium | reverse complement strand
TTCTTTTCCATCGCGGTGAGCAGCGAGAGCCTCTTTTCGCTGGCGTAGTCGCCAGCTAGGCGGTCGTGCGCTTTTTCCTCCCGCTCGATTTCATCGCGAGAGGAGAGTGCTTCCACATTCACGCTGACGGAATAATCCAGCAGCGAAAGATCGGTGAGCCGGCGCGCGATTCCCGGATGAGTGGATTTGGGCCAGCGATTCACAACGAGGACGGAATGATAGTAGCCGTCCATCCAGAATCCGCTGCCGTCTGCGAGGCCGTTCGCTTCGCTGTGCCAGCAGTTCTCATGGATCGAAAGCTCAGGCTCGAAGGACGCTGCGGGATCGTAGTCGAACCGTTCGGCGTGCGATGGATTTAGGAAGCGCGAGGTGTGCCGAAAATGATCTTCATCGTTCATTGGCAGCACGCGGGCACCCGGAAAAACATGACCCAGAATCGTATGAAGCTGATCGAACTCCGTGCCGAGTTGCTGAAGCACGGCTTCGTAGTGTTTTCGGAGACCGTTGCTCGTTGCGGTGGCTGGCGGAGCGAGATCGATTCGCCGCGAGAAGTAGAGGACGAGATGCTGCCGGCGCAGTCGCCGCTCCTGCATAGACTGCCAGTAGCGCGCGAACCGCTCATTACGAGTTCGCCGCGTCCACACGTTCGTTGCCTGCTGCGTCTTCTCGTTGTAACGAAGCAAATCGGCGCGGTAATCTGAGTCGCAGAACCACTGCATCTGAAGGCGCAGGCCGTCATGCAAGTAAGCGAGAAGCAGCGCGATTTGATCCTGGAACGTGTTCAGGTAATCCGGCGCGGCTGCGCCGAGTTCTGGCGGCTCGAAGATGAAGCCTTTCGAGACGTGGCAGCCTTTTCCGAGTCCGTGAAAGACGATGAGATTGTTGATGAAATAGCCGTTCGGTGCGGATTCAAACATGGTCGTGGGTAGATGGAGTTTTGCTTTCTAATGAACCGGGCGCTTCCGGGCCGAAGCCCGCACCCTTGAGCCACAGCTCGAACAAGTCGGTGTCATATCCCGCAGGGCGTCCCTGCCGGAATGCGAGGATGTAGAGAAGCGTGAGCGCAAGCGGCACTGCTGCGGGAATCAACGCTGCTACAAAGCTCCAGCGCCATCCGCTGAAAAGCAGGAGCAACGTGATGACTGACGCGAATCCGCCGCCGACGAGATACCAAAAGAGGTTGCCCTCCAGTCCCCATGTTTTCCCGGTGGAATCGTCCGCGCTGTTCGTTTCTGTGAGTCGAAGTTCTTGATTCATGGGTTATTGAAAAGCACCGACATCCACAGTGGAACCGCCGAGTCCGAACGCGGTGAACAACGCTTTCACAATGACCGGCGCGCCCGCGATGATCAGCCCGCCGATGATGGACATTTTTCCCGCATCGGCATCGCCGCGCCGGATGGCGAAGCCGCCGCCGATCACCGCGACGGTGCCGAAGATGAAGCCGAAGAGCATGACGATGCCCATCGCCTTGCTCGCGCCCTCGGCGAGTCCGCCGGCGGCTTGAGCGATAAGTGGTGTGATGTGTGGATTGAATAAGAGTGTTTTCATAACGCGGCGAGTTGTAGCCGCATTCCGCACCCACCCTGCTCCCGAGCGGGAGCATCGTGCGCCGCACCCAGTGACACGCTGCGCGCCTATGAATTCACACGAAATTTCGCCCGAACTGATCGCGCAACTTAACACCCTCGAACCTCATCTCCGCAGTGTCATCCGCGGACAAAACCACATCATCCCGCGAGTCGCATCCGTCCTCCAACGCGGCGAACTCGGCTTCACAAAAAACAATCGCCCGCGCGGCAGTTTCCTTTTCCTTGGCCCCACCGGAGTCGGAAAAACGGAACTCGCACTCGCATTCACACGCAGCCTTTTCGGCGCGGAAAACCTGCTTCGCTTCGACATGTCTGAATATCAAACGCAAGATCGCCTCGCCGTCCTCCTTGGCGGAAAACAAGGAGAAGAAGGAACGCTCGGCCAAGCTGTGAAGCGCCTGCGCAAAGGCACGATCCTGTTCGACGAAAGCGAAAAAGCCCACCCGCGCATCCTCGACATCCTCCTCCAAATCCTAGACGCCGCCCGCATCACCCTGGCGACAGGCGAAACGCTCGATCTCTCCAACTTTTACATCGTCCTAACGTCCAACCTCGGAGCCGCCGAAGTGATGCAACTCCAACACGCCCCGTTCGCCACAATGGAGCGCCACGTCCTCAGCCGAGCGAGCCGAACATTCCGCCCCGAACTCTTCGCCCGAATCACCGAAAAACTCGTCTTCAACCGGCTTACCTATGAAGTGCAACTCGAAATCGCCGAGTCCATGCTCGCCGCCGAACTCGCCTTCCTCGCCGAAAAAGGCATCCACCTCACCGCCGCCCCTGAAGTCCTTCCATTCCTCATCCAACGAGGCTTCCACCCCCACCTCGGTGCCCGCCCGCTCCGCGATGTCATCGAAAAGCACGTGCGCGATGCGGTGGCGTCAGCGGTGATGGAAAATGAGCGATTTACGCACGCAGAAATCGTTGTGCGAGATAATGAGCTTTCGCTGTCGATACCTCGGTAGGTCCCGGTCACCCCAACACGTCTATTCGCCGTAAACCTTCACGTCATTGCCGAGGGCGCGCAGAGCCTTATTTGTGCGGTTGTTTCTTGGCGGGGAGAAATCCGGGCGAATCCAGCCGACAATCTCACCGAGTGAACTGACGCTCAAACGCGGCACCTTCTTCGCTCGGTCAAAGCTGTATTCGTAAATGCGGTGCGGGATTTCGTTGTCCGGGCCTCCGTAGAGAACATGGTGAATGACTTCCAGTGCGCTACGCCCCGATTGGGAACGCTGGTCATGCAACCACTCGCCAAACTCTTTCACCCGCTCGTTCGCTGGCATTGAGCCTGTTGGCTGGTCGATTCCGAGAGTGTCGTAGCTCACCTGTCGTGCGTGGTTATACATGGCGTGAACTCGCAAGCAGACTTCCGCAAGGTCTTCGCGGCTCAGAGTCAGGACACGGTCCTTCCGTAGATACTCGCGGAGTTCTGGCAGACGATGCTCCAGCATTTCTTTTTCCCCACTTGGTGGGCCTTCGAGCGACTGCCACCACTTCAATTCTTTGATCAACGCGGATTCCGGGCTGGCCTTGTTCTCCAGATACATTCGCTGGAAACCATTCTCCGCGCCGCTTTTTACCTTCTTGTAATAAAATGCGTGAAGAAATTGATCCGCCTGCGCGCCTGCCGGTGCGTCCTTGGGCACCCAAACTGGGCGAAAGTCCGTAACTCGGCTTGATATGTCGCGGAGGATTTGGAGCGTGGAGTTCCATTCCTTGAGAAAGACGTTTCGGTGCTTATCGCCCGTGGGTTTCCGGGTAATGTCGAACAGAGAGGTGAGTCGCTCGATTCCGAGTTGTTTGCGAGCTTCATCAAATCGCTTTCGTGCGGACTCTTCTTCTCGGTAAAGCGATTCGTTTTTCTGTTCCAACTCACGCAGGAGTTCGAGAAACTGCTCGTTCACGGCATGGGACACGGCATCCACCTTTTGGAAGAACTCCACCAGTTGATCATCCATTCCGTTCTGCGCGAGTTCCTCGTCGGTGAAAAACACTCCCGCTTCGATTCCGCCAGACCATGCTCGCGATGTCAGGTTTGCGGAGCCGATATACGCACCATAGCCGTGCCACCAGATGACTTTTGGGTGAAAAATGTCCGGCACAATCTTTATTGTGAAATCCAATGAGCGCTTCCCAAGAAAGCGGGCGAAGATGTCCGGAGAAACTGGCATCGTGTGGTCACTTCGCACCCAGAGCATGAGTTTAACGCTGTTTTTCATGCACGACTCAATCAGAGTTCGTTCGTCGGTTACGTATGCGACTGCTGCTTCGACGGAGTCGCATTGCGACATCGCTTGGCGGTTGAGTGTTTCAAGGCGGGGCGGATTTGAGAATCCAGTGACGAGTTCCATAGGACGATTTAGGCGATTGCTGGAGTGCCATCTGAAGGAATGTGAATCCAACCTTCGCTATGGGTGGTTTTGACTTGGGTTGGCGACGGCTGGAATGTTTGGCCTGCCTTTGCGCTGTGGGCCGTCAGTGCTGCGATGAGGGCGTCGAGGGTGTTGTCGTCGTCTGCGATGTCCGGGGGGAAGTTGGTGTGAAATCGTTTTGAGAGACCGGTGAGGATTTTGCGGCGGTTTTCGGGGGCGTTTGGCTTGTTGCCTTTGTAGCTGCTCTTTTGCGTGAGGCTCCAGATTTTCAGGCTGGCGGCGGGATAGACTTCAAAGAACTTTCCGCTCAGCGGTCCGGAGCGGTCGGTGACTCTATGGCGGTGGAGTAGCGCCATTGCGCGCATGGCGGGGATTGCAATTCTGTCGGCGGAGACTCGGAGCGGGTGGAGGCCGATTTTCTCGGTCACCCATCGGTCGGTGAGGCGGAGCGTGAGGCGGTCGCGGAGTTGGTCATTCCATTCGGCGAGCGTCCAGGCCGCGACTGCTTCGCAAAATGACTTGGGCCAGCCGAATGGGGCGTCCACTCCTACGGCGTCGGATTCCATCACAAGGGCGTCCAGAAGTGCGTCGTCGCAACGCGGTTCGAGCTTGGCGACGGTCGGGATGCTGTCGCGCCATGCGAGTAGGCAGGAAGCGGTGTTCGACGGTTGCGAGGCGAGGTCTATGCCGAGAGTTTTCATTGTGCGACAGCGGGCGCGGGATTCTTCATGGCGAAATCCCGCGTGCATGTTTGCAGCACTTGGCTGAGCAGGACGGGGGTCGCTGCGATATGCGCGTAGAAATGCGAGCGCACAATGGCGAGAGCTTGCCTTCCGACTTCATGTTTCGCCTTTTGCGCGGCTAATCGTTCGACGCGCCGCTTCACGATCTGCACGGTCGGCGAGATTCCATACTCGCACAGCTCATCGCTCACGAGACTCGCGACGTGCTGAACATCGTCGTCCAGATGCATGCTCCAAAACTCTCTCAGTCCAAACATCGCCGTCGTGTTTTCTAAGCGCGGCTGGTCCTCCGCTGCGAGTGCGTGAAACTGAACATCCGGCTGCCTTGTCGCGGTGTTGCCAAAACTCAGCCGGTATTTTCCCGATGCCATGCGCCAGCGCGGATGAAACCATTTGGCCGTCTGTTCTGCTTCCTCGAAATCCAACGGTGCTCGTCTGCCTTTGTGCTCAACGCTGTTTGGGTCGGTGCTGCACGGGATGAGATTATCCGGGTGGCAAGAGAGCGCGGGGAAATGGTCCTTCGGCAAAAAGTGGTCGAGCTTCGTGTCCTGAATGCAGTTGTCCGTGTAAGGGCAAATCTTCACCTCTGGCTGGAAGCCTTGGATAAATCCGTGCTTGTGAAAATCGCTGTTATCTGGATTTTGGAAACCCTCTTTCGCGTAGAAAAGCGGGTCGTAGAAGGCGGTCAGCAGCTCTTTCACCGACTTCATCGGTTCGTCTTTCCAATCGTGCTTGGTAAGCCGGACTGTCGGCGGAGTTGCGTAGAGTTCTCGGAAGCGCATCTGCTCCGCGAACACCGTCAAGATCGCCGCTTTCTCCGCCGTCGTTGCTTTGGCGATAGTTCTGCACCATCTCGCGCGGTTTCCGGTGTCATTCTCCCAAAAGCGCCGAACCCAATCGGTCGAGATGCCCGACCAGATACGGCGGAGCCATGCGTTACTTACCTTCCCGTTTACAGGCAGCCCACACAGCTCTTCGATGAGTTTGCGCTGCATCTCGACGACTCCGAGCAATCGCGCTCGTTGGGTGGACTCAGGAATCGTGTGGAACATGGGGCAAATCGCCCGGCGACGGGCCGAGTTCGTCGAGGATTTCGAGCAGTTTGGCGCGGGGCCAGCCGCTGCCGATTTCGTCTATCAAAAGCCGGAGTTTCTCCCGGTCTTCGGGCGGCCATTTGGCAGGATCGAGCTTTTCGCGGAGAAACTCCGCGGCACGCGCTCCGATTACGTCGGGAGCGCCGAAGACGTGGAGTAGAATGCGGCCGGGGTCGGCTCCGAATGTCGGGTGCGCGACGGGGCGCGTGGTCGTGATTCCTTTTTCTTTCACGAGCCGCGTGATTTCGGTGGAGAAGACATCCGTGAGCGCGAGGCTGGTATGCGTCGCGACGAGGACGTGGACGCTGGTGTCTTTCAGCAGACTGTCGTCCACCATGTCTATGATTTGCCGTTTCCACGCGTCGTTGAAATGCGTCTCGGGCTCGTCGAGAAGCAGCAGGCTGTTGGGCTGTTTGTGGAGCAAAAGCAGCAGGCCCATGCGCCCGAGCAGCATTTGCTCGCCGTCGCTGAATTGATCGTAACAATGGATGCGATCATCGAATTCACCGTCATCGGCGAGGACTTGGCGGATGCGCTTTACGGTGAGCCGCACATCTTTGAGCAGGCCGAAGTTTTTCCAACTGCGAAGTCCGCCAAAAATGCTCCATAGCGTCTCGTGCGTGTCGTTCTCGCCGCCGAATAAAGAGCGCAATGCTTCTGCTCCACAGCGAGCGTTCCGCATAGATTGCGACATGCCGTGCAGTCGGAGATCGGCAGATGTCTCCAAGTTCAAATCACCGACCAGTGCGTGCGGGTCTACAGGCGGACACGGGCCGAGCGAAACCACTGCCTGCCATTCCCCGAGCGGATGCTGCACTACGGCGGCGGCGAGCGCGTGGAGCCAGTAGCAGCGGACGGCATCGGGATGGGCCATGTGTTGGCCGTAGCTGTTAAACTGAAACGCTGCGTGCGTGGGCCAGAGCCAATCCAGTTCGTTGAGCAACCGCCGAGCGGGCTCGATGTCCGCGGGTGCTTGTTTCGCATCGAGTTGGGCGATGAGCAGCGTGCGAAATGCCTCCCGTTCAAACTCCTGCTGACGGTCTTCCAACTCCAGCGCCGCTTGCCAGATTCCCACGGATACCGCTGCCAGCCGCACGTCTTCGGGTCGGAGCAGGACGCACCGTTCATCCATTGCCTTTGAGTCCTGATCGATTCCGCCGAGCGGACGGTCAAATGCCGGGTCGCCTTCCTTCGGCGTGCGGGCGTCGGCTTCCTCGTCGTGCGCCGTCCATCCGAGCGGGCGTTCGGCCTCGCGGGAAAATTCCTTCGGGTCGTCCTTGAGTTCGTCTGTGGGAAATTGCGGATACGCCATTGCATCCCAGAGCGCAGGGTCGCCGGAAGTGTAGGCCAGCACTCGCGTGGGCAGCCAATTCCGCAGAGTGCCGTTTCCCTTTAGTTGGTCGCCGGGCACGTAGTAGCCGAGCGAGTCCGCGTTCCCCTTTGGGGCGAGAGCATTCTCCACGTAGTCCTGCCATTCTTCGGCGGTTGAAAAATCCAGACAGTCGGCGCAGGGAATGAGAAAACATTCCGAAGCGGCTCCGCGTGGGCGGTGAAAAACGACCGTCCAAGGAGGGCCTTCCTTCGTGATGTCATACGCGAGCGTCACCGGGAACTTCGGCAATTCCTCTGCCGAGAGGCTGCGGAAGACTTCATAAACGGCGCGTAGGAGGCTCGATTTTCCAGTCCCGTTCAGGCCGACAACGAAGTTGATGCCGCCCTGTCGCTTCATGTGCGTATTCTGGCCAAAGACGACGGCGACTTCGCGCAGGGCGTGATAATCCGGCAGGTAGAGATAGCGCAGTCGCATGGTTATTCGGAGGTGGCTCCGCCGGTGATCGTGGTGCGGATGCGTTCGAGCGTCATTAGACGGATGTCGTCAAATTCCGCAGGTGTCTCGTCCGCGCCGTCCAGCTCACGGCCCGAGCGGGAGGGGTTGACCGGCAGCCGGTAGCACGCTGCAAACGGTGCGCGAGTCGTATCGTGACGCGGGCGGCTCACGGGGATGAGGATGCCGCGGGTGGCGAAGACGGCGAGGTGGGCTTCGATGGCTTGCGGGTGGCGGTGGAGTGGGCCGGGGTCTTGGGCGAGTTGTTCGGCGGTGAAGTAGCGAGCGTAGTCCAGCACCCCGCCGAATGATCGCTCGATTTGGCGATAGAGTTCGCGCTGTTCGCGGTTCAGGTCGGCGAAAATGCCGTCGGTCGGGACGGAGAACAGGTGTTCCATTTCCGGGATGGTGAGCCTGCGGCCGGCCGGGGCGGAGACGCCTGCGGACTTCAATGCTTCGTCGCGGCGGCGGGCTTCGGTGGCCAGTGTGCTGGCGTGTTGCTCGCGCCACTCGCGAGTGAGTTCGCCGGAAAATGCGTGGGCGGAGAGTGATGCCGCCAAACGATCTTCACCAGCTATCGCTGTGGCGATGTCGCTACGATGCCTAGCGACCTCGTCCAACTGAACAACGAGGTTTCTCTGAATCTCCATCGGAATTTCCGGAACTAAAACGCGGGCGATCTCGTCACCGTTGACGTTGAATTGAACTGCGGACTGTCGGGTTTGCCGCAGGAACGCATGACGACCACGAGGCGAGCGAAGATAGGATTGAAGAAACTCGGGCAAAATCCGATCTCCGCGAACTCGGATTCTCATGAGATGCGAGTCGAATGCGAACCCAGCCTCACGAGTCGAAATCACTAGCGCTTTTCCAAGATGTTCCTCAGAGGCGATAGCTCTAGCCAAGATTATATCGCCAGCCTGAACAATGTGCCTGCGTTCGTTGATGCTGCCTCGCTGGACATACTTTGTGTCTGAAAAATCAAATTTGTCGTTTTGAATGTTTCCGACTCTCAGACAGACAATTCCATCCGCACCCGCCGACTCGTCGGCAGGAATCATCGTGCCGTAATTGGGCCGTTCGGAGAAGAGCTCGCCCAGTGGTCGGAGGCGGGTCGAAGCGATTACATCTTCCAGCGTATTGATGATGCTCGGAATCAGCTTGGTTGCTTTGGCTTCGGCTTGGGCGCGGAGGCAGCGGATGGCTTCCGCCTCTTGCAGGATTTTCACGATGTAATCCTGCTCGCTCAAAGGCGGCAGCGGGATGCGGAAACCCTCAAGGTAAGAAGCAGGAACGCGCTGCTGTCCGACTGCGCCTTGAAAGGTAGAAGTCGCAGCGCGACGAAATGCCTCCGTGCGAACCAGCGCGAAAAGCCACCCTGCCAAAACGAGCGGAGAAGGACGGAGGACGTGAAACTCCGTCGAGCCGTAGCCGTGTCCGTTTGCCAAATCACGAGCGATGGCGGCTTTGCCGTTTTCCATGCATGGCGTGATTTTGGCAAAGAGGACATCACCATCTCGGAAAGGCGTAAAGCCGGTACGGACTTCGCTCAACGCCCTTGTTTCTGCGGCGACGATGGAACCCGAATGCTCGTCCACTGCGGCCATCGGAACGAATGAAACAAGTGAATCATCCGACAGTTCGGGACGTCCGCGTGGATTGATCTGGCAGATTTCGGATAGTCGTGCCGTCGTCCAGTTATCAGGAAGAGTTCCCGTCATAGCTCCAAACTGCGTTTGCGTGATTTCAGCGCGACCGCTGGGTTCACTGCATTTTTGGAATCGGCGTTTTCAACCAAGCCGAGCAACTTCCCCAGCCGCGTCTGAACTTCGCCGTGGATGGCTTGGAGTTCGTGGATAAGTTCGGCGGGCGGGCGGTGCTGGCCGGGGTCGAAGACGAAGGGCTTGTGGCGACCGGCGGAGAGATTGAAGTCGAGCGCTTCCAGGCATTCCGGGTCGAGCCGGTCGCGGTGCTCTTTTTTCACCGTGGCGTCGTCGTCGAAGACTTTGAGCGTGTCGCGCAGCCAGAGCAGGTAGGCGGGATCGACGATTCCGTTTTTGTGCGTGGGCTTGAGGATGGGTTGTTTCGTCGCCGGGTCTTCGCCCCAGTTTTCGCGCTCGGCCCATTTGCGGACGGGGACGATCCAGCTCTGCGTGGAAGGAACCCGCGCTGCGGTGCCGTCTTCGCCGACGATGAGCTTTCCGGGCAGCCGGGCGACGCTGTTACTGCGTCGCCAGACGTTGTAGCCGTCGAGCTTTGCAAACTCGGTGATGATGGCTCGGAGATCGTGCTCGCAGGCGTCGGTGGCGGGTTTTACGATAGGTTTTTGCTTCTTGGTTTTCAGCGCTTCGAGCGCCTCCTTGGTGGCTTCGACGCTGACGGAGTTGACGAGTGCGCGGAGTTCATTCGCCCCAAATTGATCGAATTCGCGGTCGAGCAACCCTTCATCTTTGGCGATGGCATTGAGCCGGGAGATGGCTTGGCGCATGGCTTTTTCGGCAGCCACTTCGCGCCCGGCAGGTGCGGTATTTGTAATGGCGTTGGCGACGATCCGCGCGAGCACCGTGGCGAGTGGTTTGCGCTGAGATTCGGCGATTTTCTGCGCGGAGTTTTTCGGCGTTTGATTGAGCGTGGGCCAGAGCTGATGGATGGCAAAGGTGCGGCCTTTATCGCCGGATTTTTCGGGGAAGATTTTGAGGAATTCGTCGTCCACGGCCCGCCAGCGTTCTTCCCAGTATTCGGGCTGGTGGTAGTCGGTGGCGATGGATTCAGCGCGCGCAGTGGCGGCTTTTTTGCCCACGACTTCGCCGGTGCGGTAGCGGGTCCATGCGCGGAATTTTTCGAGGGCATCCCAAAGGTCGTTGTCGTGGCCTTGGCGCGGCTTGCGGCGCTGGTCGAGGGTGTAGGCTTCGTCGGTGATTTCGTAGAACCAGACTTCGCGAGTGCGAGGGTCGTCGCCTTTGGCCACTGGCGTGCCGGCTTTTTGGAAGACGATGATGGAGGTCTTCACGCCGGAGTAGGGCTGGAAGATGTTGGCGGGGAGGGAGACGATGGCTTCGAGGGTGTTCTCAAAAAGGAGCTGGCGGCGTAGTTCGACGTGGGCATTGGTGCCGCCAAAGAGCACGCCGTCCGGGACGATGACGGCGGCGCGTCCGCCGATTTTCAGGAGGTCGAGCATGAGCCACGCGAAGAGCAGCTCGCTCTTGGTGGTGAGCGGTGCGGCGGCTTTGCCATGACGGGTGAAGCGCTGGCGGTTTTCGCTGAGGTCGCCTTCGTCCACGCTGCCGGTGAATGGCGGGTTGGCGAGAATGGTGTCGTATGTGCCGCTCTGGTCGTCGCCGAGGCGTTTGCTGAGGGCGTCGAGCTGGTGAATTTCGGGGGATTCGAGGTCGTGGAGGAGAAGGTTCATCCACGCGATGCGGACCATGGTGCGGTCGTTGTCGTAGCCACGGAAGACGGTGTTGAAGTCGGGCTGCTTTCCCTTTGGCCAGTTGGGGAGCACGTCGTGCGGCGTGCCGTCCCACTCAAGGCGAAGCACGTCTTTGTCGGTGTTCTCGGCTTTCCAATGAAGGAGTGTATTGAGCAGGAAGCCGCCGGAGCCGCACGCGGGGTCGATCACGGTCTTGCCCAGCTCGGGATTGAGCAGCTCGACCATGAATCGGATGATGTGGCGCGGGGTGCGGAACTGGCCGTTTTTGCCGGCCTCTTTTACTTCTTCGAGCAGATACTCGAAGATGTCGCCCATGATGTCGGAATTGACGCTGCGGGCGTCGAGCTGGCGGAAGAGTTCATCAATGAGGCTGACGGCACGCTTGAGAGTGTCGGATTTATTTGGGTCGAGGATGAAGTAGGCGTCGCTGAGACGACCGGAGATGCGGCCGAGCGTGGTGTTGCCGTTTTGCGCGGGGCCGACGCGCTTTTCCAGCTCGCGGAGCCACGGGAAGACGGTGTCGTTGAGCAGGGCGAAGGAGACGTTTTGGCGGATGTAGGACCAGCGGCATTTTTGGAATTTCGGGTCGCTTGTGGGAAAACTGAGTGGGCCGAGGTTTGCGGACTGAGTGCCGGCATTGCTGGCTCCGCTCGGCTTTTTACCCTTGGTCTTTGCTGTCTCTTTACTGGCCGTCTCCTCCTCGGCCAGAGTGAGATCGTAGATGGAGCGCTTGCCCGCTTTCACACGCTCGCGGTCGAGCGCCTCAAGCTGCCGGATGAAAAGCAGGTAGGTGATTTGCTCGATGGCGACGAGTGGATTGGAAAGGCCGGAAGACCAGAAGAGTGACCAAAGGTCGTGGACCTTGCGGCGGAGTTGCGGTGAGAGCATTTAGGAGTTTTTTGACTTACGTTTTTTGATTACTGATTTGGCCGGGCGCTTTTTCGCGGGCTTTTTGGAAGATGTCTTTTTGCAAGGTACGGGCTTCATGCAGGCTTCGATGCGGGCGCGGTCGGCGTCGAGGAATGCGCGGAGTTGCTCGGCGGATGGCAGGGCGACGAGGTAGCGGGAGACGAAGAGTTTTTGATCGATACCGGCGGTGGCGAACTCGACTTCGGTGCCGTCTGCGTCGCTGCACAGAAGGATGCCGATGGGCGGCTGGTCGCCGGCGTTCATCATGCGGCCCTTGAACCAATTGACGTAGAAGTTCATCTGCCCGGCGTCGGATGGCTGGAAGGGCCGGATTTTTAAGTCGATGAGGACGTGGCAACGGAGGATGCGATGGTAGAAGACGAGGTCCACGCGATGGTGCTTGCGGCCCTCGGTGATGCGGAACTGGCGGGCTTCGAAACAAAAGCCGCGTCCGAGTTCCAGAATGAACCGCTGGAGGTGATCGAGGAGCACTGTCTCAAGCTCCTGCTCGGAGTATTCGGGACGCGCGGCGAGGCCGGTGAATTCCAGGATGTAAGGGTCGCGCAGCATGTCTGCGATGGTCTGCGATGTGTCCTGATTTCGTGCGCGGACGATGACCGCTTTTTTGTCGGTGGAGAGCCCGGTGCGTTCGTAGAGCAGGCTGCCGATCTGACGCTGGAGCTGGCGGACGGACCAGTTCCCTTGAAGGCACTCGGTTTCGTAGAACGCGCGCTGCCATGGGTCGGTGATACGCACGAGTTCCTGCAGATGCGTCCAGGACAAGCGTAGAAGCTCCTCGGCGGGCAGCGGCTTCAATTCGCGGGTCACTGACCCGCGAATCTTTGCGAGTGGCGCGGACGAAGATTCCGCAGGCAAAACGAGTTGCTGGAATTCGCGGGTCAGTGACCCGCGAATCTGCGAATACGTGAGATAGAGCGTGCGGCAATCGCGCAGAGAACGAGGATCGCCGAGCCCCCTCACATCGCGAGCGGCGAGATCGTTCGCCAGATTTTCAAGCAAGCGTGCGCCATACTTTGCACGGCCCTGCCCGTGCTGCTCGAACTCCACAAGCCATGCGCCAACCATCCAGTTGCGGATGACGAGTGCCTGATTCGCCGCTGATGCCACGCTGCGCTGGAGCTTCGTGGTGGCGGACTGGATGGCTTTGATGAGGCCGGAGTAATTCATGCGACGGATTTCACGAGGTCGAAAATCTGTTCTAGTTCGGTCTTTTTGAAAAGCTGTTCGGGGTCGCCGATGGATGTGAAAGGCGGCTGGCGCAGCGCATCGAGCGTGGTGACCTCGGCTTTTTGAAGAACGGCCTTTCGCAGGGTGCGAACGAACATGAGCTGAGTGGCGGTAAGTTGAGGATGCTGGCGCACCCATTCGTCGAACGCCTGCGAGATGGAGTCTTCGCGAGTGGGGAGCGTGGCGACTTCCAGAATATGGCGCAGGAAGTCGGTGAATGTGGCCTTTGGCTGGTCGTATGCTTCGCGCAGGCGCTCCTCGGTGACGAAAAGATCGGGGCGATTCAGCGCGGTGGTGAGTGCGGTGATGTCGTCGTCGGAGAGCGGCTCGCCCCGCCGGAGGCGCTGGAGCGCGGGATGGTCGTCAGCAAGATCGCGAACGAGTGCCTCGACTTGCGCACGGTAGGTCTCGGCAAAAGCACCCTCGCCGGTAGGGCCGAAGACGAGCCAGTGGCGGCGCGCGATTTCGTCGGGCAAGGACAGGCGGACAAACGTCGAAGGTCGGCGATTTCGGAACCGCATCAGCGGCGCAAAAGTTTCTTGCATCTGCATGATGCGAGGGACGCTGAGATTCGCCCAGAACGCATCCGTCTTTACTGCGGCGAGTGTTTCCAGATGCGGGCGGATTTCCGGAATGTTCGCGGGGAGAAGCGCGAGGTTTTCCGTGATTCGTTCGCGAAGGGTCTCGATTTCACCAGTGTCCGCCCGAAGATTTGCGAGGGCGAGTTGTTCGGTCTGGTTTTCGAACTGTAGCTCGGGGAATGAGCCCGCGACGGAGTAGCGCATGAGCGGCGCAACGGTGTGAGTGAGATGGGCAACGCGCTCGTCGGTGAGCGTGGTCCACGGCGCATCCTGCGACGCGAGTTCACGGAGTTCCACGGCGAGCGGTGCGACGTTCACGTTTTCCAGCGGGAGCGTGCCGACGAGGCGACGGAGCTGGGTAATGGTGTGTGCGACGTTTGCAGAATCGGAACGGCCCGCGAGAATCTGGAGTTTTTCCAATCTCAAGCGGAACAGACGGGACGGGAGCGCCTCGGACGCCGCGGGCTCGCGTCCGTCGCGGTTCACTTGGAAATACGCGAAGTTGTCCCAGTGGTCGATGACGAGGAAGTCGGCCTTTTTCTGCCCGCTGACAGGATCGGTCCAAGTGCGGGTGCCGCGACCAAGCATCTGCCAGAACTTCACTTTGCTGAAGACGGGCTTTGCGAAAACCAGTGTGCGAATCGGCGGAACATCAATGCCGGTATCGAGCATATCCACGGATATCGCGACACGCGGGAAATCCTTGTTTTTGAAATCGTCGAGCGTCTTCTCGGCGCGTTCCATCTGGCTGTCGATGACCTTTGCCATCCCGCGCCGCTGGAAGTCGGGGAAGAGGCGGTTGAAGCTCTTGTAGAGTTCGAGCGCGTGCTTGTGTGACACGGCAAAGATGATGGCCTTTGCCGGGAACGTGCCGGTCGCGTCGCGGATGCAGTGGTCCATGAACTCGCGGACGATCGAGTCGTTGGTCCCGGTGTTGGTCACTCGGCGCTCCAACTCGGAGCCTTCAAATGTGAACAAATCGGGATCGATTCCCTGTTCGCGGACCTGTTGCTTTACTTCCTCTGGCAACTCGCCAGGGCGAAGCCCCTCGATCTGGAAACTCGTGCGCGCAACATGGACGGGACGGTAGGGGACAAGGTGCTTGTCGCGCACCGCGTCCTCGTAGCCGTAGTAGAAAGTCGGTGCGTCGCCCTCGCACTCGAAAAGCTCGAAGGTATTGTGATCAAGGAAATCCGTGGGCGTGGCGGTGAGGCCGAGTTGAATCGCATCGAAGTGATCGAGAATCGCCTTGTAGCGGCTGTAGATGGAGCGATGGCTCTCATCGGCGATAATGAGGTCGTAATAACCCGACGAGAGTTTCGGAAAGAGCGTCATCATTCCGGGGTAGGTCGCGAGATGGATCTTCGCGTCTTTGTCAATCACCCCGCCTTCAATCCACGCCCGCGGCACGCTCGGAAGATGTTCCTTAAACGCGCCGAGCGCCTGTTTCACGAGTTCCCGACGATCTGCAAGAAAGAGCACGCGCTGGATACGCTCCTGACGCTGAAGCATCTCGACAAGCGAGACAGCGACCCTCGTTTTCCCGGTGCCGGTCGCGAGAACCATGAGGAACTTTCGCCGCGCCGCCTCAATGCGCTCGGCAATGGTTTTCACGGCCTCGATTTGATAAGCCCGGTCCACAATGTGGGAAAGCGGAGTCTCTCCAATGAGCGGTCGGCCATAGCGGTCGAGATGTGCGAGGCGGAGCAAATCTTCCTCCGTGAAAAAACCGCTCACCTTTCGCGGTGGGTAAAGCCGCCGATGCCAGAACCAAATCTCGTCGCCATTCGCGAGGAAGACGAATGGATCAACGCCGTGTTTTTCACGAATTTGGTCTGCGTAATCCGCCGCCTGCCGTTCACCGTCAAGCGCGTTTCGGCAGGAACGCTTGGCCTCCACGATTGCAAGCGGACGTCCGATGCTGTCGAGCAGCGCATAGTCGGCGAATTCATTGACCCGACGATGCTCGGGGTCTGGTTCGTTTGCGCGGGCTCCAGAAGAGACGATGAACTCTTCGATCAATACCGTGCTCGATTTTGCCCATCCTGCACGGGCGAGCTGGAGGTCTATGCGTTCGATACGCGTTTGCTTTTCCGGTTTCATCCGCACAAGGGGGCGCTGCGAGTCCCGCCCGGAAAATCGGGCAGGAACTGAAGGTGTTGCTGGTTGAATGGAAATTGATGACTCACCGGTAGTGGAAATGCCCAAAACCTGTGGTGATAGCAACGCGCAAGAGCAAAACTATTTTCAGTCTTCGCCTACGCCACGCTCTGTGATTTCCCGGCGCGTTGCACGGTGTCTGTTGCCGTCTCGCTCGCATCACCAACACTCGCCGCCGCCTGATTCTTCGTGATGTCCAGCGCAGCGATGATTTCTTGCTGGCGTTTCGTCGCTTCGGTGAGGCGGGCTTCGTGCTCGAAGGGGATGCCGAGTTGTTTGGTGAGGTCTTCGCGTTGCTTTGTGGCGCGGCGGTGCTCGGATTCGCGTTCGGCGAGTTTGTCGGGAATTGTGGCGTGGGCGTGTTCGAGGGAGGCGATGGTGCCGGCGGCGCTTTCGCTGACGTTGGATTGATACGTGTGTTTTCCGCAGATTGTGAGGGTGGTTTTGGCTTCGAGGCGATGGAGCGTGAAAGGAAAGCCTGCCATTTGGCCGAGTGGTTTACTGTTGGTGAAAGGTTTCATCGCGGCGGCGAGGAACACGAGGGCGCGGCCTGCTTTT
>JAYUSJ010000213.1:0-16530 GCA_043755735.1 Verrucomicrobiaceae bacterium | reverse complement strand
CTTGCCGATGACGCGGCCCCCTTTTACTCCGCCGCCCGCAAAGTAGCACGTGAAGCACTGCGGCCAATGGTCGCGTCCGCCGGCGGGATTCACCTTTGGCGTGCGGCCAAATTCGCTGAGGTTTGCGACGAGCGTGTCGCCAAGCAGACCGCGCTGGTCGAGGTCTTCGATGAGCGCGCTGTAGGCTTGATCATACATTGGACAGACGATGTCCTTCATACCTTCAATGGACGTAAACGGCTTCGAACCGTGGATGTCCCACGTGATTTCGTCGAACACCGTGAGGAACGTATTGATGGTCACAAAGCGCACGCCGTTTTCCACGAGTCGCCGCGCGAGCAGACAGCATTGGCCAAAACGGTTCATGCCGTATCGCTCGCGCACGGCCAGCGGCTCCTTCGATAAATCGAACGCCGACCGCGCCTGCTCGCTCGTCATCATGCGAAACGCTGCGTGGAAGTTGTCGTCGAGCAACCGCGCATCTTCGCTTTGCTCAAACGCCGCAGTCGCGCCGTCCACGATTTCGCGCATCGTCTTCCGGCGGTCCATGCGCGCCGCGCCGATTTGGTCGGGCGGCAAAAGATCCGGCACTTTGAAATCCTTCACCGACGGATCCGCCATGAGCGAAAATGGATCGTGCGATTTCCCGAGGAAGCCGCCCGCCTGGCCGTTCGGCAAGTTCCCGCCGCCACGTCCCATCACTTGCGGCAGCACGACAAACGGCGGCAGGTCCGTCTTGCGCCCCATGAGATACGACGTCACCGCGCCTGCGTGCGGCGTGTGGATTCCACCCGAAAAGCGACGCCCTGTTTGCATCATCTGCCAGCCCGCATCATGCACCGCCGCGCCGTCGTGATGACACGAACGCACGAGCGAAAACTTGTCCGCAATCTTCGCGTGCATCGGCAGTAATTCCGACAACTCGAACTCCGCCGACTTTGTGCGAATGGGCTTAAACGGCCCACTAATCTCCGATGGCGCATCCGGCTTCATGTCCCACAGGTCGATGTGGCTCGGCCCGCCGAGATTGAAGATCATGATGCACGAGCGGTTGTCGTGCCCCGGTTTTACACGTCCTTCGGATTTCGCACGGAGATACTGCGGAAGCGAAATCCCCGCCGCGGCGAGCGCACCGATTTGCAGAAACTCACGGCGAGTGCGCCCGCCTCCGCAAAGGCGGGCGTGATCGTGGAGCGATGGAGCTAGGAAGTCGAACATGGCACCGAGACTACCCCGCACGCCCCCAAACAACCAAGTAATTTGGCATCTCCCAGGCGTTCTATTTTTGTAAAACAGTTCCGAACTTCAGCGCCTTTTTGTCGTGACTCCGGCGGAACACATTCTCCGACTACGCTTACTCATCACACGTCGGCGGATGGAGGAAACCGACAAACCAGTCGGCAACATTGCACTGGAGTGCGGCTTCCACGACCACGGGCATTTCAGTCGCTATTCCCGCGAGCAAATCGGGATGACGCCACGCTCATATCGGCAGAGGTTTTGAAAGCCGGGCGTCGGCATTCAGCTCAACGGCTAGGTCTCTCAAAGACCGGGAAGGACTGGCATGGCGAGCTCAACAGAACCTGTCTGAACGGGCGTTCCCTTTGGTGGCGCTCCGACGAAAAATCCAAAGACGGCTCCCTGGCTCGGAAGGACGATACCGGTGAATTTATGGGCTGCCCCATCCGCGACGAACTTGCCGGTCAGCAACCAAGTGCGGGAAGAGATTTTCATTTGGGTTTCGCTCATGTTTGGGGCGTCTGCTGTGACTTTGTTCCCGGAAACCACCGTAGATGAAATTGCAAGAGCCGCGGACAAATTTCCGCCAGCCAGGTCCAGGCGATAGGAGCCCGCAGCGAGCAGGTTTGGCGGTGGAATTGGCGACGAGCTGGTCGTCTCCAAAGTCAGGTCAAATCCGGACGGATAAATCTTGTCGGGTTTGGCAGGCAAAACAGCGGCGTCTTTCATCCAACGCAGTTCGCCGTTGGCGTCCGTCGCAGCCGGGAAGTTCAGCGTGCCGTGCAGCATGCCGCGGCGACGGTTGAGTGATGAGTATGCGGCGGCCTGCTCATCGCTTCCATTGCCGGGAATCAAGAGCGTCGAAAATGCAAACGGAGAGTTGTCGGCCAGCCGTCCCGCGACGCGCGCAGTTCCGGTTTTCCCGAGCTTCGCAATTGCGAATCCGTGACCGGTGGGCTCGGAGGCCGAATCGCCGGATGCGACTGGCGAGAAAGCGAGCGGATACTTTCCGGGGCGGGAAAAATTCGACGCCGGGCTGAACCGGGACCTAATCCCGAAATACGACGCAATCACCCCGCCATCATCCCGGACGCTGCCTGTGAGTGAACCGGCATTGGAAATATCGATACTCAGGTCGAAAAATCGATTTGGGTTTTTGGCGAACTGGACGCGACCCGCGATCCCGCCGCTCCCGAATTTCCCTCGCACGGTATAGGGCTTTCCGCCAATTTGGAATTTGCCGGTGTAGCTTCCAAAAGGCGTGACGGTGATGCTTGCGATGCCCGCGTTTGAAACAAGAACTGCCGCGGGATCGACGAGGCCGATGAAAGGGCCTTTGAGGGTAGCGGGCACATTGTAATCATCCTCGGTAATTGAAATGGTCGTTTCCGTCGGGTCTCCGAATACGACGTCCACCGATCCTTGCGCGAGTTTGCAGCCAAAGCTGCGACCGGATTCTTCGAGACGGTTATCGATCAAAGAAATCGAGACGGTCTGAAAAGTCTGGCCCGGCCCGAAACTTACCGTCCGTGCGATCGGCTTGAAATGGCGATTGGGCAATGCGGAACCCGCGACGGTATCCACACGGACAGAAATCGGAGAATTTACGTCGCCACTTCGTTCCAATTGGACGACCGCATTCCCCCCTTCGCGCCCGTCAAAAGTCGTGCTCGTAAACCGCACGGAAGGAGCATCGCCGGTATCGTTATTGACTATCGTCACCTCAATCTCGCTGACCGCCCCCAACTCGGTCCCCGCGCCAGGTCGGCTAAGGGTGACCGTAAACGTCTTGTCACTTCCGACCGTGGTATTCGGGATAATCGGAATGGAAATCGTCTTAAAAATATCGTTCCCCGCGAAATTGAGCGTTCCCGCCTTTGCGCTGTAGTGACCGCCGGCATACGCAGTTCCGTCCGCAGTGCTGTAGCGAACGGAAGCCGCCCCGGAAAGACTGGCAGAGCGAACGACCGCAAGCGTAACGCTTCCGGAATCCTCGCTCACCGTGGCGGTCGCGCTGTCGAAATCCACAACGGCCGGAACTGAAATCGTGAGCTTCGAGCCCGGCTCGAAAACAATCCCGCCCGTGATAGGAATCCCCGCCGCAGTAACCACGACATTCTGAATCCGAAAGCGGACCACTCCACCTGCGGTGACGTCTCCCGTGATATTGAATGCAATTCGCGCCGTAACGATGTCGCCGATTGGGACGGTATTATTGAGCGACTGATCGATGAATGTGAACGGAAGAGTGCCGGAAGGATTTTCGTAAAATCCGCTGAGAAGCGACGCCGAACCAGTCTGTAATTGCTCGAGTAATGTCCGCAGCGAAGTTCCCGCCGGCACCAATGGCGCGAGCAAGCCGGTGCCGCGGATTTTCGCGTCGAGCGTATAATAATAACGTGGAGCGGGATCGAGTGTCGCCGGCGCGCTCGAGAGGTTCACGGATTTTGCGTGTCCAAATTCCGCACCACCAAGATTGATAGTTGCGCGCGTGACGGCGAAGGCCGGAAAAAGTCCGGCAAAAAGAAGAGTGAGAACTAGAGCGAGCGAGCGATTCATGGAAGTCAGTCCTGAACTGTGCCATGCATTTGCGGGGAAACAAGCTGGCAAACGAACTCCTTACTTCGGCGCGGGGTTCGATTCGCTTGCGGGAGCCTCCTGTGTTGCAGCCGGCTCGGGCGAGACTACGGGCGGCGGGGTCGTGGGCGGGATGGGCGCGGCGGGCTTTGGGCTTTCGATGAGCGGGGCTTCGAATGCGCTTGTGTCGGGTTGGTTGAGCAATGCGGTGCCGGTCTTCCCATCGATGAGCGCGTGTCGGAGGCGGTCTGCGTTCAAGCTTCCGATTCGCAACTTGCCCGTCTTTTTGTCCGACGTGGTGAAGGAGACGGTGGTTGCGGGCTTGTCGAGCCCCTGCTCTGCGGCGCGTGTCGCTCCAGCCCAGCGCACTGCGCGGAGCGTGGAGAGTGTGTTCACGAGGGACTGGGCTGCGGCCTGATCGACCGCACCGTCGCCCTTTGCGAGCTTCCATTTCTTCTCCTTATCGAGGTCTAGAACGATGATGGGTTGGTCTGCCTTGGTGATCTCCAAATGAACGATGTCCACCTTATTATAGTCGTAGATTTTGAGCTCCTGCCACTGAAGCGGGTCGGTCCAAATCTTCTCGGTAAGCGTCTTGGGCACGGCGATGATGTACGGCTCGTCGTCGAGCTTCGCATAGACGCCGACACCGTCGCTGCTGCCCAAAATGAGCTTCGCGATGGGTTTATCTCCGGGCGAAGATTCCGGCGTCCCCTCGGTGGAGTAGCTGCTGAGCGTCACCGTGGCCGAGGGTTGATCGAGGCCATACTTTTTGAGGTCGCTGCCGACATCTTCGACGAAGCGGACGCTCCGGGCGGTGGTGAGATCATTGAGCAGCTTGGTTGCTGCGGCGGAGTTCACGGGCTCTTCGGGCTTGGTCTTCCGCTTCCAGTTCTCGCCATCGCGGCCGATGATGATCTTCGTTCCTCCGCCTTCGAGCGTGATCCGGTCCACGATGTCCGGTTGCACGCGAAGCAGGCTCGCATCGCGGAGATCGTTTGGAAGCGTGAGCACTATGCCTTCGATTGCGGACGGCACGGTAACGACGCCATCGCGCGTGCTCACTTTGACGTAAACAACGCCCTTCGCCACATCGCCGTCCTTCTTGTCGTCCTTCTTCGTCGCCCCGATCTGGATGGTCACCGGCTCTTTGCCGCCTTCGATGTGAAAGACGAGCGTAGCGCGGGGATCGGTCAGTCCGAATGTGCTCAGGTCCTTCGAGTCCAAAATGAAATCCTCGATTCGGGCGGACGTGACGCTGGCGATTAAATCGTTGAGCCGCTGGTTGTCTGCGCGCGCTTTGAGCGGACGAATGAGCGACCAGTTGCCGTTCTTGCGCTCTGCTTCGATTTCGCCCTTCGCGGTTTTCAAGACGACCTTTTTTACCTCAGCCGCGGTGACCGCGGCGAGCTTGCGGTCACGCCAGTCCTTCGCGCCTTTGCTGAGCTGCGTGCGAAGATCGTTGGGCAGAACGTAGATTGCGTCAGAGCCGTCGATGCGGGCGTACACTTTGCCTCCCGCCGCGCGTTCTTTGCCTCCCGCCGCGGGTTCTTTGCCTCCAACCGCGGGTTCTTTGCCTCCCGCCGCGGGTTCTTTGGCATCCACTGCGGTGGTAACTGCGGTTTCTTTGCCGATGAGCAGTTCGAGCGGACGTTTACCTGCGAGCTTGATGCTCACTTCGCCCTTCGAAACGCCGAGCTCTTTCATCATCTCCTTCGTGTCCCGGCCTTTCACGGCGGGGACTTTGCGAAGATTCATGTCGAGCCCTTCGAGGGTGGTGAAGAGCGTGGCCACGGCACTTTCATCAGCACGATCCTTCACCGGAGCCTCGATGTTCCACGCGCCGTTGGTCTGCTTGAACTCCATCGTCCCCTCGCCATTGCGAATGCTGAACGCCTCCACCTCTCCGCGATCCACCGCGGTGACGCGCGGCGCATCGGCAGTGCCGGTAAACCGGTCGTCAAAGAAGCGCAGATACGCCCACAAGCCGAGGCCGAGAATGATAAGGATGATGGTGCTGCGAAATTTTTTCATGGCGCAAATGGACTAGTTTTTCGCGGCAGTGCGCTTTTGATTCTCGTAGTAATTGATCACGATGGAAACGGCAGCCAGTGATGCTGCGGTCCCGATCGCGATGATCAGATTGCGCGGCACCGTCCTGGCGTCTTCCATCCCAAGTTGCCACAGCAGGACGTACCAGCAACCGACAATGACAAGGAACGCCGTGGCGACCCATGCAGTGACAATGAGCAGGTTTTTCCCGTGCCGGGCGCAGAGGAAGTAGAGACCGAAAAGCGCCACCACGAGCGGGATGTAGAGGATGACCCACAGCCGGATACTATTGAGCTTTTCGATCGGCAGAGAGAGCGTGGCGCGCTTCTTAATCTTCGGCGGAACCTTGATGAGGATCTCGCGATTGAGCAGCCAGTTGATGCAATTGGAAGCCACGTTCACCGAGAGCGGCCCGGTGCGCAACCCATCGTCGGATACAAAATCGCTGTTTCCCACAACGACGAGCCGCGAGGTCTCCAGCTTCACATTAGGGTCGGTGGAAGCCCCTTTCTCGACTTGAACCGCCAGCGTAAGCGGGCCTGGGTGATCTTTCTTGGGGTCGAAAATCGGCACCGCATCCCCGCCGACATCGAACTCGGCATCTCCCCAAAATCCCTTTGGTGAAACCATCAGCCCCGTGAGCTTCAGATTCTCGCGAGTCTCCCTGGCGCGATCCAGCTCCAGCGATTGCGTCGCCCCGAGCAACTCGATGGAGAGACCTTCCAGCCCGCTTGTGATCGCGGATTCCGTGGACGACACGACGGCACCGGACTGCACCTGCATCGCGGTGCCCATGTCCACGACGCGCAGGACATAATCATCTTTCGCCTTCACTCCGCGGGCCGCGAGCCATGCAAAAAGATTTGGCGTTTTTCCACCCGTCTTTCCGACCGCGATGAAGAGGCGCCCTTTCGCGTCCCAGTAATCACTCAGCACTTTCAAGTCGCGCTCGCTCATGTCGAACTTGGGGCCGAGAATGAGCACCATGTTGGCGTCGGCGGGAATCTTATCGATGTCCGCGATCGTGAGGTTTTCAAGCAGCAGATTCTGCCGTCTGGTATATTCCAACAGCGTCTGAATCTTGCGCCCGTTCGTGTCGAATTCACCGTGCCCGTTGATGAGGTAAAGCTTGTTCTGCTTGGGCTCGGTGAGCGCGAGGATTTCGTTCGTAAGGACCTGCTCGCCCAGAAACGAGATCATCTGCGGCGGCGGGAGTTGCCGCCCTTGCATCTGGGCCTGCATTTCGGCCATCGGGTCGCGCTGCTCCATCTCGGCCATTTCCGTCGTATTGATGAATATGCTCCGTCCGTCGTAGTCGAGAATGATGAGGTTCTCTACGTTGACGAACTTGTATTTTGCAGCGAGCTCGCGGGCACGGGCGTAGTTTTCCTCGGGGTCGACATCTTCGATGGAGAGCTTGCCGCGAGCGGCGAATTCATACTCGCGAAGGAGCGAGCGAGCGTCGCCATTCACTTCCAGAGTCTTGTCGGAAAAGAACACGATCGCCTTCATCGGCTTGGGCAGATTGCCCATCAGACTTCGCGTCATTTCGCTCAGCTCGGAGCGCTCGCCGCGCACCCAGTTCCAGCGTTTGAAGTATTTCGATGCGAGATAATTGACCATCATCACCATCGCGAGAAGGACGATGAGTTGGACGACGATATTGATGCCGATCTCGATGCGTCCGACCCGCAGCTTGGGCTGTGCGTCTTTCGGTGCCTGGTCGGCTTCGGGCGTTGTTTCAGGAGTTTCCATGGTCTTAGGACTTCAGCTTGCGGCTGTGAAATACGTGGTGCGTGAGGGCGAGGAAAAACACGGTGAGCGACAAATACCAGACGACCCGCCGCGAATCGACGATGCCCGCTGTGGCATCGTTGATATGAGAAAACGGACTGACAAACTCTGCCAGCAACCGCACACGCGGGTCGGTGACATTCAGCATGACTCCAAGCATCAGCGGGACGAAAAGGAAAAGCATCTTCGCAGTTATACTGATGACCGCCGCATTCACCTGATCCTTCACCAGCGAACTCGCGAGATTCCCGATCGAGATGAAGAGCATCGCGATGAAAAGGATCATCAAATACGTGCTGTAAATCGCGCCCACTCCCTTCGCCGCCGGATGTCCGCCGCTCTCTTGGTCGAACACGACAAAATGCAGAAGCGAAGGCGCAAACGCCACGGTGTAAAAAATCACCGTCCCGAAGAACTTGGAGAGGACGATCTGCCATTCCTTCACCGGTGCCGTGGTGAGCATCTCGATGGTGCCCATTCGGAACTCCTCGGAGAACGTCCGCATCGTCACGAGCGATGTCGTGATGGCGAGGATGAAGAAGAAAAGCCCGCTGACAAAAGTCGCCTGAATCACCGTGTATTCCGTCGAGCTCTTGTTGAGCTGTGAGACGCCGAATTGAAACATCCACCCCAGCAGCACGAGGAGCATCACCATGACGACGTAAGCCACGGGCGTGTAAAAGATACTACGCACCTCGCGCATCGTTTGAACAAAGAGAGTTCTCATAATCGTTAGTGGTCCGCCGTGGTCAGTTCCGCGAAGACGTCTTCGAGCGTCGCGCGCTTTTGGTGGATTTCGCGGACCTCCCATTTGCGCTCTGCGGCGAGACGCATGATGTCGAGACCGGGCTCGGCTTTGGCGTCGAGGCGCAGGGTGAAATTGGTCCACTCGCCATTCTCGGCAGCCGTCACATCCTTGACGCCGGCGACGCTTCGAAGGGCCTCCAGCGCATCGGCTCCAGCGCGCGCCTCCAGCAAAAGTTCGCCGACCGCGCGATGGTTCTTGCGTAGATTCTCGGCGGTGTCCGTCGCGCGGATTTCGCCGCGATGGATGACGATAACTCGCGAGCACATCATCTCCACTTCCGGGAGAATATGCGTGGAGATCAGCACCGTGCGCTTTTGGGCGAGGTTCTTGATCAGGTCACGGACGGTGCGGATTTGGTTTGGGTCGAGACCGATGGTCGGCTCGTCGAGGATGAGCAAGTCCGGGTCATGGACGAGCGCATCGGCGAGGCCCACGCGCTGGCGGTAGCCTTTGGAAAGCGAGCCGATGAGCTGATTCTCGCGGTCTTTCACCTGGCAGAGGTCGATGACATCCCCCACCCGCTCGCGCACTTTGCCGCTTGCGACGCCCTTCAGCGCGGCACGGTAGCGGAGGTATTCGCCGACTTTCATCTCGGGATAAAGCGGCGTGTTTTCCGGCAGGTAGCCGAGGTGCCGCCGGGCCTCCACGCTGTCGTCGAAAATATCAAACCCCGCGATACTCACACGCCCCGTTGTGGGAGGGAGAAAACCGGTGAGGATCTTCATCGTCGTGGACTTCCCCGCGCCGTTCGGGCCGAGAAAACCGACGACCTCCCCTTTGGCCACTTCAAAGCTGATGCCCTTTACCGCAGTAAAGGAGCCGTATTTTTTTGTAAGCTGTTGGACTCGTATCATTGGGCAAATTTTCAGGCGAGGGGGCGGTGGTGTAACAGGGGCACTCGATTTGGCAAGCGGGGAGCGCGGGCGGGGCGTGACAAGGGTGTGATTAAACGGGTGAACTCCGGCGCGGAACGGCTCTGTGAAATTCGGCTGATGTGCCCCATCTTTCCATCGCCTGTCTTTTACAGTCATCGTCGTTCGCTCGGTGATATGGAGTCGAATCGGCAGCTTCAAAACGGGCCCATCCTCGGAAGCGAGCTTTCATTGGGATCACCGGCGGAGGATGGCTTGAACCGGGAAGTGGTCTGAGGTCGTGCGACCGTCGCGGTCCGGGTGTTCGATTCCGGCTGCGACCACTTTCCAATCGCGGGAAACGCCTATCCAGTCGATCCGCGCTCCATTGCTCGCGGCCGACTTGAACGGGGTCGTCGTTCCCTCATTCTCCCCGCGCGTCGGGTGCGCATTCCGCAGACTGTCCACGACCGGCGATTCGTCGTTTTCCCTCGTCTCAAACAATGCTTTGTAAGGCTCGCTGGCTTCCCCCGCATTGAAGTCCCCGGTGACGATGAGTGAAGAGTCTTTCCCTAGCGTTTTTGCGCGTTCGCGAATGAGTTTTGCGGATTCAAGCCGTGCGATTTTCCCCATGTGGTCGAAGTGCGTATTGATCCACAGAACCGGTTTACCGTCGTGCGATTTGTCTTTCAACCGGACCCAAGTCGCCATCCGCGGCAGCGAGCTGTCCCAGCTTTTGCTGCCGGCCTCGGCCGGAGTTTCGCTGAGCCAAAAGTGGCCGCTATCAACTTTCTCAAACCGGTCCTTCCGCCAGTATACAGCCATCATTTCGCCCGCTTCCTTACCGTCGTCGCGTCCTACACCCAGCACCTCGTAACCGGGCAATGTCGCCGCCAGAAAGTCGCGCTGAAAACCGAGTGTTTCCTGAGTGCCGAGTAAATCGGGAGCAAGTGTTTTGATCGTCTCCGCGAGGAAATCCTTCCGCTTGTCCCAATGATTCTCTCCGTCTTTGGCCGTGCCGAACCGGATATTGTAACTCACGACCTTGATATCGCGCGCCTCGGGCGCATCGACCGCGAAAATCGGGGATGTGAGCGCGACGAGGAATAGGGCGATGGCGAGTTTGAAGATGTGTCTCATGGTGTTTGCGAACGGGTGTTATCGCGCTGGAAGAAACGGCTTCGGTTTCAGTGCGCGCTGCACAACTAAGTCGCGCATGCTCGAAGCGCACGACTTTTAGCAGGCTGGGGCTCCGGACTTCCACTGCACGGGTTCACTCCCGGGCGCAGCTAGATCGCGCCCTTCATGAGAGTGGCGATGTTTGCGCCTTTGAGCATTTCGCCCTTCTCGGCGATTTGCGCGGAACACTTTTGCGCAACGGCTTTGCCTTCCTCGAGCAGTGGGGCGTATTTTTCTTTGAGCAGCGCCATGGTGAGCGTGCGGCCGCTGTCGTAGTAGAGTTGGGCGAGCAGCCCGAGGGCGTAGGTGGATGCGAACGAAATGGCGACGCCGGTGGCGGCGGAGCCCAGAGCGCCGCCAATTCCGCCGGCGACGGTTTTGCCGAGCTTTTTGGTGAGCTTCCGAACGAAGCCCTCGAAGACCTGGGAGACCACACCGAGACCCGCCGTGGCCATGAACTCAAAGATCGATTTTCGGTCGAGTGAGTAGCCCCGCTGACTGCCGATCCGATAGACCATTTTTGTTTGAATCGGGACGATTGCCAGCGTGGCAAGCGATTGAGGAAGGAGCTCAAGCGCTCCGGCGAAAATGGCGTAACGCAGGACCATCGCTTTGGTTTCCTCGGACTGCGCGGAATCCACAACTGGCGTGTTGTCTGGAATCACCGCGAGCGCTTCGGCCTCAGTGTCAGTTGCTGCGGCGACTGCGGCGACTGCGGGGTTGAGGCCGAGTGCGCCGCGAAGTTCGGCGAGAAACTGTTTCTCGGCTTCGTTGGAAAGGCCGTCGGCGTCGCAGACACAGACGGACATCTCGTAGGCGAGTTGGCGCGATTCGGTGGTGGTGAGGCGGGCGGTGATATCCGCGATGGCTGGCTTCCCGAGGAGAACTTCCTGGTAGAGCGCCATGAAATCGACCTCCGCGCCGGCGAGCGAGTCGGCGAGTTTTTTGATTTGGTCGCGTTCCCGCTGGTCCTTGTCCCCATCGGCAAAGGATGCCATGAGGCAAAGCGTGAGAATGGATTCGGTTTCGGTTTTTGTGAGATTAGGCATTGGATTTTTTTGGAAAGAATTTCTCGATGGTTGCTGGTGAAGGGCCCTTGGTCAGGAGGCTGACGACGAACATCCAGACTGCGGACCCGATGCACATGAACATGACGGGCATGTAGCCGTGGATGGTCACGTTGGAAGGCGTGCGCAGGAAGAGCGCTCCGAGTTCCTGGAAGATTGGCACTGGCGGCTGGCCCGGTTTTGGTGCCATCGCGTTGGAGTAGTTTTGCAGCCACCACATGACGGCCATACAGGCTACGACCCACAGAACCGCGGCGAGCGCGCCCCATTTGTTGCTACGCCGCCAAAAGAGCGCGCCGAGCATCACGGGGGCGAGTGCAGCGAATCCCGAGAAGCCGAAGCGGATGGCCAGGTCAAAGATGGATTTCTGGCCTTCCAGGATGAGGGCGAGGATGTAGCTAATCACCGCGATGACGACCACGAATGCCCTGCCCATCCAGACTTGCGTGCTCTCACCGTATCGTTTCGTGCCGCCGTAATGGGCGAAAACGTCCTGACTGAACATGGTGCTGAGCGCCATGATTTGGGAGTCGGTGGCCATGACGCACGCCATGATCGCAGCGCCCAGAATACCGGCGACAATGATGTCGGTATTGCCCACGAGGAGGCGGAGAATGACGTCGTCGGACTCGCCCATTTTGAGCCCCGGATACTGGTGTGCGGCGACGATGCCGAGGAACACGCTCGGCAGCCAGATGAGCAGGATGCAGATGGGATACCAGACGACGGTGCGTTTGAACGATGTCACCTTTTCCGCCGTGAGACACATGATCGCCATGTGGGGAAACATCATCGCCGAGAGCGGGATGAATGCGTAGCTGAAGAACTCCTGCGGAGAGATGCGCTGCCTCGTCAGAAGGGCCGAGTCTTTCGGGCTGGCGGCGATCTCGCCGATGATGCGGTCGAACCCGCCGAGATTGCGCGAGATGAGGTAGAATGCGATGGCTCCAAACGCGAGGAACAACACTGTTTGGAGGGCATTCACCCACGCCACTCCGCGCATTCCGCCGAAGAATACGTAGGCCATGACAACAATCGCGACCACGGCGCCGCCCAGCCAGTATGGGACAAGTCCGCCGCTCAACTCCTCCAGAGTGTGTCCGCCGCCCATCATTCCGATCACCACGTAGGGAATCATCATGAGCGAGGTCACCGCGAAGATGAGCGTGCCCACGCCATCGCATTCCCATCGGTCGCGGAAATACTGCACCTGAGTCATGTAACCGTGCCTCTTTCCCAGCGCCCAAAGCCGTGTGCCGATGAGGAAAATCGTGAGCGGAATGATCAATCCCGACGAAGATGCCATGAGGCCGTAAACGCCGATTCCGCGCTGATACGCGAGCCCCGAGCTGCCGAGGATCGCAAAGGCCGTCATGTTGGTGCCGAAGACGGTCAGGAGAAAAACCCACGGTCCCAGAGAGCGGCTCGCGAGGAAGAAATCCTCCTTCGAACCGGTGCTCTTGCGAAACGCGAAAAGCCCGACGTAGAGAACGATGGCGAGATAGATGAAAACGACGATTGCAGGAATCATGGCGCGTCCTTGTCAGGCGGTGTTTTCGGCTCCTGCTTGTCGTCATCGAGCCCTTCCGGCCACGCATATTTCACAAGAAGCGCCATGGTGATCGCGGCGAGCACTGAATAGCAGAGGTGGTACGTGAGACCCGGCGGGAGCATGCCAAAAAGCAGCGGGCTGCCTTTAGTCCAGTTCCAGATATCCTGATGCAGCGCAAAGACGACCGCGACCCAAACGGAAAGCAGAACATGTTTGGTTTTCATGCGCGTTGGCCGAGCACCGAGTTTCGGTGAATCATTGAGTGAGAGCCGCTTTGAACGAGATCCATGGATTAATTGCGGCGCGTCTTAGCACCGGTTCGGCGTCCGGCAGGTGAAAAGTTCAAAAACTTGGGGAAGGAATGACAAAGGCAATGAAAGGGCTGACGAATCTCCACCCGGCGGCGGGAATCACCTCCGGGGTTTTATGCAAATGAGCCGACAGGCCTGACCACAGTGCAACGGTTGCACAAGCGTTTGCTGGCGCAACCCGATGCGAATAGGCAATAGTCGGTTCAGTCCATGAACAATCGCCGAAACTTCATCCAAGCTGCATTCCTTGCGTCCATCGCCGCCTCACTCGCCGCTGCGGAAAAACGTGCGCCGCGCATCTTGCTGCGCTCGTCATGGCAGACGGTGAACATCGGGGACATCGCACACACGCCGGGCGTGCTCGCGATTCTGGAGAAGCATCTGCCCGAGGCCGAAGTGCGGCTGTGGCCGGGCAGCGTCGCCAACGGTGTGGAGGAAATGTTGCGCGCGCGTTTTCCAAAGTTGCAGATCGTCAAGGGCCCGGAGCAGTTGAAAGCTGCATTTTCGGAGTGCGACTTTCTTTTGCACGGATCGGGCCCGTCGCTCGTGGCGGAGAAGGATGTGGTGCGCTGGAGCAAGGAAACGGGCAAGCCATACGGCGTGTTCGGCATCACGTTTTCGACGACCGGCCCTACGGCAACGAAGCCTTCCGCCGATGGCGCGGTGGCAGGCACCATCGCCGTGCTGAGCGGTGCGAAGTTCGTGTTCTTCCGCGATTCTGTGTCGCTGGCATTGGCGAAGTCGAAAGGTTGCACCTGCCCGGTGATGGAGTTCGGGCCGGATGGGGCGTTTGCCACGGATCTGCGCGACGACGCGAAAGCCGTGGCGTTTCTAAAAGCAAAGGGTCTGGAGGACGGTAAGTTCCTCTGCTGCATTCCGCGTCTTCGCTTCACGCCCTACTGGACGATCCCGAGCAAGAACGCGGTGCGCGATGAGACGAAACACGCGCGCAATGAGGCGATGAAAGAGCACGACTGCAAGCCGCTGCGCGACGCAATCATCGCTGTCGTGCAGCAGACGGAAATGAAAGTGCTGCTCTGCCCCGAGGACGAGACACAGATGGCGGTGAACAAGGAAATGATTTTCGACAAGCTGCCCGCCGAAGTCCGCGCCCGCTGCGTGTGGCGCGAGAATTACTGGCTCACCGCCGAGGCGCTGAGCACGTATCGCCGCAGCGCCGGCCTATTCGGACACGAGATGCATTCGCCCATCATGTGCATCGGCAATGGCATCCCGGCAATCGTCTGTCGCTGGGCCGAGCAGACGAGCAAAGGCATCATGTGGCGCGACATCGGTCTTGGCGACTGGCTGTTCGATTTTGACAACGAGGAGGAACTCAAAGCGATGCCCGCCGCCGTTCTAGCCATGGCCAAAGAACCCGCCGCGGCAAGCGCCAGAGCCGCCCAAGCCCGCGAATTCGTGCAGTCGCGTCAGCGCGAAATGACGCGCGTATTGAAGGCGCAGCTCACAGGAACTTGAACAGGAGGGCGGGAACGCAGATAACGCCGGGACATTTTTATGCGCATCGCCGTCGTCTCCGATACTCACAATCGCCTGCCCGAGTCCGTCCCTCCGCTTATCCACGATGCGGATGAAATCTGGCATCTCGGCGATGTTTGCGACGAGCGTGTTCTGGTGACGCTCGGAAAACTCGCGCCACTCCGGCATGTGCGCGGAAACTGCGACGACGAGCCGGGATGGCCGCTGACATTGGATTTCGAGCTCGATGGCATACGCTTCCATCTCGAACACATTCCCACGACGCAGCCGCCGGATTGCGACATCTTTCTGCACGGCCACACGCACGTCCCACGGGATGAAACCGTGCGCGGCGTGCGCTTCCTCAATCCCGGCTGCATCAGCCGTCCGAAGTCCGCACCGCCGTCGTTTGCATGGCTCGTCATTGAAAACGGGAAGCTGTCATGGGCAGTGATGCCACTGCGGTGATGTCATCAATCGCGGTCGCGGCGATGAGCGGGGCGTTCACGTCGATGCCGGACATGACGCCTTCCGAGGACGTCGGGCGAACGGTCACGTAGGCGAGGCCGATGTCTTGCGGGACGCGGTAGCCGATGGTTTTCAAAAGCCCCACCATCCCCCACCATCCCCCGCCAGCGCCAGACGATACAGTCCACGCCTACGGCTGGCGCTGCAGCGCGGAGAGCATCGCATTCGCAAAGGCGAGGATCGCCTCCACCTCCGCCTTCGTCGGCGGGTCGCTGACGGTCACGAGCGACTTTAGCCCGAACGCCGCGATTGAAGTGTGAGTTTCGGAGTCGTGGCTCACGCAGCCCTCTGCGTGATCCCCCTTTGCGCGAAGCGCAGATCCAATTCGCGTGCCACCAGAAAAAGTGCGCTTCGCGTGAGGAGCTCCACGCAGAGGGCTGCGTGAGCCACGACATGCAATCGCGGCGTTCGGGGAAAAGTGATGAACCGTCACATCTCCTCGCCCGGAAGCCACAGCCGAGAATCTCGGCTGACGTGCCGGAGCCTCGGAAGTGCCAGCCGAGAATCTCGGCTGACGTGCCGGAGCCTCGGAGGTGCTGGCCGAGAATCTCGGCTGACGTGCCGGAGCCTTGGAGGTCCCAGCCGAGAATCTCGGCTGACGCCGTCCCGTCTCAGAGCCAACAGAGAAGACCAAATCCCCGCACCGCCGGGCCGGATTCCCGCCATTTCCCAACCCCGGCCCGCTCCGACCAGACGCCGCTCCCGCGAATCCGCGGACGGTCTGAAGTGCGATGGCGAAGCGTTTGTGCATGGGGAAAGAAAGCCATAAACGCCGTTCGCGGTCACTGACTCTAAAGTTGGCACTTTTTCCTCTGTAACCGCCCGCACCGCCGCGCCGCCGCGAGCACCGCTGCGATGGGATCCAGCCCCATCGCCTCACAAATCCGCGCCGCCACATTGAACGAAAACCACGACCGCCCCGAAACCAATTTGCGCAACGCCTCGCGCGAGAGCTGCGCCCGCTTCACCACCCCCGCCGCCTTCAGCCGATGCTTCCGCAGCCACTTCCGCATCTCCGCCGCCAGCGCCGGCGCGAGCGGATGCAAATAATCCGCCGAAGGCGAACACCGCACCTTCACCCCCAGCGTCGCCA
>JAYUSJ010000212.1:0-16550 GCA_043755735.1 Verrucomicrobiaceae bacterium | reverse complement strand
CCTTTTTGTTCATGGACTCGGGAATCTAAGCACAAGTACAAAAAAGTACAGTTATGGTATTTATAAGATTCGGGCGTTCCACTTTTAATCACACCCGTTTCGGAAAGTGTTCGCGGAACTATTCTTCTTCACCGTCCGCATTCTCGGCCCAGCCGATCTCGGTTTTGGTGCAGCCTTCAGCGTGCAGCCAGGATGCGAGGTTTGCCAGAAACGAAGCGGGGTCATTGGAACTGCCCGTGATTTCCAGGCGACCGTCGGGAGAGGTGCTCGCGCTAACCCAAGATTCCGGACGGAACGGCTGCGAATCATCCTGCTCCTCCTCGTCGGCGTCATCATCGTTCGAGGTCGGAACGGATGCATCAACGCCGAGCATGTTTTTCACCCTCGCCTGCCATTCAGTCCGCTTCTTTGCCAATTCCTGATATCCTTCATCCCGGCGGATCGTGAACTGCGGTTGTTCCAGCATGAGTAACAGGAATGCGCGATCGTATTGTTCACCGGGGACGGCGAGCAGCTTTTGGATCGCCTTGTTCTGTGCACTGTTGTCGAAAGTCGAAGACATCCTGAGAATCGTGCGGAACAGGAGAAGGCGGCTCTTCCGGAGTTCTTCCGGCGACTGTGAAATGAGGGTTGTCTCGTCCTTTAATGCGCCTTCCGTGCGGTAGATGCGGCGGAGCGTGGGCAGCGGAACTCTCGAAGTGGTTCCTGCGTGCCAAGGCTCCGGAGCACCGTACAAATTGAGATTCATCCATCCTTCGATTTCCTGGCGCACCGTCGCGACGGCGGCCGTTGGCGCAGTGGTGGTGAGCCTGAACGACGCGCCGTCCGTCTCTCCGAGAATCCTGCCTTGCAGCGCCGTCATCTTTGCTGCGGCAGATTTTGCGACGGATTTCTTTCTGCCGGGAACGTGGACAATCACGGAGTTCCCGAGCTGGCTGACGAGCCCGCCGGGTTGCGAGACGAGCAGTTGGCTGGCGGCCGCGCCGGCTGCCGGAACCGTGGGGAACATTCCCACCATTTCGTAGCCGTAAGGAAACGGATTGGGCTTTTGGGTCTGCGCAAATACGGGTTTCTGGACGTCGTATGCGACGGGCTCAAAGACGCGCTTGTCCCGCGCGAGTTCTTCGATTTCCGCAGCGCTCTCCGCGTCCGGGGTTCCTCCAAGGTCTGCGACGCCCGCTCCGCCGATGCTGATGATGGCGGCGATTCCGACCACGGATGCAACCAACGAGCCAACCCACGTGCCTGCAAATGCGATGGAGGCCAGCCAGTTTGGCGGAGTCGTGTTCATGTGCTCGAAAACATCGAGCGTCACTTTGGCCAGGGCCTGATCCGTCGCGACGGCCTTGCTGTTTTTATCCGCACGCAGCGCGGTGAAAATCGCGTCGGCGGTCGGGCGCGGAATGCAATCATCCTCACCAGCATGCCTGCCGATTCCGCGCTGCCGCACCTCCGCGGCGACGCGCTGGCGCATGAGAAGCAGGGGCATCCCGAGGACGAGGGATATACCGATGTAGATGAATATTTTCGAAACGATGGCACCCAGCGCGAGGCACCCGACGATTGCAAAAATCCGGAACCCAATCTCTAGGAATTTGTGCCGGCAAAAAAGGATATGTTCCCAGAACCAGCCGCCATCCAGCGGATGGACGGGAATGAGGTTTCCAGCGTTGAGTATGATGGCGAGCAGACATCCTTTCGCCAGGCTGTCGTGGCCGTTCCAGGCGGCCCACGTGCCGAGAGCGCCGCCGATGAAGATGCCGGGGACGGGCCCAGCCAGCGAGACTACGGCCTTTTTCCAACCGGGCACATTGAAGTTTTTCCCCGAAACGGCCGCGCCGAAGAACGGCAGGAAAAACATGCGGAGTTCACGGTATCCGAATGCCCGCATCGCGATGTAATGCCCGGCTTCGTGAACGAATAAGACGACGAGAAGCGAAACGATGTAGGCGGTCGTGGAGCCGCTGCGTCCCGCAAAGTAGAACAGCGCGAGCGAACCAAGGAGCAGGAGCACCGCGCCCACTTTGCTGGAGGATTTTTTTGCAGCGCTTTCCTGGAGTACCGCCCAGGCGCGTTCCGCTCCCCAGTCAGTCACCGTGTGTGTGGGGCCACCGCTTTGCAGGGAGGAAGGCGGGGAGGAATGGGCGATTTTTTCCGGAGTCGCGGCCAGGATTCCCCGGGCGATTTCTTCATTGCGTGATTCTTCCTCGCTGAGACGGAATATCTCCCAGAGGTAAGGATTTCCCTCCACGACGTAGGAGCCTTTGCCGCCGTCCCGTTCTGCGAGCGCCTTCTGGTGGGCTGCAAGGAGCGCGGGGATGCCGCGATTGTCGATTCGGTTGTACTTCCGTTTCGCTGATTCCGCGAGCTCTGGAGCGTGCCCGAGTGTTTCAAGGAACTGCCCGTCGCCAAATGCGGTGAGAATCGAAGTGGAAGCGTGCTTTATTTTTGCCCCGTTCGAGATCGGGCTGCGCAGCAGAACCGTGACGCCCATCCAGTTTTCCTCCGGCTCGGCATTGAGCATCACGAAACGCTCCGCGCCGGTCGATTCGTTTTTCACGCGTGCGAAGACGGCGAGCGTGCCGCCCAACTCCAGAAACGCGGCAATCCTCGGCTTCAGCTTTTCCTGAACGTCCTCCGGCAACGTTGCAAATCCGACCTCGAACTTCGACCAGTCTGCAATGCAGATGGCGCAGCCGGGGGCCAGATTGATTCCGATCCTTCCAAGTGCCCAAACCAGTGTTCCTCCTACGATGCCGCCGGCTCCGCAAAGCTCGGATAAACGAGCTTTCCGCGTGTCCATCTGGCGATATTCTACAAGTTGCGGACCGGGTTGGGCCGGCGCTGCGGGACTTGCTTCGCGAAGAATGGGCTGTTGTTCGGGCCGCTGGATTGCCGGTGCCGGTGGGTCAATGGTTGCGTTCATCAGATTCTCACTGAGGCGGTAGCACATCGGATACCAACGCACGGTCGGTCTTTTGGTATGCATAACGATGTGCGCAATTGTCGCGATTTGAGGGAAGGTTTGTGCAAAACGCCGTTGCATTTTTGGAAATATCCTGTCCCGTATATCGCCCCGCTCTTCAATTCATCACATGATAAAACTCCGCCTTCCTCTCCCGCTCGTCAAATATGCACTCTTTGCAGGTGCGCTGATGTCTTCGCTCGTCCCGGCTGCCGATGCAGGCCTGCTCGGCTACTGGAACTTCGATGGCGATTCTTACGCTGACTCTTCCGGTTTAGCCAATAATGCGCAGGCGGGACCGACGACTCAGGCGCCGATTTTTTCTACGGATGTGGCGACGCCTTTTGCTACTCGCACAAACTCGCGCTCGCTGGATATGCGGAATCGCACGACGCCTTCGACCGGGACGAACTGTTACGCGGTGGTGCCGGGTTCTTCGTCGCTTTATAATGGCGGCACGAGTTTCACGGTGTCGGTGTGGGTGAAGGGCTGGCCGGGGGATGCGTGGGTGCCTTTTATTTCGAAGAATGGTGAAGGCAATGGCTGGCAGGTGCGTCGGAACGGCGCCACCAGTGAAGTGGACTGGACGACGCGCGGGAGCGGGACGGGGTTCACGCAGGGGAATGGTGATTTTAATACCAGCGCGGTCATTACGGGCGCTGGGACCACCTCGCCGGGTACCCGCAATACGCAGTGGTATCATTTGGTCTGCACGTTCGATGGGACGAACAAGAGCATCTATCTCAACAGCCAGTTGGTCTCTCAGCAGGCGAATCCGGGGGCGACGATTCAGAGTTCCACAAATCTGCTGGTCTTCGGAGCGCGGGATAATGGCGGCATCAACTCGTTTTCGCGCGTGATGATCGACGAGGTGGCGATTTGGAATAATGCGCTGACGGGTGTGCAGATTGCGGATTTGTTTTCGGGCACGGACCCGCGCTTTTTGCACTCGCAGGTGACGCCGTGGAATCTCGGCGAGCCGTGGGGAACGCCGGGAAAATGGGGCGTGAAGGAAGCGAAGACGCTGAATGCTGCGTGGCAGATTTCGAATCTGAACACGGCGCTGGGCGTTGTGGCGAGCACGCCGGGTGTGACGAGTCAGGCGTTTTCGGTGATCGATTTCAAGGACCCGAATAGCCCCGGCGGCGGATCGGGGACGGCGGCGACGTATCTCACGGACGTGGCTGGTGTGGACGATAGCGATTTCGTGCAGGTGGCGACGTGCTGCTTCCGCGTGACGACTCCAGGTGCTTACACGTTTGTGTTTAATGGCGACGATGGATTCCAAGCTTCGATTCTCGGCACGAACTGGACGAAGATTATTACGCAGAACGGGAATGCGACGTTCAGCGGAGAGACGCTGACGAACATGGTGCCGACGGGCGACACGAATACGTACGCGGTGGCGAACCTGGCGGCGGGCGATTACAATTTCCGCTATCTGTGGTACGAGCGTGGCGGCGGCGCTTACAATCGCGTGCGCATCGCGGCGGGGGATAAATCGGGCGACGATGGCTCGCTGAAGCTGCTCGGCGATGCGACCGGCCCGGTGACGCTGGTGGACCAGGCACCGATGCTGCTGGGCTTTACGTCGAACGCCTACTCGGTGCTGACGACGCCGTCGCTGAATCCTGCGACGCTGACGTTTTCGTGGGACACGAAATACACAAGCGCGCTGACGATCACGCCGACGCTGCCGGGGAATCCGACGATTACGCCGGGGACGAATTCGGCGACGTTTGCTTCGCCGACGACTACGACGACTTACACGCTCACGGGCACGACCGGAGCGCAGACGCGCACATCCAGTTTCACGGTTTTTGTGGATCAGCCGCCGACGATTTCCAGCTTTTCGGTCAATGATAATACGGTGATTTCCGGAGCGCCGATTACGTTGAACTGGAACGTGGTCGGGGCGACGTCGCTTTCGATCGATCAAGGAATCGGAGCGATCACTCCGACGAGCGTCGGTTCGCGCAACATGAGCGCTCCTGCAGCTACGACGACTTACACGCTGACGGCGACGAATTCGTTTGGAAGTGTGACGGCTGCCGTGACTGTGGATATCGGCCTTCCGCCGGTGATTGATTCGTTCACGACACCGGATAATGCGATCCTGCCCGGTGGCATGGCGCAACTCGACTGGCAGACTTCGCTGGCGGATTCGGTAACGCTTACGCCGCGTCCGGGGTCGGTCGCTTTGGATGGCCAGTTTTTTGAAAACCCGGCTGCAAATACGACTTACACGCTCACCGCGACGAACCTCTATGCGAGTGTCTCGCAGGCCCGCACGATCACGCTGCCGGGTGCGCTGACGATTGGTTCGGCGGGGTGGAGTCAAACGCGGCTTTCGTCGCCGGTTGCAGTGACGAGCTTGAGCATTTGCGACCAGTTGTTCGCGAACACCATTGTGCCGACCGGGACGTTTACGCAGACGGGTCTGGCTTCCATTAATCAAGGCGACGGTGCCGTCGGCGCATTCCCCGGCGGTGAAGGGCTGCCGCCTGGCGGAAATGGCGATAACTTCGTGGTGAAATCGACAGCGACGCTGCGAATCATTTTCGGCGGCTACTACACGTTTGGCATCAATAACGATGACGGCGGGCGGCTTCGCATCAATGGCGCGGACGTGATCGTGGATGACGCGCTTCACGGTCCGACGTCCATTGTATCGAGTCCGAAATTCCTCGCGGCTGGCGATCATACGATTGAGTATCTTTATTTCGAGGCGGGCGGCGGGTTCGCGGGCGAAGTTTATTATGTGCGTTCGGACGGCACGCCTTTCCTGCTGGCTACGAATATGCCTATCGCGCCGCCGGTGAGCGGCTCGGATTTGAAAATCACGGAGTTCTCCGCCGACAACACCCAGCTCCTCGATTCGCAGGCGGATTCGCCGGACTGGATCGAAATCGTCAATCCTACGGCTTCGGCGATCAATCTCGCTGGCTACTATCTCACGAATAGCTCGCTCCCGGCGGACGACCACAAGTGGGCGTTCCCGAACTACTCGCTCCCGGCTGGCGGTTACCTCGTCGTTTTCGCCTCGGCGAAAAATGTGACGCTCGGCGCGAATGAGTTTCACACGAACTTCACGCTGCCAAAGACCGGCGGCTATCTCGCGATGACGAAAGACAGCGGGACTCCGGGCGTGTATTCGCTCGTGGATTCCTACACGTATCCCGCGCAGCGCGAGGACAAATCGTATGGCCGCTATGATGCGGAAAACTACGTCGGATTCTTCGACATCCCGTCGCCCGGCGGACAGAACCCTGCAGGCATCGATGGCTTTGTCGGCGATACGACATTCAATGTGGATCGCGGTATCAAGAGCGCACCGTTTGGGCTCATCATCTCCACGACCACGCCGGGAGCGGAGATTCGCTACACGCTCGACGGTTCGCGGCCGACTTCGACGAACGGTTTCATTTTCCCAAATGTCGCGAGCCCGACTCCGCTCACGATCAACAAGACGACCGTTGTGCGCGCGGCGGCATTCCAGAAAGGCTGGAAGCCAACGGACGTGGACACGCAGACGTATCTTTTCTTCGATGACGTGATCACGCAATCCGTGAGCAACACCCTCGCCGATGGCTGGCCGGTCGGCCCGGTCTCGGGACAGGTGCTCGATTACGGCTTCGACAGCCGCGTGGTGACTGGAAACGAAGCTGCAATCAAGGCGGCGCTGGCGGCGATTCCGACGGTCTCGATCGCCACTGAACTGAACAATCTGCTCCACCCGACGACCGGCATTTACGTCGATGCAAATCAGCACGGCGAGAACTGGGAACGGCCCGCATCGGTGGAGTATATTAACGATACTTACAACGGTCAGGTGGGCGGCGGTGGAGCATTCCAGATCGATGCGGGGCTTCGCATTCGTGGTGGTTATTCGCGCAGCGACGGGAACCCGAAGCACGCGTTCCGCTTGTTCTTCCAGAACCAGTATGACGGCGATTTGCAGTACGCGCTGTTTGGTAAGGAAGGCACGAATCGCTTTGAGAATCTCGATCTTCAGACTTCGCAGAACTACTCGTGGTCATTCGATCCCTCGGGCTCATCGCCCGGTGGTGCAGTGCAGAACTACACGTTCATGCGCGAAGTCGTGACTCGCGACAACATGCGAGACATGTCGCAGCCCTACACCCGCAGCCGTTACGTCCACCTCTACATCAACGGAAAATACTGGGGTCTTTACGCCACGCAGGAGCGGCCCGAAGCGAACTTCGGGCAAAATTATCTCGGCGGAAACGAAGACAATTACGACGTGATCAAATCCGCCGGAGGAAGCGGCGGCTACAACACCGAGGCGACCGATGGCACGATGGCGCAGGGAACGAGCGCCGCACCGGGCTCGACATGGGCGCGGTTCTGGTGGCGCGCAAAAGAATTGCGCGAGGACACAACCTCGGAGGCCAGTCGCACAACGCGCTATTTCGCGATGCAGGGATTGCAGAGCAACGGCATCACGCCCGACCCGGCGAACCCGAAAGTGCTGAACCCGGAAAATCTTGCGGATTACATCCTGAACAGCTTCCAGACGGGCAGCTTTGATGCGCCGCTCTCGACGTTTGTGGGTGCTTCAAACAACTGGTTCGGCATGAAAGAACGCACGCTCAACAACGGCTTCGTCTTCATCGCCCACGACCACGAACACGGCATGGGAACGGACCAGGACGGACGCTCGGATAACCGCGTCGGACCCTGGGCGGGCTCGGGGACAAACGCATTCGGACAAGCGATGCACAACAACCTCGTGAACTACCCCAAATCGAATCCCGCGTATTTGCACGAGAACCTCGCGTTCAGTCAGGAATATCGGATGAAGTTTACCGACCGTGTTCACAAAAACTTCTTCAACAACGGTCCGCTGACCAACGCCAGCGTCGTGGCGCGGTTTAACGCACGCGCGACCGTGCTCGACCCGCAAATCATCGTGGAATCCGCCCGCTGGGGTGACTCGAAGACCGGCGGCGCGACGTTCTTCACCAAGAACGACTGGCTGAACGCGAAGACCCGCGTGACGAATTGGGTGAACACCGGCACCATCGCCACGCTCAACGCTGGCACGGGTCCCGGACGCGCTGCGACCATCATCACGCAACTCCGCGCATACAAAGACAACGTCAGTGGAGTGGCCACCGGCCCGGCTGATGGATCACTCGTCGCGATGCCGCTCTACCCAATCACCGACGCACCGGTCTTCGGGCAATTCGGCGGAATCGTAGCGCAGAACTATTCGCTCACCGTCACCGACCCCAACGGCACCAATCCAAGCACCTCGGGCGACACTCGCACGATTCACTATCGCCTCGACGAGCAAGACCCGCGCGAAATCGGCGGCGCAGCACGCGCTGGAAATCTCACCGGCAGCCCTGCCACACTCACCGTCTCCGGTCTCGTGAAGGCGCGCATTTTCAACAGCACGAAAAACGAATGGTCGGCACTCACCGAGGCGCTCTTCGTAGTCGGCGCTCCAGCTTCAAGCACGAACCTCGTCATCAGCGAAATCAACTACCAGCCGAAAGGCCCGTTCTTCGCCCCAGCGACGGACAAAGACGACTACGAGTTCGTGGAACTCTGGAACCCATCGACCAGCCAGGTGGAACTCGATGGCGTGCGCTTCACGACAGGTATCGACTTCAACTTCACCACGCAATCGAGCATCACATCGCTCGCGCCTGGCGCCCGCATCGTGGTCGTGAAAAACCTCGCCGCATTCCAGCAGCGATACCCCGACGCGAGCTACCCTGGGCTGAGCGCGAAAATCGCCGGAACCTACCTCGGTAGCCTCGATAACGCTGGCGAACAAATCGTCCTCCGCAACACCATCGCAGGGGCAGACATCGCGGACTTCATCTACGACGACGACGGCATCACATGGCCGAAAGGCCCGGATGGAAACGGCTCAACGCTCTGCCTCACAACCGTCAACCCGACGACCGTGAACAAGAGTGTCGGCACAAATTGGTTTGCCCACGGACTTCTCCACGGCAACCCCGGCGGGCCGGACAGCGCAGCGTTTGCGACATGGGCGGCCAGCTACGTTGTTCCGGCATCGAACACCATCGACACCGACGGCGACGGCGTGAACAACCTGCTCGAATACGCGCTCGGCACCTTGCCCGGCGACAGCAGCAGCTACGTCCTGCCGACGAGCGGCACCGTGGTGCTCGACCTCGGAGTCGGGCCAAAAACCTACCTCACGCTTGCATTCACGCGTCCTACAAACACGTCCGACCTCGCGTACAGCGTCCAGACGAGCCCCGACCTCGCAGCATGGTCCGCCGACGCAGTGCAAACGACGCGCGTGGACAACGGCAATGGAACGGAAACCTACACCTTCCGTGCCCCGACACCGATTAGCGATTCGACGAAGCAGTTTATCCGATTGCTCGTGCAAGTCCTTCAATAGAAGGCTGGCCGGGCACGGGAGACAGCGTTCCTGATTGCATATTATTGTCCCGTATTGCCGCGGAGCTACTATGTTCCGAACGAACATGAAACCGCTCCTTTTTCTCGCGCTCGTCCTCGGCACCGCCGTGAGCGTTCGCGCCGCCGATGCTCCAAAGCCAAACATCGTCTATTTCCTCATCGACGATCTTGGCTACGCCGACTGCGGGTTCAATGGCGGGAAGGACATCCTCACGCCCAATATCGACAAGCTCGCGAAGGCGGGCGCGGTGTTCGATTCGTTTTACGTGCAACCGGTTTGCTCGCCGACGCGCGCCGCGTTGCTCACCGGGCGCTACGCCACACACACGGGCGTCTATTCCGTCGTGCGGCCCGGTGCGCCGTGGGGCTTGCCGCTTGCCGAGCGCACGCTCCCGCAGGCGTTGCGCGAGGCGGGATACGCGACGGCGATTTGCGGGAAGTGGCACCTCGGCGAGTTCCAGCCCGGCTACACGCCTACGCGTCGCGGCTTCGATCATCAATACGGGCACATGTTCGGTGCGCTCGATTACTTTACCAAAATGCGCGGCAACCAGCGCGACTGGTATCGCGACGATCAGCCGTCTGCGGACGAAGGCTACACGACGCATCTTCTCGCGAAGGAAGCGCGCCGCATCATCGCGGAAAAGCCTGCCGAAAGGCCGCTGTTTCTCTACGTTCCGTTCAACGGAATTCACGGGCCGCATCAAGTGCCTGCGAGCTACAAGGAACCCTACAAATCACTCCCCGAGCCACGCCGATCGATTGCGGGAATGCTCGCAGCGGTGGACGAAGCGATCGGACAGATCACCGCGGCGTTGGATGAGAAAGGTCTGCGCAAAGACACGCTCATCATTTTCTCCAGCGACAACGGAGGCCCCGGCCCCGGCAGGGCGACCATGAACACGCCGCTCCGCGCGGGGAAGGGGACCATTTATGAAGGCGGTGTGCGCGTCTGTGCGTTTGCAAACTGGCCGGGAAAAATCGCCCCCGACATCCGCATCAAAGAGCCCATGCACGCCGTGGACTGGTATCCTACTTTGCTGAAACTCGCGGGCGCTCCGGCGGAACAAAAGCTCGCGCCCGACGGCATGGATATATGGCCCGTGCTCACGCAAGGCGCGAAGTCCCCGCACGACGCGCTGCTGCTTCTCGGCACCTCTCCTGGAAAAGCCGCGATCCGCATGGGCGATTGGAAACTCCTGCTCAACGCCAGCGAGAAAGACGCCGAGGAAGCGCCCGCAGACGACGCGAAAGCGACCGGCACCGTGGAGCTCTACAACGTCGCCGATGACATCGCCGAGTCGAAGAACCTCGCCGCTTCAAAGCCCGAAAAAGTGAAGGAACTCCGCACGCGCCTCGCATCATTTCTCAAGGGCGCAGTGCAGCCCGGACAGGACGCCGCCGCGAAACGCAAAGCCGCGAAATAGATGCCTGCCCGCGTCGCAACAAAAGCAGCCCCGCTCCTCGCATCCCTGTGTTGCTTCATCGTGCGCGTTTCCGCTGCGGAGCCTGCTGATGCAAATGCCGCCCGCGATCGCGGCACCGCGCACCTCGCGCAACTCACCGCGCAGCCCTGGCTCGCGGACTGGAAGGGCTCGGCGCTCGGAGACATCCGCCTCGTCGAACAAAAGAAAGACCTCGCGTGGCCGACCGGACTGCCGCCCGCGTGGTGGGCGAAAATCACGCACGCGGAAAAAGGCACCGGCTACCTTGCTTGGGACTCCGGCGGCGATGGAAAGATTATCGAATTCGCGTTCGACGCCGCGCTCGCCATCGACGCGCCCGACGCGAAGGCGATAAAGGGCGTGCCCGCGCTCCAGCAGTTTGCCATCCCGCAAGAGGACGGGACGCGCATCGCATCCGGATGCGTCCCGACTTCCGCGGCGAGCGTGCTCGGTTTTTGGATCGAGCGCGATTATCCGCAATGGCGTGGCGATGCCGGTGCCGCGCCGCTCCAAGCGCTCACCAGGCGCATCCGCGCGCGGCTCAACATGCAGGCCATCCCCGACAAGGACGGCTATACCGACGACGCCATGACGCTCGCCGGAGCCATGCCCGACGAGCTCGCCCGCGCCATTCAGGCCGACGCCGGTGAACACCAAGTGCCCATCCGAAGCAGCGTGAGCCGCTTTCGCTACGAGACATTGCAGGCCGAGATCGGCGCAGGCCGTCCGGTGCTTCTCTCGTGCATCGTCCGCCTCCCGCACAAGCCGCAGCTCTCGTGGGGACACGAAGTCGCCGGCGTCGGCTGGGCGAATCTCGGCGAGGTCCGTTTCGTCGGAATCGTGGACAATTTCTACCCCGTGAAAAACCCCGCCACCATTCGTTGGCTCCGCACCGACTCGTTCAATTCGCTCATCACCATCCGGCCCACGCCGTAGTGGTGTAATAGTGATTTTAACTTGAGAGGTGGTGCTGGGTGTGAAGCTTCCATACTCGCATTCGTCGCTTCATTCATCCCGAGCCGCCGGGACGTCAGCGAATGACGACCTCGATGGGGAGCCAATGGTGGATGAGGTAACTGCCCCGATCGTCATGGTGTTTCTCGGGCTGGGTGCGATTCTTTGAGTCGGTGGCGCGCGCCATGAGCACGGCTTTGCCGGGCGTTCGCGGAACAGCCCAATCAAACTCCCAGAGTCTCCATGCATTGCGCAGTGACGCGCCAAGCAAGCGGGCATCGCTCCATGTGGAGCCTTCGTCGGTGCTGACTTCGACGCGCGTGATCTCTGCATCCGTCGTCCACGCCGCGCCATGCACGCGATACTTCTGACCAGCCCGTACCGCCTCTGCGAATTCTGGGCGGGAGATCTGTGTTTTAACTCGCATTGTTGTGATCGGGACAAGTGTCGGCGCGCTCAAACCGCGTTCCCAATAGGAGTAGTCGATTGTTTGATAGTAGCCGTGATAGGGCTCGCAGCTCGCGATGATCCGCGTCAGCCACTTCACCGCAGCCATGCCGTACCAGCCCGGCACGACGGCGCGCAGGGGGAATCCGTGCGCGGGTGTGAGTTTTTCACCATTCATCCGAAGGGCGAGAAGCACGTCGTCCATGGATTTGCTGAGTGGAAGGCTGCGTGCGTAGTGGTTCTTTCCCGATGGTCCCGGCGGTTCTTTGATTGCGCCTTCATCTGCGCCTTGGAGGATCACTTCGACGGTGGATGAGCGGACGCCCGCCATCGCAAGTACGGCGGAAAGCGGCACGCCCGTCCATTCGGCATTGCCGACAGCGCCGCCTTCCCACTGCGCGCCTCCGCGCTGCGGCTCGAGAAATGCCCTGCCATTGCCTGCGCATTCCATGATGACGGTGATTGTGCGCGTTTCCATCCGGGTCAACTCGGCGTAGCTCAGCTCCAACGGGTTTTCGACATCGCCCTCGATTTTCAGCCGCCAGCTTTTCTCGTCGATATGAGGCATGGGGTGATGGCAACGAACGTAAAAGCGTTCGGTGGGTGTGATGAATCCATCGACGGAACCAAACGGCATCTCGAGGTTGACCGGCATTTTCTCGCGAACGATCATTCCACCGGAAACAGGCGGCGGCGAGAGCGCGATGATGTTTTCGGCGTTTGGCATCGGCGTGCGGCGCTATCGAGGAAAGGCGCGCTCGAGGAAGTAAAGGCCGACGCTCAGCAGTGTAGCGACGACGTATGCAAACGGAAGCCGGGGGCTGTGAGCCAGGTCGGGCAGCATGACTTTGCCTTTGTCGCCCCACTTCTCGACCGTCTGCTTTAACCAACCGGACAGCTCCGCGTAAATGTAGGAGCCCGCAACAAGTCCTGCCATGCCGAAGAGCACATCCCAGCTCCCTTGCCCGAGTCCCGCTGCGCCGGTGCCGGGACAATAGGCGATGAGTGCGAAACCCACCCCGAAGAGCAGGCCCCCGATGATTTGCGCGCCGATCTTTGTCGGCCGGATGTGAAGGTTGGCCTTCGCGAAATGGTGCAGTGTGAAGACTCCAACCATCCCGACGATAACGGCGGTCATCATGATTTTCACGACTGTGAAATCCTGCAGGAGCAACTGGCCGAGCAGGACATTGTATTTCCCCACGCCGCCTTTTTGCAGAAGGAAACCGAACGCGATGCCAAACACGATCGCGCTCACAAGTTTTGCGCCGCTCACCGGAGCTTTCGGTGGCTCGCTGGACTCTTTCACTGCTTTGCCGGGGTCGATCATAGGGTGGTGAAAAGAAGCATGGCGGTGGCAATCCCGCCGATGAACATACAGACGGCTGTCAGCCAGGAACCCGCATCGAGTTGCAGTGTCCCGCTAATGCCGTGTCCGCTCGTGCAGCCGCCTGCGAGGCGGGAACCGAAGGCCATCAGCACGCCCCCGGCGAAGCCAATGGCTCCGCGAAAAGCGATGCTGTCTCCGAAGCGATCGATCCACATCGGGTGCAACCATTCGTTCCGAATCTCGCCGCCGGTCCACGCGGAGAGAAAACCGCCGAGGATTGTGCAAATGACGAAGACAAAGCCCCAGTCCACGCGAGGCGGATTGGTTTGGTAATACTTCAACGACTCCGTGTGTTTCTTGGCGACCAGTTTGCCGATGAAGCCCGCTACCGTGGCGTAGAAAGATGAAGCGCCGATGACTTTGTCGGCAAAGTAAAAGGTCAGCCATGATAGCACTCCAATGCCCGCGCCAACCACGTATGGCGACCAGGCTCCGCCGTCGTAATTCGTGGCATCTACGCCGAAGTCCGCAGCGTTCGCGAGCGTCGGCAGTAAAATGAGGAACGATGGGAAAAGCGTTCTCATTCCTCTCCTCCTCCACCCTCGATTGGGAATTTCGCCTTCTTCCACGCCTGCCAGCTTCCGGGGACGTTGCATACGGAACTGAAGCTTTCCTGTTTCAGGATGCTGGTGCCGATACTTGCGCGATAGCCGCTGTCGCAATAGATCGCGACGGGCTTCGTCTTATCCAGTCGCGCGGACTTTTCGCGCAGCTCCGGCAGGAAAATATGGACTGCCCCGGGTATGTGCCCTTTCTCCCACTCTCCGGGAGCGCGCACGTCCACGATCTGCAACGCAGCTCCTGCATTCTTGATCTCGTGCACCGTCATTTGCCCGACTTCCTCCAGCGGGAGGCCGGCGTTGTCCCACGCCGTCATGCCGCCCACCAGATACCCTGCGAATTTCGTGTAGCCGGTGCGGATGAAGAGCTTCACGACTTCATCCACTTTGCAGTCGCTATCGAGCACGAGCAGGATTGGTTCGTCCGGGTCGAGCAGCCAGCCTGCCCAGATCGAGAGCATCGGTGTGCCCCCGATGCTCAGTGCGTCTTTGATGTGTCCGCCGCCAAACGCGAGCATCAGCCGGGTGTCCACGAGCACGCCGGCCTTTTCCTCCAACGCCTGTTTGAAAGTCTTGGCCGGCAACCCCGGCACGCGCGGGAGATTGCCGAGAATCTCGGGCCCCTTGGCGTTCAGTTTTTTCATTCGTGGATAATAGGCCGGCACAGGCGGAGCGCTGCCGAGCGCGTAATCCTTGAACTTCTCAAAGTCGGTGATTTGGAGGTAAGGATTAAACTTTCGCTCGTAACCGACAGTGCTCTCCAATCGGTCTCCGATGTCCGCACCGCACGGTGATCCGTGGCCGTGCGCGGGGTAAATAATCACGCTGTCCGGCAGCGCGAGATAGAATTCCCGCAGAGTTTTAAACAGCTTCTGCGTGAGTTCTTCGGTCTCGCTGGTGCCCAGCAAATCCGGACGACCCGCAGAGTTCACGAAGAGTGAGTCGCCCGTGAGTATACCCCAAGGTGTGTCCGGATGACTCTGCTCCGCAAGCGCGTAGCTGACATGCTCCGGGGTGTGTCCGGGCGTGTGCTTCACGGTGACGATCGTTTTGCCAAAAGTGAACTTATCGCCATCGTTCAGTTTCTCATGATCAAATCCATACCGGGCATCGCCTTCATGACTCGCGTAAATTTTCGCAGACTGCAAACGGGCACACAGTTCACGCGATCCGCTGACGAGGTCCGCGTGGATGTGAGTCTCGAAAATGTGCGTGATTGAGACCTTCTTCTCCCGCGCCATTACAACATACTTTTCCACGTCCGGCGTGGGGTCAAAAACGGCCGCCACGCCGTCCTTGTCGTCACCGATCAGATACGAGAGTTCGGCGATGCCTTCGGTCTGGATGCGTTCAAATATTAGGGCCATGATTTTTTAGGGTGTTGGATGGAAGTTTCCGCGGCGGAAGACCACCCATCGGGGCAGCAGTTCGGCTCAAAACACAGAAGCCGGCGGACGCCTCGCGGGGCGACGAGCATTCTTTTATTTGAGCGTTGTTCATAAAATGGAAAGGGTGGTCCCGCCTGTTCATCGGGCGAGCGATTCGCAATGGTCGTATCGAAAGTAACAAAAGCCTGGTGACCGACTTTCGGGCCAATTCGCCAGCGTCGGCACCGATGGAATGTTCGACGCCGGATGGCACGATGGAGCAAAGGATCGCGGCGCAAACTTTAATACACAAACATCCGCGCTCAGCGCACTCGCGGCTTTGCTTCCGGTGAAGCGGTCCGACTGAGGCAGCTTCAGCCCCGCAAAACCGGAGGATTCTCAGCGTTCACTTCGCACACTCGATGGGCGTGCAGAACGACTCCCACTACGGTGAATTCCTCAGCGTTCATCCCTCCCCACTGCGTCTCCGCGTCCCGAGCAATCTGCGGATTCCCTGAAACATTCGGAAAGTGTCGTAGAAATAGATACTGAATCTACCCGTGCAGCCGAAAGTCCGGTATAAAGAGTTACGCCGTTTGCAGAAAACGGCGAAAGCTTGGTAGAAATAGTTACCGTGATTGACGAAAGAGGCGAACATCTGGTAGAAATAGATACCGCGTCGGCACAAGCGGGTAAAATTCCGGTATAAATAGCTACTATTTCAGCCCAAACAGCCGAGCAACCGGCGCGCGCAGCCATCCAATAAGACTTCTATGAGCGAACCCATCGATCCCACAGCCATTCCGCCAACTCCGCCCGCCGCGCGGAATTGGAGCGAGAGCCTCATTTTCATGGCGCTGGGCAACGCCCTTCGTCGCCGGATGCTCGAAGCCATCATCCGCCGTCGCGAAGGCTTTAGCATCCAGCAAATGGCCGCAGAGGTGGGCGAGAAACGCAGCATCACAGGCAAGCATCTCGCCTTGTTGCGCC
>JAYUSJ010000211.1:0-16590 GCA_043755735.1 Verrucomicrobiaceae bacterium | reverse complement strand
TCCGATGTCATCTTTTCATGTTCATTAGTTCAAGCCCATGCCGGGCACACTAGCGCCTGCGCCCTCGCAGGCTGGTTTCGGCGCCCTCGCCGAAACATTGCTTGGCAAAAACGGGGGCAGACTACCGAACCATGAACTTGGGCACACACCGCCACATCGCTCCGCTGCGGCGAGGGCGCCGCAGACGCAACCTGCGAGGGCGCAGGTGCTACCCCGCGTCAGTCCTTTTAGCTTCTCTAAGCGTCCTTTTATTTTTGGAAGTTGGTATAAGATGCAACATCGGCTCTGTGAGTCGAAACCAGTCCCAGAGCGCTCCTAGCCCGCGAAAAAACCGCGGTATGGAGTGCGCGACTGTTTGCCAGACTGAAAGTCGTGGGGCAGCGCACGGCGGGCGATGAGAATTCCGAGCCTTCACTTGGCGAATCATGGTGCGATTGGAGTCAGGCTTCCCACTTTGGCAACCGCTCACCGCTCGACGATCCGCGGCTTGCAGACGACGACGCCGAGGGGCTGCATTTTTCGCACGAGGGATTCGTACATTGCTTCGTCGTCGTAGGTCCCGACGATGGCACCTCCGCTGCCGGTAAATTTTGCGGAGCATCCGACGCTGCGGGCGGTCTCGACCATTTGCAAATTCCCGAGTCCCATTTTGTCGCCGTAGATGGTGCGGCGGAGGTCGAAGTTTGCGTTGAGAAGCGGGGCGATTTCGGAGCCACGGTCCTGCACGAGCAAGTCGCGCGTTTGTTGCGCGAGGCCGGCCCATGTTTGCATGGCGTCGTGGACTTCCTTGTCGCCCGCGATCCAGCGTTTGCGGATGTCGTTGTGGGGGACTTCGGTGCCTTCGCCGAGCTTGGTCTTGAATGCGATGTAGAGCGGCGGCAGGAGGCGCGGGGCGATTTCTTCGTAGATGCCGTGCCCTTCGCGCTCCATGTGCGCCTTGTTGAAATCCATGAACACCGCGCCTTCATACACCTGGATGACGCGATCCTGGAGTCCGGCGGGGATGCCGAGTTCTTCGTTCTCGACGCTGAGAACGATGGTGGGCTGCAAGTGTTTCGGGATGTCCTTGTCCGTGACGCCGTAGAATTTCATCAGTGCGCGGAAGGCGGCGGTGATGATGGCGCTGGAGCCGGCCATGCCGACGCGGGATGGGATGGTGCTGTGGTATTTCAGCCGGAAGCAGCGGTCGTGGAGCGCGACGCGGCGCTCGGTGCATTCGCGGTAGAAGCGCTTCACGGTGGCCTTCAGCAATCGCACGCCGCCGTAGTAGCCGTAGAGCGCGACGTCGGCGACGAGTTGGTCGATGCTGTCGAACTGGGAATGATCGCGCTCGTTCGGGATGATTTCGATTTTGTCGGACTCGGTGAGTTCGACGCGGGCGGAGTAGTTCCGCACGGAAAAGGAAATCGTTTTCCCAAAATAGCCATCCGATGGATTGCCGATGAGCCCTGCGCGGGCGAATGCTTCGGTGCGGATGGTGAGTGGTCGGTCTGCCATGGAGTCGTTGCGAGTGGTGAGTTAGTCGGTGCTTTTGTCTTCTACAAAGCGAACGCTCACTGCGGCGAGAAGCATCATCACTCCGCCGAGCATGACGACTTTCACCGGGTCGTTGTGGAAGAGCTTTTTCACGATGGGCTCGAGGCCCAGCGAGGCAAGGATTTCGGGGATGACGATGAAGAAATTGAAGATGCCCATATACACTCCGGTGCGGCCCGGCGGCAGCGCCCCGGAGAGGATCGCATAGGGCATCGAGAGGATGCTGGCCCACGCGAGGCCGACGCCAATCATGGTGAGCTGCCACGCCATTTTTGCCTCGGGCCCCTTGATAAAGCCCGTGGCGATGAGGCTCAGCGCGCCTGCTGTGAGGGCGATGGTGTGGACCGTTTTACGGCTTGTCGCCTTTGCCAGCGGAGGGAGCGCAAATGCGACGAGAAAGCACACGATGGAATACCACGCAAACGTCGCGCCGCCAAACGCCGTGCCTTCATCGAACTGCGCCGACTTCGCGTCCGTGGTGCCGAAGATCTGCTGCGCCGTCGCGAGGCCGAAAAACATCCACATGCAGAAGAGTCCCATCCATGTGAAAAACTGCACAACGGCGAGTTGCTTCATCGTCTTGGGCATCTCGCGGATGGCGTTGGAAACCTCCGGACCGCTCAGCACTGCACCGATCGCCGCGCCAATCGCGCCGCCAATTCCAGCGCCCATGAAAACATCGCCGATTGTCGCGCCGCCGCCGCCGAGCAATTCCCAGAGCCCGCCTTTTACCGCGCCGATGAAGATCCCGATTCCAGCACCTACGAGCAGGAACTTCGGCACGAACTGAAATGACCGATGCTCGCTGCGTTTGCGCTGAAACTCCGCCATGTCCTCCGGCGGATATTCCTTCGAAGTGAACACCGTCCACAGCACTGCGACCAAGAATGCGCCTGCTCCCAGCTTGAACGCATACTCAACCGCGAGCGGCACGCCGTTTGGTCCGTTGCCGGTGACGCCGTAATGGGAAAGAATCCACGGCAACGCATTCGCCACCGCCGCGCCGATGCCGATGAAGAAACTCTGCATCACAAAACCCGTCGTCCGCTGAGCCGGCGGCAGCTTGTCCGCGACAAAAGCGCGGAAGGGTTCCATGGCAATATTGATCGACGCATCGAGCACCCAAAGCATCGTAGCCGCCACCCAGAGCGTCGGCGAGGTGGGCATAAAAAACAACGCAATCGACGAAAGGATCGCACCCACCAGAAAATACGGACGGCGACGCCCTAGAGCGTTCCAGGTGCGGTCGCTCATCGAGCCGATGATTGGCTGAATGAGCAGTCCCGTCATCGGCCCTGCGAGCCAAAGAATGGGAATCTCCGAGGCATCGGCGCCGAGCTTGGCGTAGATCGCACTCATGTTGGCAAGTTGAAGCCCGAAGCCAAACTGGATGCCCAAAAAACCAAAGGACATGTTCCAGATTTGCCAGAAGGAAAGACGTGGGCGCGTAGAATTCGTCATCCGCAGCTTCGTAGCCAGCGCACTCGCCGGGGGCAATGCCGAATCAGCCTTCGCTACTTCGCCAATTCCTTCACGCGGATATTACGGAACCAAACCGTCCCATGATCCCCCTGAAGGAAAAACGCACCCGGCTCCTTCACCTTGTCGTCGAGCTGCGAGCCTGTGGCTTTATCGCATTCGACGGCGTCGTGAATCTTTTTGCCGTTGAGGATCACGGTGATTTTGTTGTCCACCATCGTGGCCTCGACCGTCTGCCATTCCCCAGCGGCTTTGCTGGCAAACTCGGACGGCTCCTTGAAGTTGTAAATCGCACCGTTGCCGGTCTTCGCAGGCTTGCCGCTCGCGAAGTCTCCGAAGATTTGCAACTCATGCCGCCCGCGCAGGTAAAAGCCCGAGTTCGAGCCATCGGGCACCTGATATTCGTAGCGCACGGTGAAGTTCCAGTACTTCGCATCGCCCACCAAATCGGTGCCGTGCTCGCCTTTTTTCACGGTGTTTTTCAACACTCCACCATCGATGGTCCATGAGTTGTGGCCGTTGGGATTGCGCAGGTGCCAGCCGGTGGTGTCCTTGCCGTTAAAGAGCGGCTTGAAATCCTTTTCGTCGTCGGCTGCGAAGGCTGAAACGGCGGTGAGCGCAAATGCGAATGCGGTGAAATAGTTCATGGTTGGTTTTGTTGAAATTACTTCACTTCGGGATTCGGCTTCACCTCGCCGGGAGCAAGGCCGAGCGCCCACTTGATGCCGCCCAAAATGTGAGCCTGATATTGCTTGCTGATCTCCACCGAGTTCTTCCGCCCCGGCATCGCCGGATCATCGCTCCACAGATCTTCGCGGTGCCCGAGGCTCGTATAAAATACGCGCCCTTTACCTGCGTTGCGGCACCAACTCACGGGATTGTAGCCCGCTTGATCCTTCTTCACCGGGTGATGCCGGAGGTACCACAGCGCCCGGATTTTCTCACGGTCGTGGCTTCCGTCTTTGAACTCATACATTTCCTCCATCGCGAGGTTCCATGCGGCTCCGATGCCTCCATTCGCCGGATGCGCCGTATCGCCTGCAATCAGCTCCGCCGAAACCTGCGGGCCATGCGTCTTGAACTCACATTGCAACATCTCCAGATAACCTTTGAAGCCGTGAAACGTATCGCCGCCGCTGTGCATCGCTGCGAAGTTGCCGCCGTCCTCAATCCATTTGATGAATCCATCACGGTCCGGCAGCGGAAGGTCGCCGGTGGTGTTTGCAAAAATCACGAGGTCCACTTTATTCGCCTTCAGCGCATCGGGCGACAGAATGGCCATGCTCTCCTTCATCTGGGTATCGCGCTTCGTTTGTGCGGATTTCACAGCGCCATCCTGCTCCGCGCCCCACTTGGCGATCTCGGCGGCATACTTCGCCTCGGCTGCGGCGAACTTCTTTGTCTCGTCTTCAAATTTCGCCTTTGCCTTGTCGTCTGCGGCTGCATCCAGCGGCTTCAGAGCCTTCGGTTTCTCGGGCTTCTTTGGCACTTCAGCGTTGGGCTGACGCGACCATCCGACGACTTCAAAAAGGCCGCTATCCGCGCCAAGTTTCTCAATCGTTTTCTCCGCGAACGGAATGGAAGAATGCCGGAAGCCCGTCGTGACGGTGCAAACGACGACGCGTTTTTTTTCAGCGGCAAATGAGACGCCGGCGAAGCAGGCGAGTGCGAAGGTAAGGATGCGATTCATGGATTGGTTTCTGTCTGACCACGCTTCATCCGCTTTATTAGTGCGGAGAAAATTTACGTTGCATCCTTGATGGATGCAGCGGCGTTTAGACGGCGTGAAAACCACCATCCTCTGGCTCCGTCTCGAACTCCGACTCGCCGACAATCCCGCTTTGCACAGCGCCATCGCGGCGGGAGCTGTCGTGCCCGTATTTATTTGGGACCCGAAATCCGAGGCACCGTGGCTGCCCGGCGGCGCATCGCGCTGGTGGCTCCATCATTCGCTCCAGTCGCTTGATGCATCGCTGCGGGCAGCGGGCTCTCGGCTCATCATTCGTCAGGGCCCCACGCTGGAGACTCTGCTCGCGCTTGCGAAAGAAGTCGGCGCGGATTCCGTCATGTGGAATCGACGCTACGAGCCCGCGGTCATAGCGCGCGACAAGAAGATGAAAGATGCGCTCTCTCAGGCCGGGCTCAAGACCGAGAGCTTTTGCGGTGCGCTGCTGCACGAGCCTTGGACCGTGCAGAATAAGTCCGCGAAACCATTTCAGGTCTTCACCCCATTCTGGCGGCACTGCCTCACCAAGCCGGACCCCGACGAACCACTCCCCGCCCCGGCGCAGATCCCCTCGCCCGCCCGCTGGCCGGACTCCACACCTCTCGATAAACTCGCGCTTGAACCAAAAATCGCCTGGGCCGACGGGATTCGGGCGACATGGAATCCCGGAGAAGCCGGAGCGCACGAACGCATCGCTCATTTTCTCCGCGAGACCGCCGGAAACTACGGCGTCACGCGCGACATCCCAAGCGTGCAAGGAACCTCTCGACTCTCACCGCATCTGCACTTCGGCGAAATCAGCCCACGGCAAATCTGGCACGCCGCGCGCAACTCCGGGCAACCCGGCTGGCGTGAATCGCGATTCCTCACGGAGATCGGGTGGCGCGAGTTTTCGCATCACCTGCTCTACCATTTTCCGCGCACGCCGCAGGAGCCGCTGAGGCCGGAGTTTGGGCGGTTTCCGTGGAAGATTGACGAAACACTGCTCGCCGCGTGGCAGCGCGGCCAGACCGGCTACCCGATTGTCGATGCGGGGATGCGCGAGCTATGGGCCACCGGCTGGATGCACAACCGTGTGCGCATGGTCGTCGCATCGTTCCTCGTAAAAGACCTGCTCATTTCGTGGACGGAAGGCGCGTGGTGGTTCTGGGACACACTCGTGGATGCCGACCTCGCCCAAAACACGCTGGGCTGGCAATGGAGCGCCGGATGCGGAGCCGACGCGGCACCGTACTTTCGCGTGTTCAACCCATCGAGCCAGGGCGAGAAATTCGACGCAGAAGGCATCTACGTCCGTCGCTGGTGCCCGGAGCTCGCACGCGTCCCGCTCCGCTGGCTGCACCGGCCTTGGGAAGCTCCATCTGAAACGCTTGCAGCAGCCGGTGTCGTGCTCGGACGCAACTATCCGCGACCCATCGTGGATCACGCTGCTGCAAGAATCGCTGCTCTCGACTCGTTCGCGACGCTAAAGCGACTCGCGCAATAAATCGAAGATCGCGGTGCTGTCGATAAAGCCGCGCAGCTTCTCCGCGCCGAGACCGCGCCCCACGGCAATCACGTCCTCCGCATTCCCCAGCGCAGCCGGGAGCTGGTGCGCGCTGGGCTGCGCAGCGTCGCGGGCGTTCGGACCCGTCGCCCACGTGATGGCCGGAGTTCCCTCCGGCGAGGGGCCGACGAGCGCAATGCCTTTGTCCTGGCGCATCGGATAGCCGTTCAGCGCAAATCCGCCCGTGCTATTGCGGCCCACGGCGACAATCAGCGAACGGTCGCCTGCATACTGCACAGCGGTCGCGATAGCCTTGTCGAGTTCGCTCGTTTCGCGCAGCAGCATCTCGCCGTCATTGATCATCGCCGCACGGGAAATCAGCGTTTCATCCACCACCAATACGTAGCCGTCGCGGTCTGTCTCCAAGCACTGAATCGCCCGACGGACCATGTCCGCAAGGGTCGGCTCTGTGGAGCCCGACTCACGTTGTTTGCCGGGCGCGAGCGCACCTGGCGCGAACAAGCCCAGCAGCGTTCCCTTTCGATAGGTCCCGGCACTTTCAAGCTCCGCCTTCGTCTTCACGACATCCCAATCGGGGCTCGTGAGTTTCTCCAAAAGATTCCGCTGGTCGGTGCGGAAGCCGTTCTGGTCCGTCGGCAGGAAATCCCCCAGCCCACCACCAAGCAACACCTTGAAACTCGGTGGCGTAATCAACATCGCCGCGATCGCATCGCGCGATGCAGCATCCATAGTATGCGCAAAGAACGCCGCAGTGGAAGGCTCCGTAAATCGATCCGTCGTAACCAAGCCCGCGTTTCGCCCGCTTGCTCGTGCAAGTTCCAAAATTGTCGGCAGTGCCGTGCCGGCCTCGCTCATGCTGAGCGTGTGATGGCGCCCTTTTTTTCCCGTCGCCAGCGCCGTAGCCGCCGCTGCGGAATCGGGCACGGAGAACTGCAAACCGTCATTTCGCACGAGCGCAACCTGCGGAAAAAATCGCTCGATGCTCAATCGCTCATCCGCCCCGCCCGCATAGAGCCGCGCTGCTGCGAGGTGACGCGACACGAGTCCGTCGCTGACGAAGATGATGATGCCGAATGGCCGTTTCGCTGTCCAAAACCGGATATAGAAAGCCCCCAACGCGAGAAACCCCGCGAAGATGATCAGTGCCAGCAGTTGATTGCGCAATCGCATGTAGGGCGATTGGTAAATATCCCGCGCCGAATGTCGAATGCGGAATGCCGCCGCGAGCATTCACTCCGCAAAAAACCGCCCGCCTCCTTTCGGAAGCGGGCGGTTTCTAAATTGATTGTTCCAGGCGGTCTAGCTCGCGGCGTTGAAATTCGCCTCGGCCTGCGCCCAGTTGGCGACGTTCCAGAATGCCTTCACGTAGTCGGGACGGCGGTTCTGGTAGTTGAGGTAGTAAGCGTGTTCCCATACGTCGAGCGCGAGCACCGGAGTGCCTTCGCAGCCTGCGATTGCCTTACCCATGAGCGGATTGTCCTGGTTTGGCGTGGAGCAAATCTCCAGCTTCCCGCCGTTCACCACAAGCCATGCCCAGCCCGAGCCGAAACGCGTGGCTGCGGCGGCTGCGAACTTCTCCTGGAAAGCCTCAAAGCTGCCGAAAGTCGCGGTGATCGCTTCTGCGAGCTTGCCGACCGGCTTGCCCTCTGCGCCCGCCTTCATGAGCTGCCAGAAGAAGCTGTGGTTCCAATGCCCGCCGCCGTTATTGCGCACCGCGCCGCGGATGGCATCAGGTACGGAAGCCAGGTTCTTGCACAGACCGTCCACACTCTTGCCGGCGAGTTCCGGTGCGGATTCGAGCGCCTTGTTCACGTTCGCGACGTAAGCCGCGTGGTGCTTGCCGTGATGGATCTCCATTGTGCGCGCATCGATGTGCGGCTCAAGGGCGTTGGTTGCGTATGGGAGTGCTGGTAGTTCGTATGCCATATAATTATTGTGTCGGTTGTTTTAGTAAATACGGGCGCAGATTGGCCGCTGGATGTATTTTTGGCAAGCATCGCCACAATCACCGGTGTGGCGATTACTTCGCGATGGCATCCGAAAACAGCTACCGCGTCACTTTCACGTGCAGGAATTGCTGCGCCCCTGCGACTTTGGCTTGAGGGTGGCGGAATGTGTAAGTCTCGGTGCCGAGGGCGTCGTAAATCGGCTCACCCACTTGCACGGCGGGCACCCACGCTTGAGTAAGGTCGGTGCTGGCCTCGACGTTGAACACAACTTCGTCGCGCCCCAGCGTGGTGGTGAATGTAATCGTGAGATATTCGCCGGGGACGCCATTCACCGAAACAGTTTGCACCGCACTGACCGGTTGTGCGGTGAATTGCGTCGGGCTGGAGCCGAAGAAGTATTCGAGCAAGTTTGCGAGCCCGTCGCCATCGTCGTCTGCGGAACCCACGAGATCAGCTACGCTATTCGCCGCGGCCCACGCAGCGTAGTCGAGGGCGTCGCTTGCACCGGGCGAGCCGCCGGACGCAGAACTTGCACGCCAGTTGACGCCGAGCGTGTGGTCGGGGTTCGTCACGGGCTCGATCAGCACGAGCACGGGGCCGGCACCGTCGGCGCTCGCGGGCCATGTGGCGTCGTTGTTGTAGGTGAAGGATTTGATCGTCGTGCTGGTCGTTCCCACGACACGGGCGATGCGGATGTTTTCGCCGCCGTTGCTGAGGTTGCCTACGAATGCGGTCGGCATCAGGTTTACGGGCGCAGCGCTGCCGTAACGCGAGATAAAGCTCGTGACGTTTCCGGCGATTTGCACGCGCGCGCCAGCCGGCAGTATGTAGCTTGATGGGAAACTGAAATCGACAGCGTTGCTGATGCTGACGTCCGTGAGATTCACATTATCGGGACCAATCGCCATGAGTTCGATCCACTCGAAGGTGCTTCCGCCAATCGGATTGTATGCGACTTGCGTGACGACAAGATTCGAAGCGCTCGCGGCAACGGTGTTCACGGTGAAAACTGCGGTGTCGAGCGCGCTCCATTCGCCACTGGAATAGCTGCGCGTTTTCACGGTGGTGACACCGTTTATCGTAATGGGGCCGGAGTAAACCTGCGCAGTTCCGCTGACGCCATACGGCGTGGTGGTGGCGGCGAGTTCGACGTTCAGCAAGAAGTCATCATCGGCCACCGCGGTGTTCAGTCCCTGGATGGCGATGACGTTGACTCCAGGAACAAGCAAGCCGGCAAAGGCTGTAACATCCACGTTCTCCCAAGCGAGCGCATCGGCGTCGTTGTGCGTCGCGCTGGCTGCGGATGTGCCGTTCAAAACCCCGAGCGCCGGTGCGTTTTTGCGGGCGACTTCGACGCCGTTCAAATACGCCACGTATCCATCATCGTAGCGCACGCGAAGGATGAGGTTTTTGACGCTTCCGATTTGCGTGCTGTCGAGCGTGACGCTTTTGCGGAACTGGACGGTGCTGCGAATATTGTAAAGCGACGCCTCGATGTCCGTGGTGATTGCAGGGTCGAGCGTGTTGGTGGCATCGCGCTCGTAGCCGATTCCGCCAGGGCTCGTCGTCCAAGTGCCGGCGAGCGTTGCGCCGGGTTGCGCCCAGTCGGCGCTGTTGAGCCCGGCGACTGCGGCGATCTGCGTGGGAGTGAGCGCTGTGTTGAAAATCGCGACGTCATCGATTTGCCCCGTCCAAAGACGTCCGGTGCCTGCGCCGTTTGCACCAATGGCCCAGCCTGGGCTGCCGCCGGTCACGGCGACTGCGCCAATCGGATCAACGCGCGTAGCGACGAGCTGGCCGTTGCGATAGAGCCGCCATGCGGTGCCATCGTAGGTTCCCGCGATGTGGACCCAGGTGCTGAGGTCCGTATAAATCGGGAACGAAGCGTGGTGATTCGTACCGTTCCACGAGCCTACTTCCCAATCCCCGCCGTTCATTCGCATAAAAATCTCGCCGCTCGTGCCCGCACCTTTCGCGAGAATGTTGCGGATGGCATTCGTAGGCGCGGCGGTCGTGCGGACCCACGCGGCCATTGTGATCTGCCCGGTGATTTGCAACGCCACGGGATCGCCGATGGTGATGGATTGCGCTGCGCCGGAGAACGTGAGGGCCATGTTCGGAATGCCGTTGCGATTGGTGCTCAGCACGGGCGCGCCGACGACCGTGCCGTTTTGCGAAGCACCATCGCCTACAGCGGTCGTAGCAGTATCGGGGACAAGCGTTCCCGCTGGCGGAGCGGTGCCGAAATCGAGCGGGTAAAATGCGAACGCTGTCACCGGATTTGTCAGCGCTGTGTAGCCGTCGGTCGCCGCAGTGGGGACGTGCCACACGCCATCCGCGCCTGCGCCAAGAAATGTGGTGAGGGTGGGAATCGCGGCGAGTTCAGGGCGCGGGTCGGAGCCGTCGAGCGTATAGTAAATCGTCGGCGAACCACTCGCCGTGAGCCGCAATGCAAAGCCCGGCGCCACGTTCCCGCCGTGCTGCAAAGCGCCATTCGCATCGTTTGCCATCGTCGGTGGAGTGAGGCTGGTAAACAGACCGTCACGCGCGAGTTGGTCCAGCACGATGGCGTTGCGGGTGGACATCCAGTTTGTGACATTGGTCACCGCAGTCTCCCAATCCGCAACCGTGTAGCGAGGCGCGTGGCCGCCGGGCAGACCGGTGATTGTTTTCGCGTCGCCCCATCGGGCTTCTTCGATCTTCATGGCCTTGCGAACCTGCGCCGCGCGGTTGTTAAAACGCGCGATGTTTTTCGCCGTCGTCAGCGCACCATCGTTGAAAAAGTGCATCTGCACGCGGTCAGAAAAACGCCGCTTGTACGTCGGGCTGGAGAGCAAATCCTGGTGCATCCGCTGCGGATTGCTGAACAGCAAACTGCCGATATTTGAGCCGCCGTAAGGCCCCGTCTGATCGCCCACCGACGAGCCGGAGCCGAGCGAATGCTCCGCATCGTGGATGATGAACTTGAATCCGCTCTCGCCGTTCTTCCGATAGTAGCTGAACCAATTGTTCGGCGTGTTTCGCGAGAGAAAATTCGACAACACCGCGTCGCCGTCGCCGGAGTAAAAAAGGATGATCATCTCGTCGATGAGATTGTCCACATCGAGCAGCACCGGCATCGTGAAATTGCGCGTGCCGTCGGGATTGCGCCCTTGCAGCTCGAAGTATTTTTCATCGCTCGCGTTCTGCGTGCCGATTGCCCGGGTCTTGTTCCAAAGGTTCGTCCAAGCCACGAGATCGCCGTCTGTCGCCTCCGTCGAGAATTGTGGCGTCACCCCGCGATTCCCGCATTTCACCGCATCGTATTCGTCTTCGTTTCCGCCGTGGTATGTCGCGCCGAAGTCCGCAACGGGACGCTCATCGGTGTAGTAAAGCCCCCAGTAATGGCCGTTTAGGATTACGTGATAGAACCGGCTCTTTCCGTAAGGCTGCCCCATCGCGCCCTGCGTGTCGCGGCTAAACATGTCGCGGCACATCGTGTTCTGGCTGCCGGTCCCGTAGCCCGCTTCCCGATACCAGGCGTAGTTCGACGAGGTGGCCAAATCGACCACGCTAAACTTGCTCGCGCCTTCATCGCCGAAGAGCGGATAGTTCAGTTTTCCGTCGTAGTCGTTGTTGAAATAAAGCCGCAGCGCGTGCTTGAAGAATGCGTCACCCCGACTCGCGCCGCCGCGAATACGCACGCCTCCGTCGATCTGAAATCCCTGGGCGTTTCCGTCCGGCGACACATAGCCGGGCGGATGGATCAGTTCCACGGACATCGGACGCTCGTATGCTTCGCCGTGCAACTCCGCATTCACATAAATGCCCACCGTCGGGTCGATCCAAGCCGACATATCCGCGACCACCGAAATCGTGGGAATGGAGTGCAGAGCGTCCAGCACATCGGCTGGCGAATACGCCGCGACCGCCGCTGGATCCATCCCATAATTGAAGAGCTGCCCGTTCACATTTCCCGAGGAAGCCGGCCATCCGCGCGCCGTCGCATCCGCCTCCGTCTGCACGAGCAATTGCTGCGAAAATACATACGTCTGCGTGTCCGTCTCCGTCGGCGCGTAGTCATCTTTAAACACCGCCGCGCGCAGCATGGTCACGCCGCCGATGGATGCGACATTCACCCCCGTCGCACCGCCGGGAACTGCGCCGGGGTGGATGGTGATGGAGACGCCCGGGGCCGTCGCAGCATTTGCCGGCGCGACTTGCGTGCCGTTGGTCAGCGAAGGAATGGAGCCGTTCAGCGTGTAGATGATCGTCGCACCGGGAGTCGTACATGTGACGTCCGTCGTCACCGCAGCCGTATAAAAACCACGGTCCACGGAGAACGAAGTATCATCCGTTTTCCCGAGAAAGCCGAGCACGCCAAGCGGGCCATTCGCAGCGCCCGGAGTCGGTGCACCCGTCGGCGCGCCGAAATAACGGAATCCGTTTCGCGGTGCCCACCAGCCGTAGGAAATATCCTTGAGTTGATTTGGATAAACCGGCGCGAACTCGGTCACCGCCATGAGGTCGCTGATTCGGATGAGCCCGAGGTATTCACCTTCCGCATCGAGCGTGAAATCCGTGTGCAACATCGTCGCGGGGTTGGTGAGATTCTTCCCCGATGCGAAGACTACGCGGTAGCCATTTGCCGCAATTCCGGAGCCCGCCGGGAAATCCCATTGCGCCGCGTTGTTCTTCAGTCGATAGCCCGCGAGGTCCATGCCGAACCCATTTGGATTATAGATTTCGATCCAGTCCGGATGCGCGAGCGGGTCGGTGTTATCGACAAGCCCTTCGTTATTCTCCGCGACAAATTCATTGATCGTCGGCGGCAGTGCCGAAGCCCCGACATGCACGGTGAACGTCGCGCTGGCATTCCCTCCCGAGCCCAGCGCAGTGAGCGTGTAAGTCGTAGTGACCGCAGGGCTCACCACCGCCGAACCGGACGCCGTACCCGGCGCAGCGAGCACGCCATTGTCGATGCTCACACTCGTTGAGGCGCTCGTGGCCCAACTCAGCGTGATCGGCGCACCCGCGCCTGGAGAAAGAATTCCAGTCGGCGAAGTCACGCCGCTCGCCGTCGTCCCGGTGAAAGAACTCACCACCGCAAACGGCGGCGTGAACGTTGTCGGCAGATTATACTTCGCCTGCAAATAGTAGCCGACCGCATTGGTCTGCGTCGCGTTGAGCGTGCCCTGATACACCAGCACCTCCGCGATTTTTCCCTGCCAATGCCGCCCGAGCGTCGCATTCGCGCTGCCCAGCCAGAAGTTCGCATAGACCTGCGGCGTGCCCGCCGTCGTGATGACCAAATGCGCCACGCTGTTTGCGTATGCGCCGCTCGCCACATTGTTCACCGACAGAGCACCGCCCGCGACGACTCCGCAGAAGTCTCCCGTGTTCACCCCCTGCCCGGGCGAACGATAAAAGTTCGTTGTGTTATTTCGGCGGATGTTCAAATTATCGGCACCACCGGACAGGAGCCCCGCAAGGCTCACCGCAGTCGAGTCGAGCGAGGCCACGGCAAAGATCGTCTGCGCCGTGTAATTCACCCCCGTCCCCGCGAGCACGTTGCGACTCGCAGCGGTGAACTGCACGACCGGCTTGTTATTAAAACCCGCATCGCTGAGCACGTAAGTCGGCGCAGTCGCCCCATTCGTCACGCCCGGCGCGACGGTGAGCCCACCCCAATTGCTCACGGCGGCACCATTCGTCAGCCCGAGCGTGTCGGCTTTCAGATGAAGAGAAACGGTTCCGTAGTCGGATGGATTAAACGTCTGCGCGACCGCTGAAATCGCGGAATAGAAAACGAGCGCAGCAATTGTGAGATTGCGGGTGATGTTCATGGAAAGAGTGTTGTCGCTGGACGCTGCAATCTGCACATCACAGACGGACAATAAAGAGGAAATACTCGAAAGTTCCATCGTCACGGCGGGAATGGGGCGAAGTGCTTATTTGGCGGGTAGAAAGTCGGTCCACTTTTCGGCGGCGAATGCTTTCCACCGCGCTTCGATTTTATCGGACGATGCCGCGCCGGAATGAACGTAGAGCGCGTATCGTAGCCGCAGCGGCGCATCACGCTTGATCGTGAGCGCGCCGGGAAACGTGAGCGCAGCGCCCATCCAGCCGTCGTTGCGGCAATGGAACGGAACGGGATGGTTCGCGTTATCCGGATGGTCGAGAATCGTGATGCCTTCAATCACTCCATTTGCCACGGGCCCACTGTAATCCATCCAACGCGCAGGCTTGCGAAAGCATTCCTTTTCGTCCGTCCCGCCCTCGCTGTTGCGGATGGTGCCGCCGCCATCCGTCACGCCGATGGTCTTTGCCATGCGGACGCCGAGGAGACCAAACGCTGTCTGTTCAAGCAACGCGTCCGCCGTCCGCGCTTCGAGTTGCAGGTCGAGTTCCAGCAGCCATTCTCCATTTTCCAAAGGGCGGGTGGATACGCGACGCTTGTCGTGGAGAACCGGCGCATTGTTCGGGTCGAGCCACGCATTTTCAGTTTCTACGAAAGTCGCTTTGTCCGAGTCTTCGCTGCGCAAAACACGCAGATGCTGGATGCGCCCGAGCTTTTGTTCTTTCCCGGCCCGGTCGGTCCAGAAATTCACGCCGCCCGCTTTTTCATGAGAAAACCACACGCTGTTGTGATGGCTGTGTCCGACCGGGTCGTGCGGATGCCCCATCCGTGTGAGCATGCGACCGGTTGGGCCGATGATCGGGAAAATGAACGGTCGCTGCTGGTCGGCAGCGAAGTATAGCCGGCAAAGTTCCGCGCCGTCGCGCTGGATGGATACTTGCGATTGCGGAAGCGGGATGGCTTGCATTCGCGGCACCGGTCTCGGTTCGGCGGAGTAAACCGGAGTCGCGGCGAGGAGCAGGATAAGCGGGTGAATGCGCATGATTCACCCAATTACAGCGAGCCTTGATTGTGAAACGTGTGAAGCAGGGTCAGGCGACAAAAAAGAAATGAATCCATCAATGGCTCTCGTTTGCATGGGCGACAAAGTCCGTAAATTCACGCGATTAGTCCCGCTTTATTTTCCCGCTTTGCAACCTCCGAATCGCCATTCCCACATTGGCCGCACTTTTCATCGACAGCTTTTCAGGATCGAAGAGCTACTTTGAGCGTGGTTCACTGTCGCTAAGGGCGGCGATAAAATGGAGAACTATTCAGCATCATCGGGTGTTATTTTTCTTTTTTGTCGCCTGACCCGCTTTCCCCTTTCAGACTCAAAGCGAAATAAATTACCAATGAAGCGATGGCAATCGTGAATGCGATTTCGGTCAGCGGCAGCCCCTCGAACCAATAATTAATCAATTCGTATATCACATCTAACACGATCAAGAAAACTACAAACGCGACCACTTGCAAGGTGCGCCAACATAGGTTCTTCAATAGATTCCTCACAGAATTCACGGCCTTCCCATAAACTTCAAAGCGCACAGAGGGACAGACAAATAGTTCTCTCAGTTCTTATAATCCGCTTGCTGGGCCTACCCGGGCCATGGTCTCCGCCTTAGATTGTTGCAGCCGCGATCGTTCCTCGCCGTCCAGAAAAATTCCTTCTTTTACAAAATAGACCTCAAAATAACCACCATTGCCGGCCCTAGTCGCAACAGAAATCGAGTCTTTCGCCTTCCAACATAGAGTCGTATCATCCGCTTTCACAACATCGACACCCGTGGTTATGTTATATTCCGCCCATGACTGCCTTCCTAGCCTAAACTCGATGATTTCCTCCTTTTGCCCGTCCCGTGATAAACGACTCGTCTTCCGTGCAACAACAATTCCTTCCCTCAAATATTCAACGAGGGAAGTGATCTGTGGGTCCTTAAAAGGAGGAACCAACGACCGTTCCATAAGCCTTGATGGCTTTGCATCATTGTCACAACCAAGGCAACTCGATGATATCAAACAGAACACTCCAACGAAGCGGACATACGCCAATAAACGGATACTAATATATTTCGCGATATTCATGAATAAAAATAAAAATAAGACCCACTCACTTGAAGCCAAGGAAACGGGGTCAAGCGACATGAAAGAAATGCATCCATGAATGGCTCTCGTGTGCATGGGCGATAAAGTCCACAAATTCCGGTCGGTGACTCTGAACTCTTATGGTGCAGGAGTGGGAGACGGCGTTGGCGTTGGCGTAGGGGTAGGCGTAGGTGTAGGCGTAGGTGTAGGGGTTGGTGTCGGAGTCGGAGTCGGCGTCGGCGTCGGGGTGGGGTCTTCGCCTGGGCCGTGGCCGGCATCTACGATGATGCGGGCGCGCTTCCATGCTTCGATGAAGGCGCGGCCTGCGGCTGTTTCGCCGTATTGGAGGACGAGGTCGTCGAGGTCGGGCAGGCGCTCGGCGAGGCCGGCGATGCGCGTTTCCACGTCGCGAATCATGGCACTGCGGTTG
>JAYUSJ010000210.1:0-16639 GCA_043755735.1 Verrucomicrobiaceae bacterium | reverse complement strand
CGCTCGATGCTCGTATTCACCGGGCCGGGGGTGAGGTCGATGTGGATCTCGGTGCAGGGGCCGCAGGGGCCGGTGTCGCCCATCATCCAGAAGTTGTCCTTTTTGTTGCCGTTGACGATGTGGATGTCGGGGTCGAGGCCGACGGAGCGGTAATGCTCGGCCCACAGTTCCCACGCTTCCTGGTCGCGGTCGGCGGGGTCGCCCTTGGATTTGTCGGGCTGGTAGATGGTGGCATAGACGCGCTCGGCGGGGAATTTCCAGCGGTTGATGATGAGCTCCCACGCCCAGCCGATGGCTTCCTTTTTGAAGTAGTCGCCGAAGGACCAGTTGCCGAGCATCTCGAAGAAGGTGTGGTGGTAGGTGTCGAGGCCGACGTCATCGAGGTCGTTGTGCTTGCCGCCGGCGCGGATGCACTTCTGCGTGTCGGCAGCGCGTGTGTCGCTGCCGGGGACTGCGCCCGCCCATTTGCTGACATCGGCGCTGCGTTCGCCGAGGAAGATGGGGACGAACTGGTTCATGCCCGCGTTGGTGAAAAGCAGATTCGGCGAATCCGGCATGAGCGAGCCGCTCGGCACGATGGTGTGCTGCTGCTGACGGAAGAAATCGAGGAAGCTTTGGCGGATTTGTGCGCTGGTCATCATATAGAAAAAGAGCGCGGAAGCTACATGCCCGCGCCCAAAGGTAAAGCCCGCTGCGAGGAACGGGGCTTTTGCAATTTGGCGAGGGTGTGTTATAGGGCGCGGCGAATGAAGACGCCTGTGGAGTTTTTGGCCGAGTTTTCCGAGCCGCTTTTGGTCATCGGAGGGCAAGCCGTCCGTGTGCTCGGTTACGCCCGGCAGACGAGTGATTGGGATTTCATGATCGCCGTGGCGAATGCGGCCGCAGTGAAACGGCACATCGAAGCACAGGGCTATAAGGAAGTGTTTCGCACGCCTTCGTTCATGAAATTTCAGCCGGATGACAAGGCACGCGGGGACTTGGACGTGATGACCGTGGACGAGCCGACGTTTGCGAAAATGTCCGCAGGGAGTCAGGAGGCGTGCATTGATGGAATCGCCGTTCGGGTTCCTTCAGTTGGTCACCTCATCGCGCTCAAGCTTCATGCGATAAAGAACAACTTCTTTCGCGAATTGCAGGATTTGACGGACATCGTGGAGCTTTTGCGCGCGCATCCCGATGCGGTTTCGGATGACGAATTGCGGGCAACTTGCCAACGGTACGCTCCGGCTGGCTTTTTCGAGAAAATACAATACTTTCGACGGAGATGACCAAGCAGCCGCTCGACCTCGATTTGAATTTACCCACCGATATTCCCGACCTGCCGGTTTCGCAGGTTTCGGATGCGGCGTGGTTTGCCGAGCAGCGGCAAGTGATGGCTGAGCACGCGGCCCGTTACACTGCGGAGGAACGACTGGAGCATTGGAAGCGCGACCACGCGAACGACACGCCGTTCGTGATGTAAGTCGCTATTCGCGGATGCCGCGGTAGCGCAGCGGGATGAAGCCGCGGCCGGTGAGTTCGTCGATGTCGTGCTCGACGGCGCGCGTTTTGGAGAAAGGCGCGGCTTCGTAGAAGAGGGCGCGCTTTTTTTCGGAACCGAGCCAGCGGACGAAGAGGATGACGTGGCCGCCGGCAGTGTTCATGACGTCGGCGGGCTTGAGTTCGGCGGGCGAAGCGAGGCGTTTGCTGATGCTGCCGAGTGTGGAGGTGGACTCGCGCTTTTTCAGCGCCCAGCAGCGGGAGACAAAGCCGGAGCAATCGATGCCGACGCAATCGCCGCTCACCGCCGCGCCGCCTTTTTTTCGCTTGTCCGCAGTATAGACGTCGCCCGCCGCGCGGCCTTTGTTGAGCCCGGCGTTGAACGTCTCCGGCGTGTCCCATCCGCCCCATTTGTAGGCGATGCCGATGTTTTGCGTCCCGAGCGTCCACGAATCGGATTCCGGATTCGCATGACCGCCGGCGCGGTCCGGCGTGTGGATCTCGATGCCCGAACTGTCCTTGCCGTGCCGGACGTGGCGTGGCTCGGCGGTCCAGCGATGATTGACGAATCGCTCGGCGATTTTGAGGGCGTCGGCGCGTGTGACATCGGCGAATGCGCCGCTCGCGAAGGCGAGGATCAGGGTGAGCAGGAGTTTCATAGTGTAGTTGTCGGAGCATTTTGGCGAAAGCGCCCGAAAATGGAAAGCGCGACATCGGCCGCACTTCCCGCTTCACCTTCTCTGAAAAACACGGCATGAAGCGCGGCGTGTCACTACTCGAAGTCCGCAATCTCAAAACTTGGTTCCCGATTCGCACCGGTTTGCTCCGGAGCGTGACGGGGTATGTGAAGGCGGTGGATGATGTGAGTTTCACCGTGGAGGCGGGCACGACGGTCGGGCTCGTGGGTGAGAGTGGGAGCGGGAAGACGACGATCGGGCGCACGATTTTGAAGCTGAATCCGGCGACGGAGGGGAAGGTTCTTTTTGAGGGGAACGATGTGCTGCCGATGTCGGAGGACGAGTTTCGCCCGTATCGTCGCCAGATGCAGATGATTTTTCAGGATCCGTTTGGGTCGCTCAATCCGCGGCTGTCGATTTTGCAAATCGTGGGCGAGGCGCTGGAGATTCATTTTCCCGCGATGAACCGCGAAGACCGGCGTCAACGCGTGGCGGAGTTGATGAAGCAGGTGGGGCTGAAAGTGGATATGATGGAGCGGTATCCGCACGAATTCAGCGGCGGGCAGCGTCAGCGCATCGGCATCGCGCGGGCTTTGGCGGTGAAGCCGAAGTTTATCGTCTGCGACGAGCCGGTGAGCGCGCTCGATGTGAGCGTGCAGGCGCAGATCGTGAATCTCTTGCAGGACCTGCAGGACGAGCTGGGGCTGACTTATCTTTTCATCGCGCATGATTTGGCGGTGGTGCAGCACATCAGCCACAAGGTGCTCGTGATGTATCACGGCAAGATCGTGGAGAGCGCTAGCGCGGAGGAGATTTACGAGAACCCGCAGCACGAATACACGCGGAAGCTGCTGGCTGCGGTGCCGGTGATTGCGTGAAAGATTTCGTTGTTTGCGGCGTATTATAGGAAATGACTCCGTTTCTTCGTAAACTGATCGGCATGAACTGGCTGCTCGTCGCTACCGTGGTGGTGATTGCGCTGGCGGGCGTGTTTTTTATTCAGGGTGCGACGGAGCACATCACTGATGGCAAGCCGTATTGGCAGGATCACGCGCGGTTCGTGGGCTTTGGGTTGCTGGTGTTCCTCGCGGTGTCGCTGATGGATTATCGCTGGGTGCGATGGATCGCGATTCCGCTGTATGTCATGAGTCTGATTTTGCTCGGGCTGACGTTTACAAGCATGGGCGTGGAAGTGCTGGGCGCGAAGTGCTGGTTGAGGATTCCGGGGCTGCCGATGTTTCAGCCGTCGCAGATCGCGATCGCATCCGGGATTCTCCTGGTGGCTTTCGTTCTTAGCCAGTTCCCGGGGCTGCATGCGTTTTGGAAACTGTGCGCGACTGGAGTGATTACGCTTCCTCCGATGGCGCTGACTCTTTTGGAAAAAGATAATGGAATGACGCTGGTGTGGGTGCCGACTGTAATGGCGATTCTGTGGCTCGGGGGATTGCCAAAGCGGTGGCTTGCGGCGCTTATTTTAGTCGGACTTACGCTGCTGCCGATGGTGATTTGCTTCGGGCTGAAGCCGTATGCCCGCGCCCGTATCGTGGCATTTACTGATCCTGACATTGACCCGCAGAATGCCGGTTACGCCATCAATCAATCACTGATTGCCATTGGTTCTGCGGGCTTGAACGGGAAGCGCATGGCTGAGGTTCCTCCCGGCGCGGATCCGATTCCGACGCAACTGGAACTGGGGCTCATCCCGGCCAACGTGGCGCACACGGACTACATTTTCACGACCATCGCGGAGCAATGGGGTTTTCTCGGTGGAGCGGCGGTTATTGCGGCGTTCGGCACGCTGTTGCTCGCGTGCGTGCTGACTGCGCATCAGGCCCGTGATCCGTTTGGGCTTCTCATTGTGGCGGGAATCACGGGGCAGATCTTTTTTCATACGTATCAAAATATCGGTATGACGATCGGACTGATGCCAATCACTGGATTGCCGCTGCCGCTCGTTAGCTCGGGCGGGACGTTTGTGTTGATGCTGATGTTCGAGTTCGGCCTGATTAACAGCGTGTGGGTTCACCGGAACGCGCGGACCGGTTCTGCGGATAAGGAATTCTCACTATCGTAGCTCACTGCCCGATCCAGCCGAATCCAATCCGAAGCCAAAGCGGAATCGTGATCAGCCCGAGAGCCGTGGTGCCGAGAACGATTCGCAGCGAGAGCCCGGAGTCGCCGTTGTAGAGCCGCGCGAGCACGACGGGGACCATCGCCGTCGGCATCGCGGCTTGCACGACCATCACGCGCTTTAGCTCGATGGAGCACGGGAGCCAGCGGGCGATGACGATAAATAGCGGAGGCAGGATGATGAGCTTCACGGCGATGCCGGCAAATGTGGCGGACCACTTCGAAGGTGCGTCTTTTTCCCGCAACTGATCGGCGAGGGTCGCACCCGTGAGCAGCAGCGAGAGCGGCATCGCGGCCTGGCCAAGAAGGTGCAGAGATTCGAGCGCGAATCGCGGGAGCCACTCGGACGCGCGCATGAGGCTGAGGACCAACGAGCCCAGGATGGCGAAGAACGGGATATTGAAAGCGCGCCGCCATGAGCGTTCCCCTGCGAGCAGCCACACACCGAGCGACCAGAGCGTCAGTTCGAGGCCGATATTATGGACAAACAGAACTCCCAACGTGTCTTTATTTCCGTCGGGGAAAAGGCTCTGGACCACCGGGATGGCGAGGTAGCCCCAGTTCGGAATCGCCGCGGTGAATGCAAATGTGCGCGCAGGCTGCGGGCGGTTCATTCGCATCGCTACCGCGACTCCAAATGCGATCGCAAATCCGATGATCAACGTCGCGCTTCCGACGGCGGGTGCGAGGAGCACATTGCGCGGATCGCGCAACGCATTGCTGCTGATCACGACATCCGCGATGAAGCACGGGTAAAGAAAATTCACCGCTACGGAGAGCAGGCTGGAGTCGGCTTCATGCTTCAATTTTCCTAGCAGCCGCAGGCCCGCGCCGCACGCGAGCACGACGAAAACGGGCACTACGGCGGCGAGCAAAGTGAGGTAAGCGGTGTTCAATCGCGTGCAGGCTGCAATGCGCGCGCGTCGATGAACACAGAAAAGTTTCACACCAAGTCTTGCCGCTGTCGCCTGCGTGCGTAGCGTCTGCGCAGAATGAACAACGTAAAGGACACACTGCGTGCGCTGGTTCGCATCGGGTATGATGGGCGGGTCCACAAAACGTTCCGTGGGCCACAGGCGAGGGAACGGTTTGAGAATGAGGTGCGCGTGCTCCGCTATCTCGAAGAGCGCGGCTGTCCGTTCGTCCCCCGTGTTTTAGAAACGGAGCCCGAGAACCTGAAAATGGTTACCACCAACTGCGGCGGTCGCGTCGAGCATCTCGATGACGCCCGCGTGGCCGAGCTTTTCGCCGAGCTGCTCCCTTACGGAGTCCGGCACGATGATCCATTCATGCGGAATGTGACCTACCGGATTTCGGACGGCCGCTTTTGTCTGATCGATTTTGAGTTTGCGACGATTCTCCCAACCGCGGAAAACCCAAACGATGGAGCAGCGAAATAACGTATCGAAAATCACCGACCTCCGCTGGTTCGGGCTTTCCGACGTCGGGCGGGTGCGAAAGAACAACGAGGACTCCTTCCTCGGATTGCGATTCGACGCTCACGAGTTGCACCGACTCGGGAAATTCGGCGAGGCTTCGATTGCAGACGCGGATTTCGCTTTTGCAGTCAGCGACGGAATGGGCGGCGCGAAGTCCGGCGAATTCGCCAGCCAGATTACCGTGGATAAAATCACGCGCTTACTTCCAAAATCGTTTAAGCTCGCTGCGGCGGGGCTTGAAGCGGGAGTCGATGATGTCCTCACCGAGCTGGTCCACCAAATCCACGGCGCACTCGTGGCACTTGGCAAAAGCTACGAGGAATGCGCGGGCATGGGCGCTACGCTGAGTCTTTGCTGGTTTTCCCCGGAGTGGGTCTATTTCGCGCACATTGGCGACAGCCGTATCTATTACCTCCCCGCTGCCGGTGGGATGAAGCAGATCACAGAGGACGACACATTTGTCGGGTGGCTGTTTCGGAACGGAAAAGTGAACGAGCGCGAGGCGCGGAATCATCCAGGCCGTCACTCGCTCCAAAAGGCGCTGGGTGCCGGCAATCAGTTTGTGGACCCGCAACTCGGTGCGGTCGGATACGAGCGCGGCGATCGTTTTCTCCTGTGTACGGATGGGCTTATCGATGGACTCTTCGACAACCAACTGGAGGAATTCCTCCGCAACCCCTCCCCTGCCGAAGCTGAACTGAACCCCGCGCAGCGAATTGTGGCGGCCGCGGTCGAACGATCGGGTCGGGATAACACCACAGCATTGGTCATCGAGGCTTTCTGAGCCCGCTACAACAGAGGCGGCAATATTGTTTACAGAAAAGCGAAAATAGTTCTTGCAGATATTACGAACACGTAGCATTCTACGGGTGTTCTGGGGGGAACAGCGGCCTTCTGGTGACTTTCGTCACTGGGGGGCCGCACTTTTTTTGCCCTGTAACATCGGGCGATATTCGCGGGCGATTTATAAGGCCACGAGTCAGGGAATCCACTTTCTCCCAATCGAAAACCCGTGTATGAAACGAATGCCATGAAGGACGACACACTCATCGCTGCCGCAAAAGCAGCCCGCAAGAACGCTTACGCGCCCTATTCCAGTTTTCAGGTGGGTGCGGCGTTGGAGGCTGAGGACGGGACCGTCTTTCACGGATGTAATGTGGAAAACCTTTCGTTTGGCCTCACGATCTGCGCGGAGCGAGTAGCATTTGCCAATGCCATTGCGGGTGGTTGCCGGAAGTTTCGAAAACTGGTCGTGTGTGCCGATTCGAAGGAGCCCGTGACACCGTGTGGCGCGTGCCGCCAGGTCATGGTTGAATTCTGCGATGACCTGGAAATAGTGAGCGTCAATCTTACTGGCGAGGAATATCACACGACGCTCGCTGTTCTCCTCCCTCGTGCCAAGGCTGGTATTCTCGGATAATATAAGGAAAGAAACGAATCTTATGTTCATCTATCCGAAGACTTACGACGTAATCGTGATTGGTGCCGGGCACGCAGGTATTGAGGCGGCAATGGCTGCTGCGCGGTTGGGTTGCAAGACGGTGATGCTTACACAAAGCCTCGATACGATCGGGCAGATGTCGTGCAATCCCGCAATCGGTGGTCAGGCGAAAGGGCAGATGGTTCGGGAGATTGATGCACTCGGTGGCGTTATGGGGCTGAACACGGATGCAACCGCGATCCAGTTTCGAATGCTCAATGGGAGCCGCGGCCCAAGTGTCCGATCCCCTCGCGCCCAATGCGACAAAAAAGCCTATCAGTTTCGGGCAAAAGTGACATTGGAGCGAACTGAAGGGCTGGATATTAAACAGGGAAATGTGACCAAGATTCTGGTCGGTGAGGATGGGGCTTGCGGGGTGCAGACAAACTTGGGGCTCCAGCTCAATGGAAAATCCGTTGTCGTGACAACTGGGACGTTTATGCGCGGCCTACTGCATGTGGGTTTACAGAATCAGGCTGGAGGCCGAATGGGCGACAGCTTTTCCACACTCAGTGATAGCCTCAGGGAGTTAGGCTTTGAGGTTGGGCGCTTCAAGACTGGGACGCCATGCAGGCTCAATGGTCGGACAATCGATTTCTCGAAGTGCGAACGACAGGACGGCGACGACCCGGCACTGCCGTTCAGCTTCGTTTCGGAACGAGTTGTGAAAAGTCGGGATGATATTTTCACCTTGAACGAATGGCGCGATGGTCGGTTCCACGTGGAACAAATCCCATGCTGGATGACCTACACCAACACAACAACGCACGACATCATTCGCGCTAATCTGGATAAATCCCCTCTTTACGCAGGAAAAATTGAGGGTGTTGGACCGCGATACTGTCCCTCGATAGAAGACAAGGTTGTCAAGTTTGCGGACAAAGATCGGCACCAGCTTTTCTTGGAACCGGAGGGTCGGCATACTGAGGAGTATTATGTGAATGGGGTTTCGACCAGTCTTCCGATGGAGGTTCAGTACGAATTCATTCGGACTGTGCCAGGGCTCGAAGGCGCGGACATCATTCGACCTGGTTACGCAGTGGAATACGACTTTTGCCCCCCGACACAACTGCACCACACACTGGAGACGAAGCGAATTCCGGGTCTCTATTTTGCTGGGCAAATCAATGGCACCTCAGGGTATGAGGAGGCGGCAGCGCAGGGGTTGATTGCTGGAGCGAACGCTGCTCTGAAAAGCTCCGGCAGACCCGAATTGGTTCTGACTCGAGGACAAGCCTACATCGGCGTGATGATTGACGACCTTGTGACAAAAGGCACATTGGAGCCGTATCGGATGTTCACAAGCAGGGCGGAACACCGCTTAGTGCTCCGGCAGGACAACGCGGATGTCAGGCTCACGCCGATCGGTTCGAGGCATGGGCTTGTCGACGAATCGCGCGCTGCAAAGGTTGCTGCGAAATTGGAGTCGCTCGAATCGCTCCGGCAGTATGCGGCTAGCCATTCCTTTTCTGGGATGAGGCTGTTGCCATGGCTGAAGCGACTCGGCAATAGCCCGGAAATGTTGCCGTCCGAGCACTTCGGAAAGTTCCATGTGGAAACTTGGGAAGCCCTCGATATTGAGGTCAAGCATGCAGGATACATCCAGAGGCAGGAGCTTGCAATTGAACGGCTCAATCGGAGTGAACAGGATCTTATCCCCGACGGATTCGACTTCGATAGCCTGCATGGACTCCGACCGGAGGCTCGGCAAAAGCTCGGTAAACTGAAGCCGAAAACTCTAGGTGAAGCGTCACGAATCAGTGGGGTCACGCCGGCAGATGTTACGTTGCTCCAGGTTGCCTTAAAGTAGGACGGAATTCTGTGAATTGTATCGGGATCGTAGCGTAAGCGGCTGCGTCTGAACTCTACTGGCGGCTTGGCGATATGACTAAACATCCCAATCAGGAAAGAATTCCTCAGGTCTGCCCCAGAGACACGGATTCGTTGGTAGAACTTGTGAGGGCGGAAAAGAAGCCTCCAACGTTCTTCGATTCGCCCAGTTGGATCTTCGACTGATTTTTAGCCCTTTTACGAAGCTGCTCGTTAAAGGCTCAAACGCGTAGAGCAAACGAGCGCCGAAAGTGCATTTGATTTTTAAGCAAGGCTCTTGAATCTGATTTAAACTGAGTGAGCTTAGCGACCCGCTTGATGGGGCATGAAGAACCGGAAAGTTCCATGTGGAACATTCTTCACTAAATAAACAAGCCAGGCTGAAGCAGCGAGATGTGGATCACCGAGATACAATCGCTACGGGCAAAACTAGAACGCGATTCAATCTAGCAGAACTGAATTCGGAAGGCGTAGTAACAGAAAAACGCGCTCGACTGACTCATCCTGAAAATGCCGGGTGGGAAACTTGTCCTTGGGTTGGAGAATCCAGTTTCCACCCAATTTCATGAAAACGTTTCTCAAGTTATTCCTCTGCGCATTTTCGGGCCTCTTGATCGTGGGCTGCGCGAGTGGCCCAACGTAATCTGACGTCAAAGCTGGGTTGCCACCAATTCCGAAGGGGCAAGGGCGGATTTTTGTATATCGAACTACACTCTTGGGTGCAGCAGTGCAGCCAAAGGTCAAAATCAACGATGTCGTCGTCGGTCAGGCAAAGCCGCGTGGGTTTTTCTATGTTGACCGCGTGCCGGGGCACTACGAGGTGAGCGCTTTGACCGAATGGAAACACAAAGACGAGCTGACCCTTGCGTCCGGCCAGCGCCGGTTTGTGCGACTAAATATGCTGCATGGTGTCATGTTAGGTCATGTAACCCCGGAAGTTGTTGCTGACGACGCAATGGGGGAGCTAGAAATTGCGAAGTGTTCGCTTCTTTCTCCCGCAAAGTAGGTTAAAAACTATAAATCTCTGTAGAGCATATACTTACGCCATTTTCACCACGATATCCTGCAAGGTTTCTGCGCAGTGGGCGATGCGGTCGGCGGCGTTGGAGAGATGGCGGTAGATTTCACGGCGCTTGAACATGTTGATGTAGTCGGTGCCTTGAAAAAGCTCAGCAAGCGCCAGCCGGTAGATATTTTCCACGGCACGTTCCGTTTTGCGAGCGGTCCGGCAGTCATCGGCGACGGTTTGCGGCTGCGTTGTCAATTTGCCATAGCCAGCCTTCAGTGCCAGCGCCCCGTCACGCAGGCGCATCGCCATGTCCAACTCGTGTTTTCCGGGTGCCACTCCCAGGACGTCCATTTCATTGACCGTCGCTTTGCAGTAGTTGACGACTTCATCGAGGCCCACGATCGCGCGGAGAATGTCCTCGCGGTCGATGGGCGTGGAGAACGCTTCGCTGAGCATTTGCAAATTGCGCACTTTTACGTCGTCGGCGAGGTGCTCGTAATCGCGGATTCGAGTGGCGACTTCAACGGCCCCGGTTTCGGTGAACTCGAGCAGCAACTCCGTGGCGTGCGCGACACCGGCCACCTGCTCGTTGAGCAGGGCGTAGAAATCGGGCGCTTTTGGAAATATCCGCGCGGCGATCCGTTGAAAAAGGTTTGGCGTTTTTTCGGACATCGGGTGAGTTGGTGAGAGTTTAGCGTCCGTCGGAAACGAAGACGCGGATGAGCGCGTAAATGACGAGCGAGGTTGCGGCGGCACCGGGGATTGTGACGAACCAGGTGAAGACGATGGCCCGCACTTTTCCCCAGCGTACGGCGTGGATTCGCTCCGAACTCCCGATGCCGGTGATGGTTGATGTGACGACATGAGTGGTGGAAACGGGAGCGCCTAGCGCGGACGAGGCGAGAATCACGCTTGCGGCGGCGAGTTGTGAATTGAGCGCGTGTAGCGGTCGCACCCGATAGATGGCAAAGCCGAGGGTGCGCACGATTCGCCAGCCGCCCGACATGATGCCGAGCGTCAGCGCGGCCGCGCACGCGAGGATGACCCAGAATGGCACGGCGAACGTCGGGATAAACCCGCCGAGCACGAGCACGAGCGTCACGATTCCCATGCTCTTTTGCGCATCATTGGCACCGTGGGAAAAGGCAAGCCCGGCGGCCGTGACAAACTGGGAGAGCCGTAGCCAGCGATTCACCCGGGGATGCGCGGCTCGCAGGAGGAGCTTCATGAGACGGTGCAAAATGAAACCGGCGACGAACCCTGCGACCGGCGAAATCATCAAGGCGGCGAGCACCTTCGTCACGCCCGTGAAATGTGCGTGGGTGAACAATTCGTGGAAGCCCCAGACGACATGGCTGCTGCCGGTCGCCGCCCACACGGCTCCTACGAGTCCGCCCACAAGCGCGTGCGAAGAGGATGATGGAAGGCCGATCCACCACGTGACAAGATTCCAGACAATCGCGCCGGTAAGTCCCGCGAGTACGAGCGTGACGGATTGGACCGCTTGAAGGTCGCTGATTTGGACTACGCCGCCGATCGTGTTTGCCACCGCCGTTCCTCCGAGGACGGGGCCGAGAAACTCGAACACACCGACGACCATCACGGCCTGTGCGGGAGTCATCGCACGGCTGGCGATGACCGTCGCCACGATGTTCGCGGCGTCGTGGAATCCGTTGGTGTAGTCGAACACCAGAACGAAAACCACGGTGACGCAGGCGAGGACGAGAAGGATGGTCAATGGAGTGCGTCCCGAACGGGCCACGGTTCTGAGAGGATATCCATTTCAAGAAAAATCCGGGCGTTTACGTCAATGCGAACGTCTGTCCGGCCCCGCCTTGTTTTGCCCGCTGATACACCACATGGCCCAGCGCGATGTCGCAGATGGCCATGCCGATCGGGATGGCAATGATGCGCTCCGCCTCCGAATCACGCCCTCTCTTTTTGCCCGCGACGATATCGCCGATTGTCGAATACACCGGCGGAAGACCGCCCGGGAATTCGGGGCAGTCGTCGCCCTTTTCGGTTTTGCGCCCAATGGAGATTTGCTGGAAATATTCCGCCTGCGGGATGTCATCGACGATGAACTTGTCCGCCTGATGCAGCGCCTGCGCGGTGTAGGCACAGCCGCCCTCGATGCCGACTCCGAACGCGCCGGGCTTGAACCAATCCGGCTGGATGATCTGCTCGTCGCCATTCGTGCAGGTGGAAATGACATCCGCCCCGGAAATGCACCGCTCGGAGGTGGCGCACACTTCGATTTCACCGTCGAAAATTCCCTCATCTTTCGCCCGCTTCGCCAGGGCCGCCGCCGCTCCATCGCGCACATCCGACAGCCGCACTTTGCGGATTCCCGGCAGCGATTTGAGTAGAAAACGCAAATGCATCCCGCCTTGAAAACCACAGCCGCAAATCGCGAGCACCGACGCATCCGCGCGAGCGCATCGCTTCGCAATCACGGCGCTCACGGCGGCTGTGCGAAGACCGGTGAGATAGGCGCAGTCCATCACCGCGAGCGGGATGCCGGTATCCACATCATTGCAGACCTGAATGCCTGTGACACTCGGCAGATCGCGGGTCCCGTTTTTCGCAAAGCCGGCGACCCATTTCAGCCCCGCGGCACCGAGATGGCGCAGGTATGCGGGCATGGCGTGGATAAAGTTGTCCGGATCGGTGCCCGTGGGATGCACTCCAATCTTGGGGTGCATTTCATAAGTGCGGTTGGAGTGCTCGACCAGCGCCAGTTCAATGGCGGCGACCACATCTTCCGGTTTCAGGCCCAAGCCGATCACGTCCTTTTGCGACAACAACAGAATCTCGATGGATTTCATTGTCCGAAGCGTAAGCGCTTCGCCGCAAGAGCACTCCACGCCCTTTGTGCAGTAGTGTACCTTTATTGTCGGGAATCACAGCGGAGGGGGAAATGTAGCGGCCTTGCTTGAACTACTTCGCGCCGCAAAGAAAACACACTTCCATCGCGAGCCAGCCAGCCAGTGCGGCTGCGGGGAGTGTGAGCACCCATGCGATGGGAATGCGGGCAACGACGCTCAGTTTGAGAGCGCTCCAACGGCGGGCACATCCCACGCCCATGATGCTGGTCGTGATAGCGTGCGTGGTGGACACGGGCATTCCGTTCCCGGCTGCGATGATGAGGACAGTCGCGGCCGTGGCGTCTGCGGTGAAGCCGTTCAACGGGAGCACCTTAACCATTTTCTGGCCCATAGTCTTGATGATGCGCCATCCGCCGGCGGCAGTTCCGGCGGCCATCGTGATTGCGCAAACGAGTTTGATCCAAACGGGGATAGAGCCGCTCGGGTGTCCCAGTGTCTTGACCAGTTGCCATGCTCCGTATGCGGATGCTGCGCCGATGACCAGGGAAGCTACGGTTTTTATACGCGTTGAGAGGTGCCCGGCAGCGTCGGAAATCGCCCACGCAAGCCCGGCACCCACGGTGGCAAAGAACCCGGTGAAAACGAGCATGAACCAGAACGGGAAATGCATCCCCATGTCGGTGGTTTTGTCGATCCGAAGGAAGGACGCCCACTGCGGCAGAGTGTTCAAATCGCCCGCTGCGGTGGCTCCGGTGAGTGCGAGCGCGATGACGCCCATGGTTTTCTGTGTGTCGTTACTCCCGTGGCTGAAGCCCATGAAACTACCGCTGAAAACCTGCCCGATCCGAAAGGTGCGATCGACGGTTCCCGGCCGCCAGTTTCTCACGAGAAGGTAGATCACCGTCATGAGGATGAGCCCGAGGAAAAATCCGACGAATGGCGAGACGACCATGGGAATGAGCACCTTTCCTATGACGCCACCGGGGGCATACCAGTGCTCTTTTCCCGGCGTGAACCAGATGATCGAGCCGAAGTTGCCGTGGCTTGCAGCGAGGGCGGCTCCGACGACTCCGACGACGAGTGCATGGCTGGAAGAGGACGGGAGGCCGAACCACCAGTCAGAAGATTCCAAATGATGGCTCCCAGCAGCGCGCTGATGACAAGGTAGCTGGTGAGGGATTTCGGGATGACTCCGTCCAGCAACAGGCCCTTGGAAATCGTGTTGGCGACCGCAGTGCCGACGAGTGCGCCGACGAGATTCCTGATGGACGCCATCGTGAGCGCGGCGCGTGGCGTGAGTGCGCGGGTGGAGACACCCATCGCGATAGAGTTGGCCGTGTCGTGGAAGGCGTTGATGTATTCAGACACCAACGCCACAAATACGACGATGAGGACGAGCGTCATGTCGAAGGCCTAGGAGTTTATCAGCGCGATGTGGAAGATGACGTTGCCTACGTCGCGGCAGCGATCGGTGCACTTCTCCATGAGGTCGTAGAGGTCTTTCCAGAAAATGATGAGCCTTGCGTCCTGCTCGCTGCTGTAGAGCGCCCGGAGATGTTCCAGCAGGTTTTTGTCTGCATCGCTTTCGAGTTCCTGCACCCGCTCGTGGGCGTCCTTGATGTTGGCAAGCGTGACACCGTGGCGAAGCTGGCCAACGAGGGTGGTGACAACGTTGGAGGCGTGCTCGATGGCAGCCAACTCCTTTTCGAGTGAGGTGAGCTTGGCTCCGGGAGGGCAAATCGTAAGACGCTCGGCGGCCTTCTCAACGGTTTTGCTGATTCGGTAGAGCGCGCCGGAGAGCTTCTCGATGTCTTCGCGGTCGATTGGCGTCATGAAGACCTTCGTGAGCTCCTCGCTGATCTCGATGGTGATGCGTTTGTGATTCCGGCGACTATGGGCGACATCGGCCATGAGCGTGTCGGTGTTTCCGTTGCCGAGGGTGTTCGCGAGTTTTGTGAGGAACGCAGCGCCAACCTTGGCCTCTGCTGCGCTCGTTTCGAGCAGGTCAAAGAAGCGCATGTCGCGACCGAAGAAATTAAGGAGTGCCACAAGAATGAGTGATGACTGTGTTGGAGTGGAATGAGCGATCGTTGCGCAGCGGACGGTAATGGTTCCATCTGAAGGTTACGGTTGCGTGCCGGAAAGGTGCCGGTCTTTGGGTATTGTTACAAATCTGTGTCAAAATTGCGGAGAATCTGTGGATTTTCTCAGAAAGGTGAAGAACCGGGGTCATGTCACCGACACGGCACATCCCCGCCATCTATTCGTAACAATTGCAGGCGAATATTCGGAACAAACAAATGCCATCGCACTACGAAGAATCACTCGAACGGGACGTGAACCGCATCCGCGGAAAAGTCTCCGAAATGGCCAAGCTCGGCGAAGACGCGCTCACCGCCTGCATCGGTGCGCTCGTCGCTCAGGACCGGAAAAAGGCCTACGCCGTCATCCTCCGCGACCGTCGCATCGACGAACTGGAAAAAGAAGTGGATCGCCTTTGCCTGGAGTTCCTCGTCCGCCAGCAACCCGTCGCACGCCACCTGCGCTTCGCCTACATCACAATCAAGGTGAACCTTGAGTTGGAGCGCGTCGGTGATTACGCCGAGAGCATTGCCCGGCAGATCGTCAAGCTTTCGAAAACATCTGCAGCCGTGCCGATGGAGCGCTTTCAGCAACTCGCTGCCATCGCCATCCCGATGCTGCGCGACTCGGTGAAAGCCTTCGTGACCGGTGACGCGGACCTGGCCCGCGACGTAATGCGCCGCGAGGCCGAGACCGATGTGCTTCGCTCACAGATCAACGCCGATATCTTTCTACTAGTGAAGGATGGCCGGATTCCGCAGGAGGCCGCAAACCCTCTCCAGACCATTGCCCGCCGTTACGAGCGGGTGGCCGATCAGGCCACGAATATCTCCGAGGAAGTGATCTATATGGTGACAGGTGAAGACCCGAAAGCCCACGGCGGCGATACGTGGCGCATGGTGTTCATCGATGAGCACAACCACTGCCGCAGCCAGCTCGCAGAGGCGATCGCCAATCAGCTTGAACAGCCGCACTTTATCTTCGCCAGCGCCGGCCTCGACCCGCAGCCGATTGATCCCGCGACGGCTGCATTTCTCGAAAGCAAGGGCATCGCGCCGCGCAACCCGCAGAGCAAGAGCATCGGCCAGCTTCCGAATCTCGAAGCTGCGCAAATCATCGTCGCGCTCGACCCGGCGGCGAAGCGAGCATTCCCAAAACCGACAAAGGCCGTCTGCCTCGACTGGAGCCTATCGGACCCGAGCACAATCACCGACCCGGCAGAGCGCCAGGCCGCATTTGAGAAAACCTACACGTTTCTCTACGAGCAAATCTCCGACCTCTGCGAGGGCGTGCTCGGTGACAAAATCTCCTGATTTCCTACAAGAAAAACAAAACAAAAAACAAGACACACAATGAATCGTATCCTCACACTGAGCATCGCTACGTTCGCGGCAACCAGCCTCATGCTGACAGGTTGCGGCAAGAAATCCGCTGACGGCGGCAAGAAAGACGGCAGCGTCTCCATCCAAAACATCGGCTCCGACACGATGGTGAACCTCGCTCAGGCCTGGGCCGAGAAGTACCACGACGTTGACCCGAAAGTATCCGTGGAAGTCTCCGGCGGCGGCAGCGGCATCGGTGTCGCAGCACTCATCAACGGCACATGCGACATCGCAAACAGCTCGCGCAAACTCGAAGCTGAAGAAGAAGAGAAAGCTACCGCGAAATACGGCGGCAAGCACCCG